>CAYXQR010000001.1:0-8821 GCA_964466955.1 uncultured Nitrosospira sp.
ACGGACATCATCGGCTCCAACAACACTGGATTGGCCTTGCGCATGCCATCCTTGAACGCGATCGATGCTGCCATCTTGAAGGCATTTTCGTTGGAATCCACGTCGTGATACGAACCATCGAATAGCGTAACCTTGACATCAACCACTGGAAAGCCGGCGAGGACGCCGTTGGGAAGCGTTTCCTCAAGGCCTTTTTGCACAGCCGGAATATATTCGCGCGGCACCGTTCCACCTTTGATGGCATCCACGAACTCGAACCCCTTGCCAGCCTCGTTCGGCTCCATCTTGAGCCAGACGTGCCCATACTGACCGCGACCACCAGACTGCTTGATGAACTTGCCTTCGACATCCACGGTCTTCTTGATTGCCTCGCGATAGGCTACCTGTGGAGCTCCCACGTTAGCCTCCACGCCGAATTCCCGCTTCATCCGGTCTACGATGATTTCCAGATGCAACTCGCCCATGCCGGAAATGATGGTCTGCCCGGACTCTTCGTCGGTACGGACGCGGAAGGATGGATCTTCCTGGGCAAGGCGGTTCAACGCGATACCCATCTTTTCCTGGTCAAGCTTGGTTTTCGGCTCCACCGCGACATGAATCACCGGCTCCGGAAATACCATCCGCTCCAGCGTAATCACATCCGCTGGGTCGCACAACGTATCCCCGGTCACGGCTTCCTTCAGACCCACTGCCGCCGCGATGTCGCCGGCACGAACTTCCTTGATTTCCTCACGCTGGTTGGCGTGCATCTGCAGCAGTCTTCCGATGCGCTCCTTCCGTCCTTTGATCGGGTTATACACGGTATCCCCCGATGTCACCACACCGGAATAGACTCGAAAAAATATCAGCTGGCCCACATACGGGTCGGTTGCAATCTTGAATGCCAGACCGGCAAAAGGCTCGTCGTCGTCCGCATGACGCTCGGCGTGCTCGCCACTTTCCTTCTCTCCATCAATGGCCTCGATATCGGCGGGAGACGGCAAATAGTCCAGCACGGCATCGAGCATGGCTTGAACGCCCTTGTTCTTGAAAGCGGAACCGCAAAGCATGGGCACGATTTCATTGCTGATGGTGCGCATGCGCAAGCCCTGCTTTATATCTGCTGCGGACAAATCCCCCTCTTCAAGATACTTGTTCATCAGCTCTTCACTCGCCTCGGCCGCGGTCTCCACCATTTTTTCACGCCACGCCTTGGCATCTTCGACCATGTTGGCGGGGATGTCCCGTTCCTCGAAAGTCATTCCCTGGCTGGCCTCGTCCCAATAGATGGCCTTCATTTTGATCAGATCGACGACGCCCTCAAATTTGTCCTCGGCGCCAATGGGCAACTGCACGGGCACCGGATGGGCTTTCAGGCGGGTCTGTATCTGCTCATAGACACGCATGAAGTTCGCCCCGGCACGATCCATTTTATTGACAAACGCGAGCCGGGGAACTTTGTATTTGTTGGCCTGCCGCCATACGGTCTCTGTCTGGGGTTGCACGCCTCCAACCGCACAGAAAACGGTACAGGCCCCATCCAGAACGCGCAAGGAACGCTCCACCTCGATCGTGAAGTCTACGTGGCCGGGGGTATCAATGATATTGATGCGATGATCAGGATAGTTACGCTCCATCCCTTTCCAGAAGCATGTGGTTGCCGCGGAGGTTATGGTGATTCCCCGCTCCTGCTCCTGCTCCATCCAGTCCATGGTCGCCGCGCCGTCATGCACTTCGCCAAGCTTGTGCGAAACGCCGGTATAAAACAGTATGCGTTCGGTGGTCGTGGTTTTCCCGGCGTCAATATGCGCCATTACACCGATATTACGGTAACGTTCAATAGGTGTTTTTCGTGCCACAGTTTGCTACCTTAAAATAAATGCCATCAGTGGCAAAATCGCTGATAGCTGAAAAATAGGAATACTTTCAATCGAGCATCCGATCCGTTGCCACAATCAGAATCGGTAATGCGCAAATGCCTTATTGGCTTCCGCCATCCGGTGAACTTCCTCACGTTTTTTCACCGCACCGCCGCGGCCTTCCGCCGCTTCCGCCAACTCGCCGGCGAGTCGCGCACCCATGGATTTTTCCGCTCGCTTGCGTGCCGCGTCACGAAGCCAGCGCATGGCAAGGGCATTGCGGCGGACGGAGCGCACCTCTACGGGAACCTGGTAGTTGGCTCCGCCCACGCGACGGCTTTTTACCTCAACCATGGGACGAACGTTGGATAACGCCTGCGTGAATACTTCTACGGGGTCCTTGCCCATTCTCTTCTGAATCTGATCCATCGCCCCATAGATAATCCGCTCCGCGACGGATTTCTTGCCCCGCGTCATCAGCACGTTTACGAATTTTGCAACCTCCGAATTATGATACTTCGGGTCTGGCAGGATCTCGCGTTTGGGAACTTCTCTCCGTCTTGGCATTTTTTAACCTTGGGCTAATTATTCAGCTAATGATGATACTCAGGCCGGCTTTTCTGCTCAGAAACATAATGTTACTTGATCTAGGCAGACTTGGGTCTCTTGGCACCGTACTTGGAACGCGCCTGCTTGCGATCCTTTACTCCCGCGGTATCCAGGCTTCCGCGCACTGTATGATAGCGAACGCCCGGCAGATCTTTGACCCGGCCGCCACGGATCAGCACAACCGAGTGCTCTTGCAGATTGTGCCCCTCGCCCCCGATATAACTGGACACTTCGAACCCGTTTGTCAGCCGAACCCGCGCCACCTTGCGCAAAGCCGAATTCGGTTTCTTGGGCGTAGTGGTATAGACTCGCGTACAAACCCCGCGTTTCTGGGGGCTGTTCCCCAGTGCAGGCACCTTACTTTTCAGGCGCCTTGCTGAACGAGGCTTACGTACTAACTGACTGATTGTCGGCATTTTCTTTCCTAAAAATCAGGGAACAACACAATGGCGCTCCTCTGCTCGCGTGAATTTACGGACCCACGACCATCCAGGCGCGATGCACATTGGGCGCGCCCACGGGCCGGCTAAAAAACTGCGAATTTTATGGTCTTTACCTTGGAATGTCAAGCTAATAGCGCCTCGCCTGGAAAGGCGTTTCCCGCAAAAACAGGAGACGACCGTCCCAACGGCCAGCCGCCTCCAAGGCCAGTCGCCGCATGGCTGCGAAGACGGCAGCAAAGCAGATCGTTCCGCTACAAATCTGCTTACCTGGCATGAAGATTATGAGCTTGCGGGATGCGTGAGAAGATCACGCACCGGTCACTGCGACACGACTCTCGCGACGTTTTGCAGTAAGCGCATGATTGCCCAGTTTTTTCAATACTTCCCATGCCGGACCGGGAAACTTGTGCAGTTTTATCAGAACATCCTCTAGCGCTTCGAGAAACCAGTCCACATCCGAGTCACTGATATTCAGCGGCGGGAGGATTTTCACGATAGGCATGGCATGGCCCGCAACCTGCGTAAGAATGTGATGATCATCCAGGAGAGGAAGAACGATCGCCTGAGCAAAGAGATTTTCATCCATCTTGTTGACCATCGTCCAGGCGGCCTTGAGTGACATCGATTCCGGAGGGCCGAATTCGATGGCTATCATGAGGCCCCGCTGGCGCACCCCCTTGAGAAACTCGAAGCGCGGAACCATTGCCTCGATTCCTTCACGGAATCGCGTACCCAATTCCAATGCCCGCTCAGGAAGCTTTTCATCATCAAGCACGCTGAGCGAGGCAAGCCCCGCCGCCATCGCCATATTACCCATGCCGAACGTGGAGGCATGAACGATTGCCCGATGCATGCTGTCATAAACGCTATCGTAAACAGCGCGGCGTGTAATGGTCGCCCCAACCGGAATATAGCCTCCGGACAATGCCTTGGACAGGCAGACGATATCAGGACGCAGATCTTCAATCCATTGACTGGCCAAAAAACGTCCTGAACGCCCCATCCCGGATTGTATCTCGTCACAAATCATCAACGTGCCGTACTTGCGGCAGATATCCTGCGCGCCGAGAAGATACTCATCGCTAGCAATATTCACGCCTTTACCCTGGATGGGCTCGAAAACAAAAGCGGCCACGTCACCCTGAGCAAGGCGGGCCTCCAATGCCGCGAGATCGCCCAACTTGACTTCTGAACTGCCGGGGAGCATCGGCTCGAATCCCCTTCGGAAGCTTGGCTCCCCATTCAGGGAAAGCGCTCCCATGGTCAAGCCATGAAAGGCTTTTGCAAGATGGGTCGTGCTTGGCTTCCCGGTAAATGCACGTGCAAATTTAATAGCGGCTTCGATTGCTTCGGTTCCCGAGTTGCTGAAATAAACCGTATCCAGCCCCGGGGATACCCTGCTCACGAGTTCGCGAGCCAGCGCAGCGGCGAGCGGCGGGGCGTCGAAGCCCACCCATCCTGGAAACTCCGAATCGAGTACTTGCTGTAGCGCTCCCCGGATGGCGGGATGGCGGCGTCCGAAGTTGAAGACGCCCCAGTTCGTCAGGAAATCCAGATAGCGCGTACCTTTGTCATCCCAAAGGTAAGGTCCTTCTCCGCGAATCCAGGTCTTGTTGAATCCCAGCATGCGCATTACCCGGACAAACACCGGATTGATGTGGTCTTCGTAGAGCTCGAAGTTTTTTCCACGCGTCTCGGCAATGATCGCATTGATATCAATTGGCATAATTCGCTTCTTTTTTAACAGAGCAGCCGTTCTGGATTGGGTCGGTTCGCCGCCTGGTTACTCCGGCTGGTTGCAGGCAGTCGCTAAACGGCATATCCACTGTTTCTCATTTCCCCTGTCTCCTCTTCCTGCACAACCTGCTGCTCGCCGGCATCCAGCATGAGCCGCTGCTTCTTTCGTGTATTGTGAAAGGTCAGGCCCGTACCAGCGGGGATGAGACGTCCGACAATAACGTTTTCCTTGAGGCCCCGCAAATCGTCCTTTTTACCCATGATCGCCGCTTCCGTCAGGACACGAGTGGTCTCCTGGAAAGACGCCGCAGAAATGAACGAGTCGGTAGACAGCGATGCCTTGGTAATGCCGAGCAGCATATACTCGTACGTCGCCGGCTTTTTACCCTCCAACTCGGCTGCTTCGTTCTCTGCCAGCATTTCGGCCCGTTCCACCTGCTCACCGGGAATAAAGCGTGTCTCGCCGGAATCGATGATCTGAACCCGACGCAACATCTGGCGCACAATGACCTCGATATGCTTGTCATTGATTTTGACACCTTGCAGGCGATAAACATCCTGGACCTCGTCCGTAATGTATCGCGCCAACGCCTCCACTCCCAGCAGACGTAGTATGTCGTGCGGATCGGCCGGTCCGTCTACGATGCTCTCGCCCTTGTTCACCACCTGGCCATCGTGAGCGGTTACATGCTTGTCCTTGGGAATCAGATACTCATGCGACACCCCGTCCAGATCGGTGATCACCAGGCGCTGCTTTCCTTTCGTATCCTTGCCGAAGGAAACGATGCCGGTCACCTCCGCCAGAACCCCTGCGTCCTTGGGAGAGCGCGCTTCAAACAATTCCGCCACGCGCGGCAGGCCCCCGGTGATATCCCGGGTCTTGGAACTTTCCTGCGGGATACGTGCCAAGACCTCGCCCACACCGACCTGCTGCCCGTCTCGCACCGTGATGATGGAGCCTATCTGGAACGTGATATTGACGGGAAGGTTACTCCCTGCCAACCGGACTTCCTTGCCTTCGTCATCGAGCAACTTGACCATGGGACGCAATCCTTTGGTCTGGATCACCCCGCGGCGCTTGGGGTCGATGACGACGAGGGTGGACAATCCAGTCACTTCGTCGATCTGTTTCGCCACCGTTACGCCTTCTTCCACATTCTCAAAACGGACTCTGCCCGCATACTCCGTAATAATGGGACGCGTATGAGGATCCCAGGTGGCCAGCACTTGACCGGCCCTCACAGCCTCACCGTCACGAATCAGCAGCGTTGCGCCATAGGGAGCTTTGTGACGCTCACGCTCTCGCCCGTTATCATCCTGGATCACTACCTCGCCGCTGCGGGAAATGGCGACCAGCTCGTTGCGCACATTCGTCACATACCGCATGCTCGGAGAATAACGAACGATCCCATTCGATTTGCTTTCAACCTGACTGGCCACGGCGGTTCTGGAAGCTGCACCACCAATATGGAAGGTACGCATGGTGAGCTGTGTACCAGGCTCCCCAATGGATTGCGCAGCAATCACGCCTACCGCTTCGCCCACATTCACTGGCGTTCCCCGTCCGAGATCCCGTCCATAGCACTTGGCGCACAGGCCATAGCGGGTTTCACAGGTAAGCGGAGTGCGCACCTTCACCTCATCGATACCAAGGGTTTCGATCGTATCCACCGCATTTTCGTCCAGCAGCGCGCCCGAAGGATAGATCACGGTCTGGTGCTCGGGATTGATGACGTCATTTGCAACTACCCGTCCGAGTATGCGTTCGCGCAATGCTTCGATGACTTCCCCACCCTCCACCAACGCCTTCATCACCACTCCGTTGGTAGTCCCGCAGTCTTCCTGGGTCACCACAAGGTCCTGAGTAACATCCACCAGACGCCGGGTAAGATAGCCAGAATTGGCGGTCTTGAGCGCCGTATCGGCAAGTCCCTTACGCGCACCGTGCGTGGAGATAAAATACTGCAACACATTCAGGCCTTCGCGGAAATTCGCCGTGATCGGCGTCTCGATAATAGATCCGTCCGGCTTGGCCATGAGGCCACGCATACCGGCCAACTGACGAATCTGGGCCGCTGAACCGCGCGCACCCGAGTCCGCCATCATATAGATCGAATTGAAGGATTCCTGGGTCAAGGTCTTGCCCGTGTCATCGGATTTGACTTCTCCTGTTTCAGGATCCAATATCGGCTCGACGCCGAGCTGATCCATCATCGCCTTGGCGACCTGATCTCCGGCACGGCCCCATATATCCACCACCTTGTTGTAGCGCTCGCCCTGAGTCACAAGACCGGAAGTGTACTGAAGCTCGATTTCCTGCACTTCCTTTTCCGACGCGCTGATGATGGAGTCCTTCTGCTTCGGGGTGAGCATGTCATCCAGGCCGATCGAAATTCCCGCACGCGTCGCGTAGCTGAAACCGGAATACATCAGCCTGTCGGCGAAAATCACGGTTTCGCGCAAGCCGCAACGACGAAAGCTCGCGTTGATCAACCTTGAGATTTCCTTCTTCTTGAGTACCTTGTTGATCAACGGAAAAGGCAGCCCGGCAGGAAGAATCTCCGAGAGGAGGGCACGCCCGACCGTGGTTTCGTACCGGGTCACCTTTTCAAGCCGCTCGCTATCCGTCCCCGTGTCGTATTCCTTGATCCGGACCATGATTCTCGCATTGAGCTCGATCATGCGATTTTCATAAGCGCGGGAGACTTCGCTGATATTCCCGAAGTACATGCCCTCGCCGCGCGCGTTGACCTTTTCGCGCGTGGTGTAGTACAGCCCGAGCACGATATCCTGGGAAGGAACGATGATGGGTTCCCCGTTCGCAGGCGACAAGACGTTGTTGGTCGACATCATGAGGGTACGGCATTCCATTTGCGCTTCCAGTGAGAGCGGCACGTGAACGGCCATCTGGTCGCCATCGAAGTCAGCGTTGAAGGCGGCGCAAACCAGCGGATGCAACTGAATAGCCTTGCCTTCGATCAATACTGGTTCAAACGCCTGTATGCCCAGTCGATGCAAGGTCGGTGCACGATTCAGCATGACCGGATGCTCGCGAATGACATCTTCCAGAATATCCCATACGACCGGGCTTTCAGCTTCGACTTCACGCTTGGCTGCTTTGATCGTGCTGGCAATCCCCATTATTTCAAGCTTGTTGAAAATAAAAGGCTTGAACAATTCCAGCGCCATTTTCTTTGGCAGACCGCACTGGTGCAGCTTGAGCTGCGGACCAACCACGATCACGGAACGCCCCGAGTAATCGACGCGCTTTCCCAGCAGGTTCTGGCGAAACCGCCCGCCCTTACCCTTGATCATGTCGGCAAGCGATTTCAGAGGACGCTTGTTTGCCCCGGTCATGGCTTTTCCGCGGCGGCCATTGTCCAGCAGCGAGTCGACTGCCTCCTGCAGCATGCGCTTCTCATTACGCACGATAATCTCCGGTGCTTTTAGTTCCAGCAGCCGTTTCAGGCGATTGTTGCGGTTGATGACACGACGGTACAGGTCATTCAGGTCGGAGGTTGCAAAACGTCCACCATCCAGCGGTACCAGCGGACGCAGTTCGGGCGGCAGCACCGGCAGCACCGCTAGAATCATCCATTCCGGCTTGATTCCGGATTTACTGAATGCTTCCAGTACCTTGAGCCGTTTGGAAATCTTCTTCATCTTCGTTTCGGAACCGGTCGTTCCCATCTCCTGCCGAAGATTGTCGATCTCCATGCGTATGTTCAGGTTGCTCAACAGATCCCGAATGCCTTCTGCTCCCATACTGGCACGAAAATCGTCTCCATACTCTTCCGTTTTCGCCCGATAGTCATCGTCAGTGAGCAACTGTCCCCGCTGAAGGGTTGTCATGCCCGGATCCGTCACGACATATGCTTCGAAATAAAGAACACGTTCAATATCCCGCAAGGTCATGTCGAGGACCATGCCCAGACGCGATGGCAACGATTTCAGGAACCAGATATGAGCGACAGGCGATGCGAGTTCGATATGCCCCATGCGCTCGCGCCGCACCTTGGACAGCGTGACTTCAACGCCACATTTTTCGCAGATGACGCCGCGATGTTTCAGCCGTTTATACTTCCCGCACAGGCATTCATAGTCCTTTACCGGACCGAAAATCTTCGCGCAGAACAAGCCATCCCGCTCAGGCTTGAACGTGCGGTAGTTGATGGTTTCCGGCTTTTTTACTTC
>CAYXQR010000002.1:0-3758 GCA_964466955.1 uncultured Nitrosospira sp.
GAACGGCGGGCGACGGGAACGCATCAGGATACGGAGATATGAAATATCAGGATGTGCTGCGACACTTGAGGGTCAACCAGTATCACTGGCTTGTCACGGGCGTGGCGGGCTTCATTGGTTCCAACCTCCTGGAAGCGCTGCTGAAGCTGGATCAGAAAGTTACCGGGCTCGACAATTTTTCCACCGGATTCCGCCACAATCTTGAGCAGGTCAGGCACTCGGTCGGTGAACGTCGTTGGGGCAATTTCAGCATTGTCGAGGGTGACATTTGCAACCTGGAAGTCTGCGCTCAGGTGTGCCACGACGTGGATTACGTTCTGCACGAAGCAGCCCTCGGGTCCGTGCCGCGTTCCATCCAGAATCCGATCCGCACGAACGAAAGCAATATCTCCGGCTTTCTGAACATGCTGGTGGCGGCCCGCGACGCGGGTGTGAAGCGCTTCATTTATGCGGCTTCAAGTTCCACCTATGGTGATCACCAAGACCTGCCCAAGATGGAATCCGTAATCGGGCGACCACTATCACCGTATGCAGTCACAAAGTATGTGAATGAGCTCTATGCGGATGTATTTTCACGCTGCTATGGTGCGGAGTCTATCGGGCTGCGTTATTTCAATGTCTTCGGGCCCCGGCAGGATCCGCATGGCGCCTATGCAGCAGTCATCCCCCAGTGGTTCGCGGCACTGATTGAAAACAGGCCTGTCTATATTAATGGCGATGGTGAAACCAGCCGGGATTTCTGCTTCATTGAGAATGTGGTACAGGTCAATCTACTTGCTGCGCTGGTGAAAGACCCCGCAGCAGTTAACCAGATCTACAACGTGGCGGTCAATGAACGCACGAGCCTGAATCAGCTTTATGAAATGATGCGTGCGTCCCTTCAGGAGAAGTTTCCCGATCTGCGGCATCACCAACCGGTCTATATGGATTTTCGAAAAGGAGATGTGCGGCACTCGCAGGCGGACATTTCCAAGGCTGGCAGATTACTCGGTTATGAGCCGACACATCGGATCAGCGAGGGGCTCCGGCAGGTTAAGGACTGGTATGTCAATGACTTGACTCCAAAGGCAAAAGCGCCCGTGGATCAGGTTAATACGTGACTTTAATAATTTCCATGTCTATTCGTCCCATTTCCCCGCCTTGATCAACTGGTTCTTTAGTCCGGGGAGAGGAAAACCCAGATCGTACGCTTTTTTTGCATGGCTTCTTGCCTGCTCGTAATCTTTCTTCTGAACATACGCCAAGCCTGCATTGTAGCTGATGGTCGGATTTTCCGGATCGAGATCGGCAGCTATCTGCAGTTGCTCCACAGCTTCGTTCATCTGGCCTGCTTTCAGCAGGTAGTTCCCGTATACCATGCGCACCATCGCATCGTTCGGCTTGAATCGGATGGCGCGATCAAAAAAGCATCCCACTGAATATTTTATCCCGCCGGGTTTCAGGTTCTTCTCACGCAGCGAAAGTTTGCCGAGAGCAGCCAGCGCGCGATGGTGATTGGGAAACAGCATGAGCGTGTAGCTCAAATCCCCGCCAAGTGTTCCCGTGTTGCCATGGCGCAGATTCTCTACATTGGAAGTAAAATGGTGCTGCTCGACGGTGCCCAGCAGCGTCCTGTTTTCGGCGCTCGCGTAGTCATGGACGTTCTGTAGTTCTCCGCAATAGGGTGCAGAGTAAATATTTGTGGAAACGATCAAGCCTGCTAATATCGCGATACCGAATTTATTCTTCATCAGTGCTCCTTGCAATTGCAACGGGAGGTCCCAGGGTAATTGATGTGGATGGAGGCTTCAACGTCCTGCTCTCACCAGGAATGCACCCAATCCGTTGTCCATTCTCCAATCTGATTGCGCCACTCTCGCCGGGAAAAAGTATGGCTGGCTTCCGGGAGGTCACGTCGTGACACACGCGGAGCGGCAAGCAATTTTTGCCAACTGGGCGAACCTTCGACGACGTCCTGAAATTCTCGAGCCGTGAGATCATTGCCGCTCAGGATCAGAAGTACTCTCCCGGCGAAGTGGTCAAATCCATAAAACATTCTCTCCGGCAGGGATGTCAGGCCGCAGGAATCACCAGCCGTTCCGGCTGGAGCAGCGCCTCTATTTTTTTTTAGAGGCAAAGCTTCCCGAATAGTTTGAGAAAGTGATCGGGCAGCGCCCAAAAAATCAAAATCGCCTCGCCATATTTTTCGCCAGAGCTCGGGTTGAAACAGACGCTCAGCATAATAATGCTGCAGATATGCCTTGGCGGATCCTTCTTCCGTTCTGATCCAGGGATTCAGTAAAACCAGGCCAGTGACTCGGGAATCCTGATAGGCATAAAAAAGCGCCGCTGACGCTGCGTCACATAACCCCAGAATGACCACATCCCTGAGGAATGGTGCTTCGGAGAAAAATTTGTCCACCGCGCAGCGCAGATCGGTCTGCACTTCCTCAAACGTCCTTGCATCGCCCTCACTGTCTCCCATTCCCCTGTAGTCGAAACGCAGGACAGGTATTCCAGCCGCTGCGAGTTGACGGGCGAGAAGCGTAAACTGGCGATGGCTCCCCACGCGGTATTGAGGACCTCCGACTGCTATCAGCATGCCTCGCTGAATAGGCTGTTCCGGTATGCTGGCTATTCCGTACAGCCACGCTTCTTCGCAGCAAAAGGCGAGAGCGTGTTCCTCATAGTTCATTATTTCTTCCCCCCAAGGGCGCTTACGGTTGCGGATATCAGTTCAGCGCATTCCGCAATTTCCTGGGTCGCCCAGAAAAACGGGCCAGGCACGAGGTGTACGTGCGGTTGAAAGCCTTCCTGTCTCCACTGCTCCACCGCCTTTGCTCCCGCTGAAGACATGGGTCGGTTCGGCTCAGCTACGATCTCAAACCAGTGGACCTTGCAGGAATCGGGCGAAAGCTCAGCGGCTTTCAGATCATCTATTGCCTGCGCCAACGCGGGCGAAATTTCGTATCCCGCGATTTCCAGCGAGTGCCCCTTTCCGAGTTGCTGGCGCAGTTCGGCGGTTCCGGTTTTTCTTTTCTGTCCAGCGTTGATCAGTATTTCATTTGCCAATTGCAGCCGTAAAAATTGATTCAGGAAAGTTTCGCCATTAATGACAGGCTGCCACAGAATAATCCCGTCAATCGTGTTTCCCTGACTGCGGGCAAAATCCAAGGCCAGCAGTGCGCCAAGGCGCAGTCCCCAAAGGCTGAACGGTCCGCCTGCATGGTTCTCCAGCCATTTCCTTGCAGAAGCCAGATCTTCCTTCCAGATATCCCAGCGTGCGTCCCCAAAATCGCCGCTGCTGTCACCGCAACCGAACAGATCGATCTGGAGCACGCCAAATCCTATCGACGCAAAGGCCCTTGCCTGCGAGGCGGCCATACGCCTTGATTTATTCATCTCCTCGCCAAAGGGATGTACGTATAGAATAATTCCGCGGTGGTTTGCAGGTAAACAGGGCTCATGAAAAAGACAGAAACGCTGTCCGCCATCAACTTTAAGAAAAAAAGGTTCCGCAGGGCGTATCGCGGAAAATACGCTCATTCCGCCAATTTTTGCTCGACAAAGCGCGTCAGACTGCCCAAGGTGTCAAAGGTTTCAGCGCTGATTTCATCATCGTCGACAGTAATACCAAAATGTTCTTCCATGGCCGTAATGACATTGACAACAGCCATGGAATCCAGCTCAGGGATAGCGCCGAGCAGGGCAGAATTCTCCCCGAGCGTGTTTTTCCGGACACCCAGGCTCAGTACATCGGACAAAATATTTCTGACTTC
>CAYXQR010000003.1:0-8092 GCA_964466955.1 uncultured Nitrosospira sp.
CTTGCCGCTCCAAATAGGGATTGGCCCCCGGATGTTTTATCCGGGCGGTGTTACCGGTCGTCATAGATTCCCACATTTCATCGACATGAACCGTCATGCTTTTTCCTCCTTGAATAAAGAACCCGCCCGTACCTGGCCCGCAGCCACCCCGGACCCTGTGGATTGAGACAATGTAAAATCCTGCTCGCTGCGAATCGTGGATTCTCCGGCGACATCCACGATCATTCCGTAATCCATTCGAATCCACCGATCGGCCAACGGAAAATATTGGTCATCATGCGTAATGACGAACACCGTCTTACCCCGTGCCTTCAGATCCGGAAGAAGCTCCGTGTAAAACACTTTTCGAAACAGCGGATCCTGATCGGCTGCCCATTCATCGAACACATAAAACGGCCGGTCTTCAACATAGGCCGTTAACAGCGCAAGCCGTTTCCGTTGTCCTTGAGAAAGCGCCTGGGTCGAGAACGCGCCTTGCTCGATCTGGACCTTGGATCGAAGTTGCAATCGCTCCAAATACATGAGAGCCTCCGCATCGAGATCCTCTTTCTGGAGCCCCAGCAAGGAATCAAATAAGCAGAAGTCCGAGAATACCGTTGAAAACAATTGCCGGTAGGCTTCACGATTGGCGTCCTCGATCGGGACACCGTCGAGGCAAACGGTTCCAGACTCAGGTGTGTAGAGGCCCAGCAGTAACATCGCCAGCGTGGTCTTCCCGCTTCCGTTTCCCCCGATGAGAAACGTCACCTCACCGGGAGAAAAACGTAAATTGATCGGGCCCACAGTAAAACTGGAATCCTCTCCCTCCCGATAATACCGATGAGTGACATTCGATAACTCCAGACACCGCCAGCCGCTGGGATCGAGTCCTGTGTCGGAACCGGCCTCACCAGCAAGAATCGGTGCAGAGGCCGCCAACGACAGGCCCAGTGTCTCAATTTTCTTCAGAGCGATATTCGCGCGGCCGACGCCCGGCAACAATTCTATAATCTGCGCAAACGGACCCATCATGTACAGCAGGACCAGCGTCGCGCCGACCACCGTCTCAAAAGGCAGGTCCCGCCATGACGGCCAGAGGAAGAGGATGACTCCGATGACGGCATAGAAGAGAAACGTGCCCCAACTGGACGCGATGGAATACACCGTCATGCCCCCGACAAAGTCCCGCTGATACTTACTCACGGTTCGCTGAAGCAACGTCCCGAGAAATGCCTCCCGCCGCGGGCGATGTAATTGAAGTTCTTTGATCCCGGCCATGATGGAACGGAAATGTCCGAACAGGGCATCGTTGGTCTCCCGTGCTTGTTTGAAATATCGCAATGCGCGCTGTTCCTGCAGATTGAACGTGATGCTCCCGAGTCCCATAAATGCCAGAACGAGAATCAGCAGGGGCCAGGATAGCCATCCCAAATATGCGAGACAGCCGATCGTCGTCGCGAGATTGACGCAGATCAGCGGCAACTGCACATAGGCCTGCGCAATGACGTCCGTGTCGTCGCTCAGGGCAGCCAGTAATCGATGGGAACCCAGTTCCTCAAACTGACGGAGCGGGGCCTGCAGAATGCGCCGACTCAGCTGCATGCGTAACTCTGAAATGGTGCTTTGGCCCAACCTGGTCAGCAGGATTTCCGACAGGGCTTTGGTCACGGCGACCAGTAATGCGAGCGCCAGAAAAATCCAGCCAAGCATGGACGACGAGTCGGTCCCGTTCATCCCCTCATGGATGACCGCAATAATTGCCGCTCCGGCCAGCCCGCTCACCACACCGGCCAGGATGGAACCCAGCAGCAATTGCCAGGAACTCCGTATCAAAAATCTGATCAAGTTCATCGCAATCCGTTCCTTCGCGGCTGCCACCCCGCAGTCGGTCTCATACCGAAGCCCCGCGCAATCGTCGGGCTTGACGAGGAATGGGGACAATTTTCGGCTCCGGCTGTGCCCCGGCAGCTCGCGCCGCACGAATTTGCTCGGCCAACCCGGAAACCGTCGGTGCATCAAAGAATTCACGAAGCGACAGCCCGATATCGTAAAGCTCTTGAACGCGGTTCAACAGCTGAAGGGCACTCAAGGATTCGCCCCCCAGCCGGAAAAAATCATCCTCCAGCCCCACACCTTCGGTGCCGAGAATCTGTTGCCACAAGTCCGCCATCTCTTGTTCCAAGGACTCTGTGACGGCACCGGTGACAGACGGGGTCGCTGCCTGCGTCATCTGTGATTGCGTCAACGACATTCGCGCAACGGAGGCGACTACTGTCGGCAGATGACGTATGGACACGGCGACCTGCGGGAGATTCGGCCCGCGAAGAATTCGATGGACCACCTCCTGACCTTCCTGCGGAGTCATGCCATCCAAATCCTCTCCAGGGACCTGCAGGGTCTTGAGCCACGCTTCCGCTTCAACCGCCATACCGACCTGTTTCCATCGATCGAAATTCACAGAGATGACACGTGTTCCCTCTTTCGTTCTGGCATGTGCCGTGGCATCCAGAAAGGCGTTGGCCGCGCAATAGGCAGCTTGGCCCACTCCTCCGACCACCGCCGTCAGGGAAGAACAGAACATCACAAACTCCAGTTGCCTATCGCGAAACGCCTCTTCGAGCACCAAGGCTCCGGAAACCTTCGGACGAAATTCATCCCATACGGATTCCGGGTTTTTTAGCTCCAGAAGTCCACCGCCGGCAATTCCCGCTGCATGAAACACCCCATGAATCCGGCCGAAATGTCGAAGGGTTTCATCAATCACTGCCTGCATATGCACAGGATCTGCGACATCGGCCTGAAGAGTCAGCACGCGTTCGCCCGATTGCGCCAGGCAGGCCACACGCTCACGCTGCTCAGGAGTCGGAAGGGTCCGGCTCGTCAGAATCACCCGCGCACGCACCGTACGAATGAGATACTCGGCAAGGCAGAGTCCCACCCCTCCCACACCGCCCGTAATGAGATACACCCCTTCCTCACGCAGCAGAGCAGTTCCTGTATCTTTTTCTGACAGGATAAGTGGCTCAAACGTCTGCACCCATCGATGTCCACCTCGGTACGCCACGACCGTCTCGGCATCAAGATTGGAGACTTCATCGATCAGCCGTTCACCAATGTCATCCCAAAACGGCTTTTCCACAGCGACGTGTTCCAGGTCGATCACACGGCATTTCACCCCGGGATACTCCTGGGGAATGACACGACAGGCTCCCAGCAAGGTGGCCTGTTCAGGACGTAATGATTCCTGGCTCGTGACATCATGCAATCCTTGAGAAAGGACGAGGATCGAGAGTCGAGCCGTGCGACGGCGTCCGAAGATCTGCGCAAGAATGAGCAGATGGAGGAATCCTCGTTCTTGTGCCGCCTGCAGACGCCGGGTAGCAGTTGCCTCTTGCCAATCATCCCCGATTGTCCAGGCATGCAGGAGACAGGATGGAAGGTGATCCCGGCCGGTCAACTCTCGCAGCAACAACTCATGATCCTCCCGGGAATCCGGTCTAACTCGATAGGTCCCATCGGAGGACCGTTCAAATCCCTCACCGGCCAACACGGTGACCACGGACCGGCCCTGTCGTTCCAGCTCTCTGACAAGTTCGGCGCCGGTCGACTGTTCATCGAGAAAAACCAGCCACTCTTCTTCGGGACGCCGTTCACCCTTCGCGACGAGTACTGACCGTTTCCACGACGGTTGATAAAACCATTTGGAGAGATCGGCCTGCCTTTCACCGGACGTAGGAACCTGGACAGGTTCTATCCGGCCAGGTTCCACCCAATAACGCTGCCGCTCAAAAGGATAGGTCGGCAGCACAACCCGTCGCCGCCGGTGCCCGCTGTGCAGACCGCTCCAATGCACCCGAACCCCTGCCCCCCAAAGAGAACCGAGCGTCGCCAGGATGACGGGCATTTCGTCCTGTCCGGCTTGCCCCTGATCAAGGCCATCGAGTGACGCCAGCACCACTTGGCCGACCGGAACGGGGTGTCTTCTGACCAGATTGTGCAACGTGCGACCGGGGCCGATCTCCAAAAACACCGGCGCCGATTGTTCCAGCAATGTTCGAACCCCATCGGAGAAGCGTACTGTTGAGCGCAAATGACGCGACCAGTAAGCGGGATCCGCCGCTTCTTCGGGTCGAATCCAGGTACCGCTCACATTCGACACCCAGGGAACCTGTGGGGTCTGTATGTCAATTCCAGCCAAATAAGATTCAAAGCGCTTCAGAATGGGGTCCATCATGGATGAATGAAACGCATGCGAGGTCTTGAGATGCCGGCCTCGTATGCTCTGAGCCGCCAACAGACGGTCCAATGCAGCGATCCGGTCATCGGAACCGGAGACCACACACCGTCCAGGAGCATTGACTGCAGCGAGATCCAGATTGCCGCCCAGATACGGCATTAACTCCGGCTCGGTGAGCGGAACGACCAACATGCTTCCGGGTGGAAGCTCCTGCATCAGCCTCCCGCGCATCGCGACGATCGCCAACGCGTCTTCAATTGAAAACGCTCCGGATAGGCAGGCCGCGACATACTCCCCGATGCTATGCCCGATCATGGCGTGTGGGTGAATCCCCCATGCCTTCCAGAGTTGCGCAAGGGCATACTCGAACACGAACAGTGCCGGCTGGGTCAGGCTGGTTTGATGAATCAGATCCTTTTCTGCGTCAGAGGCAGGAAACAGTACTGTTCGAATGTCCCGATCGAGCTGCCGCTTCAACATCGACGCGCACCGATCGACATGCTCGCGGAACAAAGACTGTTGCTGATAGAGAGAATGCCCCATCTGTGGATACTGGGAACCCTGTCCGGAAAACATGAAGGCAACCCGATGTTCTTCTTCCACAGGGCCCGCCGTTCCTCCCCCAACAATGGGGCGAGCCAGCAGCCGCCCGGCCTCCTCAGTATTCCTGGCCGTCAGCCAGCGGCGATAGGGAAAGGCTTTCCGACCCGATTGAAGCGTATGGGCAATGTCGGCAAGAGGGAGGTCCGGATGTTCATGGAGATGCGTCGCAAGACGATTGGTCGTTTCGTTCAAGGCCGCTTCCGACCGGGCCGACAGCAGAAGCAACTGACAGCGGCCTTCGTCGTCCACTTCGGACGCCCTCTGAGGTGACGGGGCCTCCTCCAGAACCACATGCGCGTTCGTGCCTCCAAGCCCGAACGAACTGACGCCGGCACGGCGCGGCGACTCTCCACTCGTCCACTCCGTCAGTGCTTTGTTGACATAAAACGGGGTGGCGGAAAAATCGATGGCTGGATTGGGGCGAACGTAATGCAAGCTTGCGGGAATCTGCCGATGGGAGAGGGCAAGTACCGTTTTGATTAAACCGGCGATGCCGGCCGCCGCATCCAAATGACCGATATTGGTCTTGACTGAACCGAGGGCGCAGAATCCGGTACGAGCCGTCGAGGCACGAAAGGCCTGTGTCAGCGCCGCCACTTCTATCGGGTCCCCCATTGGGGTCCCTGTTCCGTGAGCCTCGACATAGGAGATGGAGTCAGGCGTCACGCCGGATGCCAGATGCGCGGCGCTAATCACTTTGGCCTGGCCCTCGATACGAGGAGCTGTGTAGCCGACTTTGGCAGCTCCATCGTTATTGATCGCCGAGCCCTTGATCACAGCAAAAATGTGATCGCTATCGGCTTCGGCCTCCTGCAACCGCTTAAGCAATACAAGGCCCACGCCACTCCCACCGACAGTGCCTTCGGCATCAGCATCGAAGGTCCGGCAATGCCCATCAGGAGAGACGATGCCGCCCTCCTGATAGAGATAGCCCACTTTCTGCGGCACACTGATAGAGACACCGCCTGCCAGGGCCATATCACATTCGCCACTCAGCAGGGCTTGGCAGGCCAGATGAACCGCGACCAGGGACGTGGAACACGCCGTTTGCACGGCTAAACTTGGCCCTTCCAGATTCAATTTGTAGGACACACGCGTCGAGAGTGAATCCTTTTCCACGCCGAGCATCGCCGACATGTCAGCGGCCGACTGTAAGAGGATCCGGCGGGGAAATAAATTGAAGAGATAACCGCTGGTGCTCGATCCCGCATAGACGCCGATCGAACCCCTGTATTGCCCCGGGTCATATCCGCCGCGTTCCAGAGTTTCCCACGCACATTCAAGGAACAGTCGCTGCTGAGGATCCATGATGTCGGCTTCGTTAGGTGTCATATTGAAAAATTTTGCATCGAAGAGATCGACATCATCGAGAACCGCGCGAGCCCGGACATAATTCGTCCGGTCCAACACCTTTGCCTCCACTCCCGAATCCAGCAGCTCTTCCCGGCTCAGCGTGGAGACAGACTCGACGCCACCTTGAAGATTGCGCCAGAACACATCAAGATTGTTCGCCCCTGGAAATCGGCCGGCCATCCCGACGATGGCCACCTCCAAGCCCTCACCGGCTTGGTTCTCATTGGAAAGCTCCGCGGTGTCCTTCATTCGCCCCTCACCGCTTCTTGTCTCTGTCGTCGTTGCTGCTTCATCCGCCGCACTCCCGCTTCTCGCTTATCCTTAACCTGTTGCGTCGCCCCTTCTTCGACCATCGGTGCCCCATCCGCCGACACAAATGCGGCCAATGCCTGTACTGTCGGATAACGAAAAAGATCGACCATCCCCACCTGCCGACTGGTCAAGGCCCGTACCTGAGTGAGAACCTTCGGCAACAGAAGGGAGTGCCCGCCCAGATCAAAAAAATTGTCGTGCAGACCGAGGACGTGAAGACCCAGCGCTTCTTTCCAAATCGCCGCGATGGTTCTCTCACAGTCGTTTCGAGGCGCCCCCTGCTGAAGAGACCCCGCCTCCGGCGCCGACCGGGCCATATCCTGTAACGCCTTGCGGTCTACCTTTCCGCGGGATGTCAGAGGGAAAGAGTCGAGAACAATCCAGGTTCTCGGTACCATATAATCCGGGAGACGTTCTGCCAGAAAGCCGCGAAGATCCTGAACAATCGGCGCGTCATGGACACGAGGCACGACATACCCCACCAGTCGGGATTCACCTTCCCGCTCGTTCCGCATGTCCCCTAATCTGAGGCGAAGAAGTCTTCGCTGCGGTTCGGTCAGACGATTGATCCGTTGGAAAACATCCTTCATATCACTTCACCGCCTTGACGACAGCCATCGAATCTGCCCACCAATAATGACAATCCTCCGGCGGAAGAAGCGACCGCACAATGCTGAGCGTGAATGAACTGAAATGCTGAAAAAGCAATCGTTGGTGCCGTCTGCTGAAGGAATCGATCTCGTTCGTGTAATAGGTCAACACGCCGCCAGGCCGCAATAATTTCGCAGCCGAAGGTATGAAGGGTTCGGCAAAGTTGATGCTATTGATCACCGTCTCTTCAAACTCCGCTTCACTCGCCGGGTAGGTATCAAAAAATACGGCATCAAAGTCAGACAGGGTCTCAACCACTTCCTGCCACTGTCCTTGCACAAGACGAATATCCCGACCCGGGTATCGCCCGGTCCAGTCTGAAAAAACCTTCATCACATCACGGTTGCACTCAATGATGGTGTGCGATCGAGGCTGGCCGGCCTGAATGTACGTCGCTGAAATACCCATTCCGAATCCGACCTCCAGCACATCGCCACGGGATTCTGTGGCAATGTCGGCCATCGCCTTCATCAAGGGCGCCTCCCAATCCTGCATGACCTGCTGCCCTTCGATGATCAGTTCAGAAGGCGTATATTCAGCCCGACTTCCCGTCCAGCTCTGATCGATGCTGACGCGGTCTGACCCGGAAACAAACCGCTTGGCAGTAGCGTCGAGGGCGACGAGATCATCCGAAAACTCGTCAAGCGCCCGGCGCATGAGCCAGTTGCGCTGGTTTTCACGCGGCGGCGTCAAGAACTCCCCGTTGTTGATTTTCAGATACACATCGAACTCCGGCTTTCGTTGGATCACAGTCTTCCTCCGTTCTTCAGCATCCGATTCCACTTCATACACCCACTGCGCTTCCACTGCGGTCAAACACTCGACTTCCTGTAACATCCGGTCTTGTTCGATCTCACTGAGGCCGCTGATGAGTGCCGGCCAGCCAGGAGCCCAACCGGATTCCAAAAACACTCTGGCCTCTTTTACCTGCGGACATTGGCGCGCATGGACCTCAAT
>CAYXQR010000004.1:0-8507 GCA_964466955.1 uncultured Nitrosospira sp.
GTAACCAGCACGCCTTCTGCCCCGCGCCGCGAGCCGGATTTGAGGTTGGCAACCGTCGCGCCCGCCAGTTGAGGCACGGTTTCCGCCTCGGTGCCCTCGGGCTCGGGAGGCTTGGCAATTTTCACTTCCGCTTTCAAAAGCCGGCCATTTCTTATCAATCCAAGATTGACCGTCTCCCCGATTGGCATCAGGCCGATCTTGTTGCGCAGGTCGATGGAGCTTCTCACCGCTTTTCCATTCACTGTCGCCACCACGTCACGTGGCTTGAGGCCTGCTTTCTCAGCCGGAGATCCGGATTCAACCGTACTGATGATCGCACCGTCGGTAGACTTCAATCCCAGTGAAGCGGCGAGATCGTGCGTGATGTCCTCGCTGCTTGCCCCCAGCCTGCCGCGGCACACCTCGCCAAAGCGGACGATCTGATCCAGCACGGCCTTGACCATGGCACTGGGTACGGCAAAACCGATACCCACATTCGCGCCGGAGGGCCCGATGATGGCTGTGTTGATCCCCACGAGCTCGCCCCTGAGGTTGACCAGAGCGCCACCCGAATTGCCCGGGTTGATGGAAGCATCGGTTTGGATGAAGTCCTCATAACCTTCGATGTCCAGCCCGCTTCGACCGAGTGCACTGACAATGCCGGAAGTCACCGTCTGCCCCAGACCGAAAGGATTGCCGATCGCCACCACGAAATCGCCCACGTTGAGCAGATCGGAATCGCCCAGGCGTATCGCCTGAAGATTTCGGGCATCGATTTTCAGCAGCGCGATATCGGTTCCAGGGTCCGTTCCCACAAGATTCGCCTGAAACTGGCGCCGGTCCTTGAGAGTGACAACTACCTGCTGGGCATCCTTGATGACGTGGTAATTGGTGATGACATATCCTTTTGCCGCATCCACGATCACGCCCGAACCCGCACTCCGCTCGGGACGTGCGGCTTGGTCGGGAAGGTTAAAGAAGCGGCGGAAAAACGGATCCCGGAACAGCGGGTTATCTTCAATTGCCGAGCGGGTCAGCACTGAGATATTGACTACAGCCGGAGTAACATCCTTGAGCACCGGGGCCAGAGATGGCAATGCGTTCGTTCCGTCACTCACTGGCAATGCGGCATGCATGGATGATGCCATCGCAAACACGCCGACAAAAGCGACCAGAATAAGGGGATATCGAAACTTATTCATCGATGTCAGGAGCTTAACGCGCTATTGAAAGCCTTGCTCTGCTCCAGTATCTCATCCATGCTTTGCTCGAACGTCTCTGGATCGAACGCCTTGTCTCCATCGGGAACGGGACCCTTACTGGTTCCGATGCCCTTGAAATCGTGAAGCGCGGGGTCGACCAGATGCGATGGCTGGATATTCTGCAGCGCAGTAAACATGGTTTCCAGCCGGCCGGGAAATTTTCTGTCCCATTGCTGCAGCATTTCCTTCACTGCCTGACGCTGGAGATTCTTCTGCGAACCGCACAGGTTGCAGGGAATGATGGGAAAATTTTCAGCCTCGGCATAGGCAGCAAGGTCTTTTTCCTTGCAGTACGCCAAGGGCCGAATCACGATATGACGCCCATCGTCGCTCACCAGCTTGGGTGGCATGGTTTTCAGCTTGCCGCCATAGAACAGATTGAGGAACAGCGTTTCGAGAATGTCGTCACGATGATGCCCCAAAGCGATCTTGGTCGCGCCCAGCTCACCGGCAACGCGATACAAGGCGCCCCGCCGCAAGCGCGAGCAGAGGCTGCAAGTTGTTTTTCCTTCCGGAATGAGGCGTTTCACCACGCTATATGTATCCTGCTCCACGATCCGATGGGGCATGCCGATGGCGGAGAGATATCCGGGCAGGACATGTTCGGGAAAGCCGGGCTGCTTCTGATCCAGATTGACTGCCACGAGTTCGAAGGATTCCGGTGAATGCGCCTGGAGGTTGCGCAGAATATCGAGCAGCACATAGCTGTCCTTTCCACCGGAGAGGCACACCATGACACGATCGCCGGACTCGATCATGCTGAAATCCGCGATAGCCATACCCACCAGCCGCCTCAGGCGCTTGTGCAGTTTGTTCACATGATGCTGCTCTTTTCGTGAAGAAATCGCTCCCATCGACACCTCGTTTTCGAACGTTACGGGGTTACTTACGACCAGATCGATATCATGCAAAGAGACCGTGGCCGCAGTAATTTGATGAGCATTTTCCCAGATTGGCCAGCATTTGGACAGTATCCGCTTGCAGGCTCGTGAGTAAAGGATAGCCGGATGGCATGCGGAGAGCATTGCACGACGATTGAATTTATCCTTGACCAGGGGGCCTTTATACGCCAGACAGGCTGAACTGGCTGTGCAGCTACTACCGCGGACGACCAGACAGGTATAGAACTTTTCAGGCCCCTTCCTTGACGCTGCCGCTCATTATCAGGCTGCTTCTGCAACCGCAGGTAAAACCCGCCTTACTGCCCACTCAACCTCACTCCCCGAAACAATTCTATATAAAAAATATAGATAAGCAAATCAATTGATATTAGTTCAAATTATAAAAACAGGCTGCTAACGTTGCACCTGGATTTTTGTTCTGCTTGTTTTGTTCTGCTTGTTCGGGAGGATAGATGTCTGCCAGCACCAATGTCACACAATCTGCACATTTGTCCGATCACGATGGGGGTTTGGAGGAGGAACATCTGTCTGCTGAGCAGCCAGGAAGGCGACTCCCTCTGGAGATCAGGCAGCAGATCCTGTACGCCATCGGCAGTATCAAATATGGCTCCGTAGAAGTCGTGATCCATGACGGAAAGGTTACGCAGATTGAGTGCCGGGAGAGAATTCGCATGAGCCTCAAGGCTTATGGTACGACAGGTAAATGAGGACAATAAAAAGGGCGTTGACTGCTGGCTGAACGAGTAAACGCGGCAGTACGGAACCTGATCCGGGAAAGCACCGACCATGCGATTGGAGGTTGCAATTAAAACAGACAGACATGGACGCTGAGCGGTCAACCGTAGGTGCGACACAGGAGAGAGAAATGAAGTTTTACGTGCGCATGACGATTGTGTCAGCAATGGTCATATTGCCGATCAGTACAGCCCAGGCGGCGGATACGGAGCCTGAACCTGAAGGGCCAAAAATGGAAGAGCGGGAGATTCAGGCAAATAAGGGAAATAAAATCATCAGGACTACCGGGCTGGATCAGCGGAGGGAAGACGGCGTCTCACCGAAAACAACCGCTGCACCTGCGGCTGAGGAGAAATCGACAAGCTACTTCAAAGCCTCGAACAGCTACGGTACCCAGCCTGAGTCCGATCTGCCGCGCTACGTGCGCACACTCAGCAATACAGGTATCGAGGTCTTCAAGAATATCGGCTGGCTGGACGTGGGACTCCAGCATCGCACCCGTTATGAGTTTAGAAGCAATGACATTCGGCGCAACGAACTGCGGATCGACCAGCCCTTTCTGCTGCGCTCGCGTGCCTACGTGGGAATAAGGGAAATACTGGATCCGCTGCGGGGTGCGGTAGAGTTCCAGGACTCAAGGCGGTACAACGGCAATTTTCCACACGACGATCGTGATTTCAACGACTACGAACTGATCCAGGCCTATGGCGAACTCTACTTCAAGGGCGCATTGGGTGAAGACGATCGGAAGCAACAGCGTCCCCTGCGGCTGCGGGTCGGCCGCATGGCCTATGAAGCGGTGGACCGGCGCCTCATCGGACGTAATGAATGGCGCAATACCACCAATACCTTTGAAGGCTTTCGCATCAACCTGGGGCAGGAGGCCAATGACTGGGAGGTGGACATGTGGGCCTATCAGCCGGTCAAACGCCTCATCACGGAATTCGACGAGCGCATCGAGAATCAGTGGTTCTACGGGGCAATCGGCCACTGGCGCAAGTGGCCGGACTTCATCACCATCCAGCCATATTACATGGGCCTTACGCAGGAGGGCAGCAAGACCGGACAGATCGACCGGTATATTCATTCGCCGGCCCTGCGAACGTACGGAAAGATAGGCGATACCGGCCTGGACTATGACTTCAACCTGCTCTATCAGTTCGGCCGGCAGGGCACGCAGGATCATGAAGCTCATGCCTATATCGCCGAGTTGGGGTACACCTTCAAGCATGGCTGGAAACCGCGCGCCAGTGCTTTCTATGGTTACGCGTCTGGGGATCGCAACCCGAACGATAACGTAAACAATCGGTTCGAGCGTTTCTTCGGCTTCTCACGACCGTGGTCTGCGGATGACTATATCATCTTCGAGAATATCAAGGCGCCCAAGATCAAAGTCGAGTTCCAGCCACTCAAGGATTTGCGCATAGATGGTGGCTACAATTTTTTCTGGCTGGCCAGCGACAGGGACCGCTTCAACAACCTTTTCGGGGGCAATGGCGCCAACGGAGGAAACGCGAACCGGGATCCCTCGGGAAACAGCGGCGACTTTATCGGACACGCTTTCGATATCCGGGCACGGTACAAGCTCGGCAAGCATGTCGATACCACCCTCGGTTATTCGCATTTCACTACTGGCGAATTCACGCGCAACAGACAAGTAGCAGTGCTCTGCAGGAGCCCCGGGGGCTCCGATTTTTTTTATGTTGAAGTCATGCTAAGCGCATTTTAACTGGATTTGAACCCGACCATCTCGATAAAGGAAATAAGGAAAATCATGAAAATCGCAACATGGCTGGCACCCTTATATCTGCAACGCTCCTCATCGGGGGCAATGCATGGGCCGATAGAATCTTATTGAATGCCTCCTATGATCCTACGCGTGAGCTCTATCAGGAGTTCAACGCGGCGTTTGGCAAGCACTGGGAGAAAAAAATCGGGGAAAAGGTCGCGTTCAAGCAATCGCACGGCGGTTCCGGAAAACAGGCCAGATCCGTCATCGATGGGCTGGATGCCGACGTGGTGACATTGGCTTTGGCCAACGACATTAATGAAATCGCAGAAAAAGCAAAGCGGATTCCGGTGGACTGGCAGCAACGGTTGCCGCATAACAGCACGCCCTACACGTCGACCATCGTCCTGCTGGTACGCAGGGGTAATCCCAGGAATATCAAGGACTGGGACGATCTGGCCAAATCCGGCGTGTCGGTCATAACCCCGAACCCGAAGACATCCGGCGGAGCGCGCTGGAAGTATCGGTGGTGTCGGGCCATATTCGCGGCAGCACCAATACCATGCCCCTCCACGTCGAAATACTCTACAACGAATACAACTTTGCAGCCGCGTTTGCGGTGGCATCGTTGCTGGCCCTGCTTGCGCTCATTACGCTTGCACTAAAGACATTTTTCGAATTCAGAAATAAACGACAGACCGAGAAAACGGATGAGCATCGAAGTACGTAATCTTTCAACCCAAATAATCCATTAGCCGATTTTTGTTTGAACTGGCAGAACAGGCGGATGGCCGGCATTCGCCCATAATCCCTCGAACCAGGCTCTTCGTCGTCGCGAGACCGCCAGCACGAGTTGGTTCTGTTTCGGATCACGATGCCAGAATGCACCCACCGCCAGCACCTGTTGGTGCAAGGTGGCCAGCGTTGGTTGTATCCTGGCGCGCATCACCGCTTGCCGAAACGTACTCATCAGGTTGTAGGCGAGCATGGCAAATCCCAGTGCCGCTTCCGTTGCATGGAAACTGTTCAGGTTGAAGCTATCCAGGCCGAAGTCATTTTTTAGTTCCTTGATGCGATTCTCGCAATCCGCACGCCCCCGATAGCTACGCCACACCTCCACGGCCGGCAAGGCCAGGCGGGTCACCATCGCACCATAACGCCAGCCCGAAATGTCCGGGTCATCGGCAAACAACGAGAGCGTTTTACCCGGTACTATCTTGCGTTTGATCGACTGTCGTACCAGCACGATGCGCCTTGCCCGGTTCCAGCCGTGTGCTTGATAGGTGATCTCCGCCAGTTCCAGCCCTGTCTCCAGGGCAAACCAGTGGGCATCGCGGATGATGGCCTGTTGCAAGCCTTGGGTGAGGCGGGCGCTGATGATGTAATCGATGCGCTTGCCTTCGAGCAGTTGCAGGACGGCCTGATCGTAAAAGCCGCTGTCCGCACGCAGGAGTCCGACGGTTTTGCTGCCCAGATGATGCAGGGTGGATTCGATGAATTGCAGCACGTTGCTGGCGGTGTGTGCATCCCCAGGACGCAACCAGAAGTTGGCTACCATGCGTGCTTCGGCTACAAAGGCTAGCAGCGGATGGTGCGACAATCGCCCGCGTTTGTTCGGGTTGTAGCCGCGCGCAGCACCCTGTTGCTGTCCATGCCGGGTGATGACCGTGGAGTCCATGTCCAGGGTGATACTGGGCAGGGTGCTGACGGTGTCGAAGAACCAGCGATAGACACTGGCTTGTACCCGCTCATGGCGCAACATGTCGAAGCGTCCAAACAGGCGCACGATGGCTTTGTGTCCGGCCACGCGACTCCAGCCGTACAGCCGGGTCAGGGTGCTATCCAGGCGGGTGACTTCGAGGTGGGTGAAGCGGCACGCACCACACCAGATGGATACCAGTAGCTGCTCGATGAGTTGCACCGGCGCATAGCCCCGATTCGATCCGGGCTGGGGTAAATCCCACTGCAATGCCGCTCTGCGAAAGTTCATGCTGTCCAGCATCCGCTTCATCAACGCCAAGCCTCCCCATGCGCTGATCTCGCGCGAGGTGAATTTGATCTCGAATGCTGCCGAAGTCTCGCACGTCTGTACCATGACCCCACCTTATCCCGTTGCTAACAAACAAGTTTCTCTAATGGATTCCAATGAAAATCCACTCTCCGCCAATCTCCACAATATGCCTCGTTTCGGCTAATGGATTATCTGGGTTCAAAACAATTCGGGTCGTTTTCCGCGCTGCGCAACGTCAACCTGGAGGTTGAATCGGGCGAACTGCTCGCGCTGCTGGGTCCTTCCGGCTCCGGCAAGACGACTTTATTGCGGGTGATCGCTGGACTGGAAGCTGCCGATACAGGTCAGGTACTGTTTCAGGGCGAGGACGCAACGGAACAGCATGTGCGCGAGCGGCAAGCCGGCTTTGTCTTTCAGCATTACGCGCTCTTCAGGAACATGACGATCTTCGAAAACGACGCATTCAGCCTGCGCGCACGTCCGAAAAAAATCCGTCCTACGGATGCGGAAATTTGCCGCCGCATTCACGAACTTTTGGAACTGGTGCAGTTGGACTGGCTGGCGGACCGCTATCCGCACCAGCTTTCCGGAGGACAACGTCAACGGATTGCGCTGGCCCGCGCATTGGCTGTCGAACCGAGGGTTCTACTCCTGGACGAGCCCTTCGGCGCACTCGATGCAAAAGTACGCAAGGAGTTGCGTTCCTGGTTGAGAAGGCTGCACGATGAAATAAATATCACCAGCGTATTCGTTACCCATGATCAGGAAGAGGCATTGGAGGTGGCAGATCGGGTAGTAGTCATGAATGAAGGACGCATCGTCCATCGCCACACCGGATGAAATTTACCAACACCCGGCGAGCCCGTTCGTTTACGGATTTCTGGGCGAGGTCAATCTATTCCATGGCCGGGTCCACCAAGGGCGCGCGCTGATAGAGGGGATCGAACTGGAAGCGCCCGAACATAAGGAAGCCGACGGGCTTTCGGCAATTGCTTACGTACGCCCGCACGACATTCACGTGGATCGCAACACTAATGGTGGCGGCGCACTTGCAGCGGCATGTACTCCATATCCTTTCCGTGGGGCCGGTGGTGCGCCTGGAGCTGATTCGGGACGACAATAAGGATAAGGAACTGATCCAGGTAGAAATCAGCAGGGAGCGCTATCACGAACTGCAGCTCACGCGCGGTGATCAGGTTTTTGTCAGGCCTTCCCGCTTCGAGCTCTTTCCCGGCCCCGTGCACTGGGCCTAACTGCTCGACATAAAAAAGCCCCGGCTCGCGCGCGAGCCGGGGCTTTTTTCTATAGGTGCCTGGCAGTGACCTACTTTCGCATGTGAAAACACACTATCATCGGCGCAACTCCGTTTCACGACCCTGTTCGGGATGGGAAGGGGTGGGTCCAGAGCGCTATGACCACCAAGCGTAACTTTTCAGCCTTCGATGGAAAATTGCTGATGCAACTTCCCATCGAAGCCGCAATCTGGAAGAAGTAAATTGGGATGATTGTATCGATCAAACACGATCCTGACTTAAGGTTATAGGATCAAGCCGCACGGTCAATTAGTATCGGTTAGCTTAACGCATTACTGCGCTTCCACACCCGACCTATCAACGTCGTAGTCTTCGACGAACCTTTAGGGGGGTTTAACCCCCGGGAAGTCTCATCTTGAGGCGAGTTTCCCGCTTAGATGCTTTCAGCGGTTATCTCTTCCACACTTAGCTACCCGGCGATACGACTGGCGTCATAACCGGTACACCAGAGGTGCGTCCACTCCGGTCCTCTCGTACTAGGAGCAGGTCCTCTCAAACTTCCAACGCCCACGGCAGATAGGGACCAAACTGTCTCACGACGTTTTAAACCCAGCTCACGTACCACTTTAAATGGCG
>CAYXQR010000005.1:0-14673 GCA_964466955.1 uncultured Nitrosospira sp.
GGAAGTTCTGTGCATGCTGCTTCAGACTCTTGACATGGAAGTTAAAGCGGCCCATACCGGGCCCGACGCGCTGGCCGAGATCCCCGGTTTCATGCCGGATGCGATCCTCATGGATATCGGCATGCCGGGCATGGACGGCCATGAAGTGGCGAGGCGCATCCGCGAGCAGTCCAGGTTCGACACCATCAAGCTGATCGCGCTGACCGGCTGGGGCCAGGAGAAAGACCGCAGGCAGTCGCGCGAAAGCGGCTTCGATCACCATCTCACCAAGCCGGTGGATTTCGCGGTCCTCAAGAATCTGCTTGCCGCGCTATAGAAGATGATCCCGGTTCGATCTGCCGCGTCGGGGCTGGATTGACAGAGTTACGCTGTATCCATCCGGCGTGCCTCCCGGATCGTATTATGGTTCTCTCCAGTCATGAGACGAATTCCTTCTTGCAGCGTCGCAGCCAGGTGCCGTGCGACGTCTTCCCCTGCGGATTCTTCGGGGCAGAAAAAATTACCATTCATGTCGTCATGAACGACGTGTATCGTCGCATCGTTCAATCCGATCTTCCTTACCCGGGAATCCGGCCCGTCAACCCGGGACAGGAGTTCCACTCCGCAACGGCCGATAAAGAATTGCAGATCTCTTCGAATTCCTCCCACGATGAAAAGTCATGGACATGAAATACATGTGAAGCATCTTCGAAAAGTCTGTGCATACCCTCAGATTGGAGGACACCATGTCTGGAAGTTTCTCAATCTGATCCAGATGCCGCTGTCTTGCTTCATTGCTGGATAGGCTGCCCGGTTCCGGTGAAGTTGCCATGCCGACGATAATCAGCCGCCGAACGTGCGGTCCTGCCGGCGGAACCAGGAAAGCGCCTGGTCGAAGTGCTGCGGTTCGAAATCGGGCCAGTATTCCTCGTGCACATAGAAGTCGGCATACACGGACTGCACGGGCAGGAAGCCGCTCAGGCGGCGTCCTCCGCCCCAGCGCACGATCAGGTCGACGCGGGAAACATCCCTGGAGCGCAGTCCCCCGTTCTGAAGCCCGGCCAGATCCCATTCCCAACCATAGTTGACGAGGAGATTTACCTTCATACCGCTTCCCTGCCGGGTGCGGAATTCCTTGAGCGCCTTGGGAAACTGGGCCGACGTTTCATCGCCCACCACGAGCAGGGCCGCCCCGCGCCGGGCGATTTCAAAGGCGAACGCCACGGATGCATCGGTAAAAGCGAGTTTCTGGGCGCTGGGACGCCGCGTGTTATCCTGCGTGAAACAGTAGATCGACGCTTCGACGATCCCCCGATGCTTGCATATCTCGTACAGGGAAAGTCCCGGATCGATTCCGTGCGCGTATCCCTCTTCCTTGGATAGGCCGCGGTCCGCCGCCCAACGGCGGTTTCCGTCCGGAATGAAGCCAACATGGAGCGGAGTGCTCTTTCTTGCCATCCGGGTTCCTTTCTTTCCTTATCCTTATATCGCCCGCTGCCTGATTTCAGTTCTTTTTCGGCTGAAGCAGGGGAGGGGTGCGGAAGCAGCGCGCATGAGCAACAGCCTGTGCCGCTGAATACTAAATCCACTCGTCTCCGTTCGGCTGTGCGCAACCGCACATAGCAGGCAAGCGCGTCCGCGTTATCCGGCGCGATCGTATGACGCATGGGTGTCGTTTTATCGCTGCGGCTCCCGGCGGATTGGAAGCCGCCCGTCTTAGAACGAATAACCTGCCTGACTGTCGGTTTTTGTGCGTCAACGTACGGAACGATCCCGCCGCAGGCGTAGCATTCTCACTTCAGCAATTTCGCTGGATAGAAAAGGAGTAAAGATCATGGAACATCCGATGCTGAAAAACATGGCCCGGTCCCTGATGCTGGCCGGCGTAATTACCTTCGGCGCCATCGGGGCGGCGAACGCGGCAGGCGCGGGCGATCAAGTCGGCGAATATGGGGATATGTCGGGCCACGGCGGCCCGGTGGATAAAAGCAAGGGCCCTGCCGCCGGGCAGCCCGGATACGATAAGGGGGATCCCTCGAAGGATTCCGGTGATTCCCGGAAAAAACCGGGCTCAGGCATGGAGGACAAATCCGCTCCCGGCTATCCTTCCGGCGACCCGGGTACCCGGACTCCTCATAAAGACCCCCACGAAGGGCCTCGTGGCTCGGGCTCATCCGGAGGGTCGTCCGGCCAAAGCGGCGGAGGCGGTTACTGAGCCCGTTGATATGCATTCAGCACGATGGTGCTTCCGACTGTCGGAAGCACCGTTTTGCGGCAGTGGCTCAATATATAATGGCTATATCCACTTACTGGTCGAGCAGGGTAAGGCCGAGCGCGCTCCCCGCGGTACGCAGCTCCTGATCCAGTGTTGCCAAAGGAAGTTCGAGTCGCTGGGCCAGTTCGAGATAGGCGGCATCATAGAGGGTGAGACTGCACCGCTCGGCCAAACGCAGCGTGGTTGACCAGGCAAAAGTGTCTGTATCTGAATCGATAGCGATGTCCAACAGCCCTAAATCTGTCAGGGCAGCATCTCGAAACTCTTTACTGATGCGTCCTCGCCGGATTCCCCCTTGCAGACTGTTGGCTACTTCAAGGCGCCAGAGCGATGGCACTCGTGCACCGGCAGCGACAACCTGGTCGAAAACTTTCTGGGTGGCAGGGGTCAACTCGTCACTGTAGAGCCATGCCAGGGTGACTGAACTATCAAGTATCAAGCTCACGTACGGCCTTCATTACGATAGATTTTCCATTCCTGCCAGTCAAAGGCGCCGCCGTGCTTCAGGGCAACTGCTCGACTACGGATGCGCTTGGCAGCCGCGACCGCCTTACGGGAATCATGAAGAGGAGTATTCGGAATTAATCGGGCCACGGCTTTGCCATGGCGCGTGATAATCACTTCTTCACCGTTCTCCACCCAATCAAGCAACGTCCCTAGCTTGTTCTTTGCCTCGAAGGCTCCAATTTCACGCATCTGATCTCCATAAGCTAGACTATGCATCTAGCTTATCATGAGTTAATGGTCTCATCAAAACGATTTTGTCTTGATAAGCGGCAAGTAAGGACAAATTGGCTGAATTTTGTCCGCTTCCTCCGGGTTGCGCACGAAAAACGTAGCCGGCCTTGCGATGCCGCCTGTGCGCTAACGCACGGAGAGGCAGTGCCATGCGCAGGACAATGGACTCAGGCGCTATTGCCACATGCTGCGGGGGGAGTGATCATGAAAGAGCCGGGTAAACAGGAAAGCGGGGGGCACGGAAGAAACGAGCAGGACAGGGAGGCTGGAGAATGGAGGCATGACGCCGAAGCGGGGCAGCCGATGAAGGGGATGCAGCCGGGTGCAGGGGAAGGGGACCAGGAACCGCTTTCGGAGAGGGATGAAAGCATTCCCGTCAGCGAAGAAACACGGGGAAACCGGGCTGACGAAAAGATAGAGAATCGCGCTGCGAAAAAGCAGGAAACGCACGAGGAAGCCAAGTCGGTAACCGGGACGGAAGCGCATCACGATCCGCGCAACGAAAGCCCCGATTCGGGACCCGCGCCGCTGGACCGGTACTGAAGTAAAAGCTATTACCCCCCCTCGGTCCGAAGCTCCCGATTTGGAGGGACTACTCTGTGTGGCCGCCCCAGGGGCGTGCGAGATGGTGGCCGGCGCGAACAGGCAGGGCGACCAGGCCATCGGGATTTCCGCGCGCAACGACGGCGAGGATCCTGAAAAATCCTGCCTTTAGGATTGAAATTCGAGCTGGGCAGCGATTTTGCGCCTTACCCCAGATTCGTGCAATAGTGGAGGAAATGATCGCCGCCGGCATGGCACAGCTTGGCTGCAGTGGTGCGGCCGCCGCCGACAGCCCGAAGGCAGTCCGGCTTGAGGTATGGTAAACTTCCTGCATAGCCGCCAATGCTAAGGCTATCGAAATGCGCGCGCATGGGATTGAACGCACTGAGTCTGGCTGATATCAACAACTATCGTTACCTGGAGTGGAGAGACTATGGCTGATCAGAATGAAGCATCAAAGGAACCACGCAAATATCCCACCAGCTTCGGGATATTTTATCCCGTCGGCTATCTCGTGGCCGGGTTCAAGAGCAGCGAGAACGCCAAGCAGGTGCAGCAGGACCTGTTTACAGGGGGATATGTCCCCGAGGACTGCGAATTCTTCAGCTGCAAAGAAGCCTCCCAAGCCGCGGCGGAGAATCTCGACACCGGGAGCTTCCTGCCCCGTCTCGGCGGCGCGGATAAAGTCGTTGAAATCCACCTTAAAGCCGCCGAGGAGGGTGCCTCTTTCCTGGTGATCTACGCGCCTGACAGCACCTCCGCCGATCGCGCGATGAACGTCATCCGCCGCGTGCCGTTTGAATTCGTCCACCGCTACCACCGGCTCGCCATCGAAGAACTCAAGTAGATTGCAAACCGGCCCCCATCTCCGGATTGAACCGAAGCCCGGCAGAATTTCTGCCGGCAATCATTTTCAAATGAGCTTGCACCGGACCCGCCTGCCGTATTCCATCGCCGCAGCTCATGCACTGATTTCCAGGAATACTACTGATATTTCTGGCTCCTGCGACCCTACCTCTGCCGGGAGATTGCTCGCCTGATTGTTCAGCGCTTCGATGCTCCAGCGCTGCCGCCTCTCCGCATGCCCTTGGGTCCTTGGGCCCCTTGTATCCGTGTACCCTTGTAGCCTTGTACCCTGTGACCGTGGTTTGTCTGTTTATCTGTCGTCAATGTTGTAACGTGCGCGACCATCATCTATAGTGAATCGATGGTGAATCCATGAACATGAAAAACAAGACGGTTATCGTGACGGGCGCGGGATCCGGCATCGGGCGAGGCATCGCCTCCGGTTTTGCGAAGGCGGGAGCGAAGGTTGTGGTCGCGGACATCGACGACCAGGGCGGCAAGGAAACGCTGAACATGATCAGGGGCGAAGGCGGCGAAGCCACCTTCATCCAGGGTGATGTGACGGAGCCTCAGTACCACCTGGATATGGTTGCCCAGGTCAGGTCGGTTTACGGCAGGCTCGATATCGCCGTCAACAACGCCGGCATCAGCACGGTTCCGGCTCCGCTGGCGGATATTTCGGTGGAATCGTGGGACAGGATCATCTCGGTGAACCTCTCCGGTGTGTTCTACGCCGTGCGCGCGCAGATCCCGGCAATGATCGAAGCGGGCGGAGGGGCGATTGTCAATATGGCCAGCATCGGCGGCAGTGTCGGCCTGACGGGTATCGGGCATTACACGGCTTCCAAGCACGGAATCGTCGGCCTCACGAAAACAATTGCGCTGGATTATGCCAGGCAGGGCATTCGCGCCAACGCAGTCGGCCCAGGCTACATCAATACGGAACTGGTCAATCACTATCCCCCGGACGAGCGCGCCAAACTGGCGGACATGCATCCTCTGGGCCGGCTGGGGGAGGTTCGCGAAGTGGCCGACCTGGTAATCTTCCTTGCCAGCCCGCAGGCCAGCTTCCTCACCGGCGCCTATGTGCCGGTGGATGGAGGCTACCTCGCCCGGTAATCCAGGAGAGCCCGGATGACAACGCGACGTGAATTTCTTCAGGGAACGATGGCCGTGTCGGGCATGGCGGGCATCGCGCTTGCAGGCACCGCCTCCGCCAGCGCATTCTCCAGCCTGTCGGCCTTGAGCGGGGATGCATCCGCTCCATTGCGACTGGACGGGATCGTGTTCGAAACCGGCATTCCGCATGGCGCGGCCTTCGGCAGCCGGGCAAATCAGCTGGGCCTGCGGGTTTTCCCGATCGAAGGCGACATCACCCGCTTGTGGACGGGCTACCTGAGGGAGCGCTGGCGCAAGCAGCCCGTCCCCCTGGCGGGATTCACCGAAGCCATGCCGCTGTTTCTTCTGGAGCGCTTTGGCTGGGATCATGGTCTTCGGGTCGTATTCCGGGCCGAACATAGCATGGGGGAGGACGGCATCCTTGTGCATCGGCTCGAAGGGCCGCCGGACATGCTCGCCGCTTTCCAGGCGCTGGCAGCCGGGGGGTCGGAACTCGGTTCGTGCGTAGCGGAAGTCTTCGCTTCCTGCCCACCCACGGCACGCTCGGCAATCACGGCCATGTTCACCACCGCGCCTGCCATGCCCGCCATGCTGTCCACTGTGCCGGCTGAATTCCGTGAATTCCTTGAACCGCGGCAGACAGCGCCATTGTATTCCTGGGTCATCGCGCCGCGCGGCGCTTTTGCTGCATTGCTCCCCTGAATATATTCGAGAAGGATGGCGGGATGAAGCTTCCGGAAGACGTCAGTGCCCAGAACCTCAATGCGGCCCTCGGCGAGTTCCGCAGGATCGTGGGCGATGAAGGGGTGTTCAGCAGCGACGAGGATGTCGCGTTGTACCGCGATGCCTATTCTCCGGTCTGGAATGAGCCGGAAGAGCTCATTCCGGCCGCAGCGGTGGCCCCGGCCACGGTCGAGCAGGTGCAGGCCATCGTTCGCGCCGCCGGGAAATACAAGGTGCCGCTGTTTCCGATTTCCACCGGCAAGAACCTGGGCTATGGCGGCTCCGCGCCGAACATGAGCGGCAGCGTCATCGTCGATCTCAAGCGAATGAACAAGGTGATCGAGGTCGATGACCGGCGCAATTTCTGTATCGTGGAGCCGGGCGTCTCGTATTTCGACCTTTATGACCACATCCAGAAGCGCGGCCTCAAGCTGATGCTGGATGTGCCCGACCCCGGCTGGGGAAGCCCGCTGGGGAATGCGCTCGACCACGGCGTGGGCTATACCTGGCAGAACTACCGCGACCACTTCGGCTCTCACTGCGGGATGGAGGTCGTCCTCCCCGACGGTGATATCATGCGCACAGGCATGGCGGCCGTTCCCGGCGCCGAGACCTGGGGTGAAAACAAGTACGGTTACGGCGCCTACGTCGATGGCCTGTTTGCCCAGTCCAACTTCGGCATCGTCACCAAGATGGGTTTCTGGATGATGCCGCAACCGGATCACTTCCTGGCCTGCATGGTAAAGGTGCCCAGATACCGTGACCTGATCCCCCTGATCGACGGCGTCAACCGGCTGGAGGACCAGGGCCTGATCGGACATCCGCGCTACTGCAGCCCAATGGATTCTCTATGCATGATGATAGAGCCCGAGGTGTACAAGCCGACGCCCGAGTTGATGAAGCTCAACGGCCAGCCCGGCGGCGCCACGGTCAGGGAGTATGAGGACTATGCGGCGCGGCATGGTCTCGAATACTGGAACGTGACCCTGAATTTTTACGGCCCGAGAAAGACGGTCTATGCGAACTGGGAGCATGCGCAGGAGATGTTCGCCCCGATAAAGGGCGTGCAATTCGTGGAACTGGAATCCTTTGAGCAGCCCATGAGCGAGGCTGCCAGGGAAAAAGTGCGCCACAAGGTGGCTCTGGGGATACCGGACATGTCCATCTTCTCCATCGGCGCGCGTTCCAAGGCGATGCCACAGCCCGGCGATGGCCACGCCTGGTTTTCGCCCATCGTGCCCCGCAGCGGGGAAGCTTTCATCAAGGCTCATGAAGTGTTTTCCAGAGCGGCGAAAGAGATGAATCTGACCACGGCGCCGATTGCGCCCACCAACGTGCCCCAGACCTGGCAGTACCGCACGTATGTCTATCTGTTCCCGTTTTTCATTTCCCGCTCCGACAGGGACGTGAACCGCAAATCGCGCGAAACGTTCAACCGGCTCGTGAAAGTCGGCGCGGAACACGGCTGGACGGAATACCGCACGGCGCCGGTTTTCCAGGACATCGTTGCCGGCACGTACTCGTTCAACAACAATATCCTGCTTCGGTTCCAGAACCGGCTCAAGGACGCTGTCGACCCGGATGGCATCATCGCGCCGGGCCGCGCCGGAATCTGGCCGAAGCGCTATCGGGAGCGCAAAGGATGAAACCGGCTCTTCTTGCAGGAATCATTCTCTCCGTTTTCCTGCCGGGCGCCGGGCTTGCGCAGGACAGCGGCGCCGGGGCATCGGAACAGATTCAGCATGGCGAAAAACTCTATCAGTACTGGTGCGCTACCTGCCATGGCCGGGGACCGGGGCATCCCGGCACGCAGGCGCTGGCTGAAAAATACCAGGGAGCGGTGCCGGATGCCCTGGCGGATCGCACCGATCTCACGCCGGAGCTGGTGGCGGTGTTCGTGCGCGCAGGCATATCCGTCATGCCGTTCTTTCGCAAGACCGAGATCAGCGATCTGGAACTGGCTGACATCGGCGCGTACCTTTCGCGGAATACGCGCCGCTAGCCGGCCAGCGCCAACCGAAAAAACGGCGCCGTCATCCGGCATAGGGTGGAATTTTCCCCGGCGAGGGAGGACATATGAAGATTGCATTGACAGGAGTGACAGGCCGTGTCGGTTCCCGCCTGGCAGCGGAACTGCTCCGGCGGGGACATGCCGTGACCGGCATCGCGCGCGATGTTTCCAAAGCGGAAGCTAAGCCCGGGCTGCGCCTGGAAGCGGCGGACGTGAACCAGAGCGAAGCGTTTGCTCTTCTTCTCCGGGGGCATGACGCCGTGATCAGCGCCTCCCGTTTTGTCTCCACCGATCCCGCCGCGCTCATCGCTGCCGTCAAAAAAGCGGAAGTCCCGCGGCTCCTGGTCGTGGGCGGCGCGGGCAGCCTGGAAGTCGCCCCCGGCGCCATGCTGGTGGATACGCCCGAGTTCCCGGAAGCCTACAAGCCGGAAGCCTCTGGCGGTATCGAATTCCTGGAGGCATTGCGCTCGGAAAAAACACTGGACTGGACCTTTCTTTCCCCCTCGGCGGAGTTCGAGCCGGGGAAGCGCACCGGCGCCTACCGCACAGGCGATGACCGGCTTCTCGTCGATGACAAAGGCCGCAGCTGGATATCGATGGAAGACTATGCCATCGCCCTGGTCGATGAACTGGAAAACCCGAAGCATTTGCGCCGGCGTTTCACGGTGGGTTACTGAGTTTTTCGCTGCTCCGCGTTTTTTCTTTTTTTTTTCTTACGGAATTCAGTTCATGGGTATCAAGACCGTTCAGGTAATGCCGGGAGGCGGCTTCGACAGGGTCGTAGTGACCACCACTGACGCTCGCGACCCCGGTCCAGGCGAAATCACGGTGCGCATCCGCGCCAGCTCGCTCAATTTTCATGATTACGGAATCGTGAGCGGCGCAATGGGCCCGCATGAGACCCGGATTCCGATGTCGGATGGCGCAGGCGAAGTGACCGCGGTGGGCGAGGGGGTGGAGGAATTCACGCTGGGCGATCATGTCGTCAGCACTTTTTTCCCTGACTGGATCATGGGCGAGCCGCAGGCGGAAGGGTTTGCGCGTGTGCCCGGGGACGGCATCGATGGTTACGCGCGCGAACAGGCGACCATGCCCGCTACCGCCTTCACCCGCATTCCGCAGGGCTACAGCCATGCCGAAGCCGCAACGCTCACGACCGCGGGCCTCACCGCCTGGCGCGCGCTGATGCATGACGGCGCTCTGAAGCCGGGTGAAACGGTGCTGGTGCAGGGCACGGGGGGTGTATCCGTCTTTGCCCTGCAGTTCGCGAAAATGGCCGGCGCGCGGGTCATCGCCACCTCGTCCAGCGATGAAAAGCTTGCGCGCATGAAGAAGCTGGGCGCCGACGAACTGATCAATTACCGCTCCGATCCCGAGTGGGGCAAGAGCGCGCGCCGGCTCACCGATGGCCGCGGAGTAGATCACGTCATCGAGGTCGGCGGTCCGTCGACGCTGCTTCAGTCCATGCTGGCCAGCCGGGTCGGCGGGCATATCGCGGTCATCGGGGTGCTCAGCGGCTCCGAAAGCCGGCTGCCGCTGGGCCTGGCGCTTTCCCGCCAGTTGCGCCTGCAGGCTTTGCTCGTGGGTAGCCGCAGCCAGCAGCAGGAGATGGTGCGAGCGATCGAAGCGAACGGATTGCGCCCGGTGATCGACCGCCACTTCCCGCTGGAACAGATTGTCGCCGCATTCCGGCACCAGGAGAGCGGCAGGCACTTTGGCAAGATCGTGCTCGACATCTGAAGGTTCGCGCTCCTGCAGCGTAATGCCTGGCAGCCCGCTCCAGGTAATATAAACACTGCTCCTCCCTCATGGAGCACGGCCGGGCGCAGCCTGCATGGCGGCATCCCCGGTGCCGCAATATCCTCCATAAGCCGCGAACGGGAATCCGCTTTGACAAAGCGGATTCCGTCACCTATGTTGAAGTAACAACAGCCGACGCCATCCTGCCGGAGAAACCATGACGCTCAGCCATTGCTTCAAAGCACCCCTGCTCGGTCTGCGCACGGCGCCAGGGACGGATCCCGGTCCCGATAGTCACCCATACGTGTCCAGGCCCGGCAGTTGCAATGGTTCCAGGCAGTTCCCCTTGTCCCCACCCCGGTTTGCCGCGATTGCGCAGCCCCCGCTCTACGGCGCTCTGCCGTTTTTCCGTCAGTAAACGATTATCCAGGAGGAAAACAACATGTCGGAAATTGTTGTAATGGGATTCAGGGATCCTGAAGAAGCCGACCGCGTCCTGTCCAGACTTCGCACGTTGAGAAGAGAGTATCTGGCTGGCAAGGACGCGGTGGTCGTGGTGCGTGACGAGACGGGCTATGTTCATATCAAACAGGAGAGTGATCTGGTCAAAGCCGGAACGAAGGACGGCTTCCTGACCGGGAGCTTATGGGGCACGTTCGTCGGATTGCTGTTTCTTAATCCCCTTGTGGGATTTGCCGTAGGGGGCGCTTTCGGGGCCGGTGTCGGTGGGCTGGCAGGTTCCCTGACAGATTACGGCATCGATGACGGGTTCATCGAATCGCTTGCTGAAACCTTTCCCAACAATTCATCCGGGCTGTTCCTGCTTGTACGGGAGGCGCAACCGGAGAAGGTCCTGGCCGAGCTTTCCGGCTTCAACGGCAAGGTGCTTCACACTTCGCTTTCGGCCGAGCAGGAGAAAAAACTGCAGGAAACTCTGAGCGGGGCAACCGCATGAATCGGCTTCCCGGCACGGGTCGCACCTCCCGCTCTCTTGCCTGTCAGGATTTGAAACAGCGCGTTCGCTTGAGTCATGCAGAAGGGAGGCATTCATGAGCAGTTTTGTTGTTGCCATCTTTCCGACAGAGAAGCAGGCATACGAGGGCAGAAAGGCGCTCGGAAAACTTCAGGATGAAGGCAGGCTTGCCCTTCATGGAATGGCGCTCATCCATAAGGGAACGGACGGCAAGGTCTCCATAAAGGACGAAGTGAACGAAGCGCCTCTGGGGACGGCGGTAGGCGTGGTCGTGGGCAGCCTGATCGGTCTGCTGGCAGGGCCGGTGGGGGTTGCCGCAGGCGCAGCCGGGGGCGCTTTCCTGGGGTATTCGGTGGATGCCTTCAATTACGGCGTAGGTATGGAGTTTGTCGACGAGGTATCGCGGAATCTGACGCCGGGAAAAAGTGCTCTGGTCGCCGAAGTCGACGAGTTCTGGACCGTAGGGCTTGACCTGGAGATGGAAGCGCTGGGGGGGATCGTCGTTCGTCAGTGGCGCCTGGATGTGGAGCAAAATCTGATTCAGGATGAAATCCGCGCTCGCAAGGCCGAACTCTCGGAGCTCAAGACGGAGTATGCCGAAGCTGTGGAGGAGCACAAGGCCCGGCTGAAAGTCAGGATCGAAGTTGCCGAAGCCAAACTGAAGGACGCGCTGGAACGCGAAAAGGCCAAGGTGGCAACACTGAAACAGCAGGCGGACGCAAAGATCGAAGCGCTCCGGAAGCAGGCGGCGGCGGCAACCGCGGAAACCAGAACCAGGATCGAGCATCGGCTCGCCGAAATTCAGGCCGAGTCGAAAAAGCTTTCCGAGAAGAAGCCTTCCTCCTGAGGTGCCCGTTGATAACCGTTTCAGCCCGTTTGCAGTATGCGTCACCGCGTAACATTGCTGTGGTCAACTTGCCGGTTCGTCCTGTGTCCGCCCATGCGCTGCGAAGCAGGTTCATTCGGAATCCAGGGAAGTGATTACGGGCGCGCAGGAGCGGGCGACATTCACTTGCGGCCCATCATTGAAAAGAGAGGTGACACGATGAGCGAACTGCTTTCCAGAACCTGGCGCTCCCTCGCGCTGTACGGCACTGTATCGCTGGTGTTCGGCATTCTGGCCGCATTCTGGCCTGGAATAACGCTCCTGTGGCTGGTGGCCATGTACGCGGCCTATGCGCTCATCCGCGGCGTGGTGTCCACGGTCGCAGCGGTGCAGAACCGGAAGACTTACGATGACTGGTGGCTGATGCTCCTATGGGGAGTGATCGGGATCGTGGCAGGCGTCGTCATACTGCTGCTTCCCAATCTGACGGCCATTCTTCTGGTGCTCGTGATCGGCGCGACCGCACTTGCCAGCGGCATCGTGGATGTGATCATGGCGATCCGCCTGCGCAAGGTCATTCACGGTGAAGCGCTCTTGATCATCAACGGGCTCGTTTCCATCGCATTCGGCGTATTCGTTTTTTTCTTCCCGCAGGCGGGCGCCCTGGCCCTGGTCTGGCTGATCGCGCTATACGCGATCGTTTCCGGGCTGCTGCTGCTGACGCTCGCGTGGCGGGCAAAAAAATGGGGGGACAGATATGAGAATCGGTCTCATGACCTGCACCACGGGACCCCATAACCCCGTAAGCAGGGCTTGTTAACAGGCGCTGGAACCGGGACCCAGGAATCCAGGCGCGCCGCTGCTGCAACGGCAGGGGGCGTCGGATTACAAAAGCGCACGTAGCCGTGCGCTTCTTATTCAACTTGAACCTGTACAACACTCAAAAGGAGAAAAACATGAGTCTGAGCAAACTGCTGATCGCATCCATTTGCAGCTTTTTCCTCATCAGCGGAGTCGGCGCGCAAGAAACGGATAATCTTGGCGCCTCCAAGGAAGAAACGGACCTGCTGGCGCACGGATGGCGCATGTCCAAGCTCAGGAATGCGGATGTCCACAACGACGCCAAGGAAAAAATAGGGACTCTCGACGATTTCATCGTTACCAAGGACGGGAAGCTCGTCATGGCCATCGTGGATCTGGGTGGGTTTCTGGGATATGGGGATTACAAGGTTGCGGTCCCCATGCATCGGTTTTCGCAGGTCGTCCCGCAAGTGATTCTTCCGGGCGCAACCAAGGAAAAACTGAGAAAGCTGCCCCGGTTCGACTACCGCATCATATTGGGAGAATAAGCTTCATGCGGCGGAGGCTGCCCCGGCAGTTTCCGCCCGCACGGCAGAGCAGCGGCCATGCTTCGCTCATCGGTCATAAACCCGCCTTGCCCCATGTTCTGCTTCTGATGGCCCTGTGCCAGCAGGTTCCCAAAAGCTTCACGCATTTCTACCCGAAAAATATTTCCAGGAAAAAAAAGATGTCCGAACTCGTTGTAGTGGGATTCAAGAACACCGAAGAAGCCGATCGCGTCCTGCTGAGGCTGAGCAAGCTGAAAAGGGAATATCTGATCGACCTGGAGGATGCGGTGGTTGTGGTGCGCGACGAGACAGGCAAAATCCATCTCAAGCAAAGCATCAATCTCGTTACGGCCGGCGCGACTTCCGGCTTCGTTTCCGGAAGCCTGTTCGGTACTCTCGTTGGACTGCTGTTCCTCAATCCACTTCTGGGATTCGTTACCGGCAGCGTCGTCGGGATCGGCGCCGGCGCGCTTTCAGGCTCCCTGAGCGATTACGGCATCGATGACGACTTCATCAAATCGCTTGCCGAGACCATTCCCGCTGATTCGTCGGCACTTTTCATACTCGTGCGCAAGGTGCAGCCTGAAAAGGTTCTGGCCGAGCTTTCAGGCGTGCAGGGAAAGGTGATCCGTACTTCCCTCTCCCCGGCGCAGGAGAAAAAGCTGCAGGATGCCCTCGCGGCGTCCAAGGAATAAACCGTCCGGCCTTCCCCTTTTGCCGGATAAAAAAGGGGAATTCAGGGAACTGGCAACACGCGAAGCGCCGATGGTTCCCTGATTCCATGATTCCTTGATTTTCCCTTCATGAGGTAGAAAGGGCTCATTTTTAGCCGATAAGCGTCGCTGGAGAAGTGCGCTCTTTACCCACCGCTTTTGCCTGGCCACGGGCTACGGGACGAGTCGCCGCGCGAAAATCGTGCTCTGTGCAGGCGGAATTGATGCTGAAAAAGTGTAATTCCGCGTGCTGCTCCCTCAGGGAAGCGCTGACCAAATCCCTGTCGTTCCGTTATTCGCCCTCTTTCGCTGCCGCCTGTCTTCCCGGGAAGCGGTGGGTGCAAGCTGCGTAGCTGGTGCGCAGAAGATAATTCACAAAATTTTCACAAAAATAGCGCGACTTGACGAAATACTCACGAATATTTCACAAAATCTTCACACCTCCACCGCCTATACTTCACGCTGAGTTAACAAACACTTCACATACGTGAATTTCAGCCGAAGGCTACGGCCTGGGTGTCTGCAATTTATCGAAAAGCGGCAAGAGAGTTGCCGCTTTTTTTCTGTGCCCCATATATGAATGGAATAAGGCATCTGCTTCGGGTTTGCGCACGGCTGGGGCCCGCGGCGCTGACGCTGGTTCTGACGGCGTCCGGCGCGGCCGGACAGGATTTTCCCTTGGCTAGCCAGGATTCGGCCGTTGGCGCACGCGGCGGAAGCCTGAACAACACGGGCGCAGGCTCGTCTATCCCGCAAGGAATGCTTCAGACGGAGGCGAGCACGAAAGGCGAATCCAGCCGCCTGGACGGAATGGGCTACGATAGCACCCTTGCAGGCA
>CAYXQR010000006.1:0-5266 GCA_964466955.1 uncultured Nitrosospira sp.
GGCTATAACGCCTATAACATCAGGCGATTCCCTAAGAGAACCGGATACACAGGATGAAAATGTGATGGGCATGACGGAAGGCAGCCTTGAATGTGCATAGGGTCTCGGCACTGGAAACGTAGAAAACGCCTCAATGCACAGCGTCCGAAATATCAGCATAAACGCGCGTTACCGTGACGCGCCCCCTCGGCTCTGCTGCCGCATTTCCCGGTTCTGCATAGCAGTTTAAACAATACGGCCTCTCGCCCATGCCGGTGGTGATGTTGCCGCCGCAGTCTGCACATGTGCCGATAATCGTGTTGGGCTTCATCCGTCGGTTATTAGCAGAGACGCGCCGGGAGAACAAGGTTTGCGCCTACAGGAGTCCCGGCACGCTTCCCCTCAGCTCCGGCGGCTGGAAAAGGCAAATGGCTGGAGGGGCGCTCCCCGCCACCGAGCCTTGTCGAGGATGCCGCAAATTTCTTTGCGAGTGCTTGTGAACATTACGACCAACCGGTTTTGGAAGAGTGCTGAGAAACCATGCATTCATCCCTTAAACTTAGTTGAAATCGTTAAAAATACCGTTTATATCGCGATAATATTCTTTTAGTTTACCGCATCTTTCTGCGGAAGGAGAATATAGGAGCACGAGTAGCACAAATGGGCGAAATGGATGGTTTCCTCGATAATGTCGTCAATCGTCACGTGGAAGGATGGGCATTTCAGGAAGGCGTCCCTTGTAGCACAATCAGTCTGTTCATAGATGACCAGTTCGTTACAAACGAAATTGCCCGGTTTTACCGGCAAGATCTCCGAGATGCAGGCATAGGCGACGGGTGTCATGCGTTTCATATTCTTATACCCCACCACTATTTTGATAATTCCGAGCACGTCATCGATGTGCGTATCGGCAATAAATCTCTGTCAAATTCCCCCCGATCATTTACGTTGGCTGCAAAGGCACAAGCACATTATCAGTGGGCTGAAACACTAGAAAGGTGCGACCAGCCCCGGCACCATCCGCCAGCAGAGGCGATACCCCCTCTGCAATCGCAGCACGATACATTCGATGAGGGGATCGGCCCGCTAACCGAGGATGATCCGGTTCTGGAAGCTATTGCAGGTGAGTTTGATCGTGACTTCTATCTGGAATGCTACCGGGATGTTCGGGAAGCCGGCATCGATCCCGTGAAGCATTACGTTACCAATGGTTGGCGGCAAGGGCGGGATCCGAGCCCGGATTTTTCTACACGTTACTATTTGGAAAGCAACCCAGACATACGCGAAGCGGGGATCAATCCCTTCTGGCATTTTATTGTTGCGGGACGGAGTGAAGGACGCCAGGGAAAACCTGGAACAGACGAAATCCGCAAACTGATCGCCTCCCATTTTGATCCGGTTTTCTATCTCCAACAATATCCGGATATAGCGGAAGCAGGTATCGATCCACTGGAGCATTACCTCACCACGGGATGGCAGGAAGGCCGAGACCCCACCCCGTATTTTTGCACGCTAGACTATCTGGAGAATAATCCGGAGATACGGAAGAAAGGAGTTAATCCTTTCTGGCATTACCTGACGTTTAACCGCACGCAAGAACCCATTTTAAAGCAGGGGCAGGGTTCAGTTGGAATGTATGAAGCCATTGCCGCTGAATTTGATGCCGCTTATTACCTTGAAGAGAATCCAGATGTCGCAAAAGCCGGCATCGATCCATTGGAGCATTTTCTGTCGAATGGCTATCAAGAGGGACGAAATCCTTCGGCATATTTCGATCTCCGCTATTATCAAAAAGCGCATGGAATTCCCTCTACTCTCAATCCTCTGCTGCATTATGTCCAGGAGGGAAAGGCGCGAGGATATAAAACGCATCCCTACCGCAGGCGTGAGGGATATTGTGTGCATGAAGATATCCGTTTTTTTACCGCGCCCGGACCTTTTTATGAATCTCGCGCCCCGGATATTGCTGCAAACAAGTCGCCCCAGGCGAAGGCCATCGCTTTCTATTTGCCTCAGTTTCATCCCATACCTGAAAATGATGCGTGGTGGGGCAAGGGGTTTACAGAATGGCGCAATATTGGACGCGGCGTTCCGCGGTTCAAAGGCCATTACCAGCCTCGTATCCCGGGAGAGCTGGGCCACTACGATCTCACCGTTCCGGGCGTCATGCACCGTCAGGTTACGATGGCCAAGGAAGCTGGATTGTTCGGATTCTGCTTCTATTACTATTGGTTTAACGGCAGGCGCGTTCTGGAAAAGCCCCTGGACGCCTTCCTGGAAGATAAAACGCTCGATTTTTCCTTTTCCATCATCTGGGCCAATGAAAACTGGACACGCCGCTGGGACGGGTTTGACCAGGATGTCTTGTTGAAACAGGAATACCGGCCGGAAGACGAGCTTGCGTTTCTTACGGATGTCAACCGCTATTTCTCCGACAGCCGCTATATCAGGATCGAAGGAAGGCCCGTTTTTCTCGTATACCGGCCGGGCCTGATTCCCGATGGGAAGAAAACCATCGCCCGCTGGCGCACATTATGGAAGACCGAATTTCAGGTGGAACCCTATATCCTGATGGTGCAGGGATTTGGCGACACGGACCCCGCCCTTTACGGGCTGGATGGAGCAGTTGAGTTTCCTCCCCATAAGATCGCGGATGGATTGCCCTCCCTGGTGGATAGGCTGGAGATTCAAGACTGTCACTTTTCCGGCCATGTGTATTCGTATGATGCCATGATCGCCAACGCACGTTCCGTCACCTCACCTTCCTTCCCCCTGATTCGCGGGGTGACGCCTTCCTGGGACAACGATGCCAGAAGGCAGGGAAGAGGGGGGACCTATCACGGCTCTACGCCGCAGAAATATGAAGACTGGCTGCGCCATTCCATTGACTACGCACGCGAGTATCCCTTCCAGGGGGAGCCTTTCGTGTTCATCAATGCCTGGAACGAATGGGCAGAAGCGGCGTATCTCGAGCCGGACGTGCATTTCGGAGCCGCTTATCTGAATGCCACGGCCCGGGCGCTCGCGCATCGAAGAAAGCGCACGGAGAAGGAAAAAGTGGCCGTATTCACGCACGACGCTTATCCTCACGGCGCGCAGTTACTGGTGCTGCATATCGCCGAGACGCTTGCCCGGCAGTTTGGCGTCGAGACGGCCATTGTCGTGCTTGGCGAGGGACCGCTGGTGGAGCGATACCGTCAGATCGCGCCTACCTACCAGGTGACGCCTGGCGATGCCAATCTGGCGGAAATTCTCGATACGTTGACGGCGCATGGCTTCCGCATGGCGCTGGTCAATACCAGCGCCTCCGGCCGGGCGATCCCGCATCTGAAAGCGCGGGGGTTTTCGGTGGTGTCGATGGTGCATGAACTTCCCCGGCTGATCAAGGACTACCGGCTGGAAGATGCCGTGCAGGCGATTGCGGATCACGCTGACCGCATCGTCTTCGCCGCGGAGCAGGTGCGTGATGGCTTTCTATCCATCGCCTCGGATTGTGCCCCGGCAAAATGCGTGATTCGCCCGCAGGGCAACTACAAACCCTGGGTCTCCAAACCCGAGAAAAGCGCGGAGTTGCGCAAATCTCTGGGACTGGGAGCCAAGGACAAGCTGGTCATCAATGTCGGATATGCCGATGCCCGCAAAGGATTCGATATTTTCCAGAATGTGGCGCGGCTGCTCTGCCGCCGCCGTAAGGACGTGCATTTCCTGTGGCTGGGAGCGGCGGCGGCGGAAATTCAGAACTGGCTGCTGGAAGATGTGGACGACGAAGCGCCCGAAGGCGGGCGCTTTCATATGCTGCCGTTTACGGACGACCCGGTGCCTGTCTATGAAGCGGCCGACCTGTTCTTTTTATCCTCGCGGGAAGACCCGTTCCCGACCGTGGTGCTGGAAGCGATGCGGGCGGGTCTACCCATCGTCGCGTTGCAGCGTGGCGGTGGTTTCGTCAATTTGGTGGCGCAACACGGAAAGCTCGTCCACCGCTCGGATCTTGAAGGCATTGCGGAGGCCATCGAGAGCCTGCTGTACGCTCCCGCCCGCCAGCGCAAGGCGGCGGCGCAGAAGCGTATCGCCACCGTCGTCAACGATTTCCGCTTCGATGATTATGTCTTCGATCTCCTGAAACTGCTTATGCCCAAACTTCGGACAGTGTCCGTAGTCATCCCGAATTACAATTACGCGGCGTTCCTGCCCGCGCGGCTGGATAGCATCTACCGGCAGTATTATCCGCTGTACGAAGTCCTGGCGCTGGATGATTGCTCGCCGGACAATAGCCTGGAAGTGCTGAAGCAATACCGGAACGACAACAAGCGCATGTTGGAAATCGTTCCCAACAGCAAAAACTCGGGCAGCGGCTACCGCCAGTGGGATAAGGGCGCGCAGCTCGCACGCGGGGAGTTCGTCTGGGTCGCCGAAGCCGATGACCTGGCCGCGCCGGCGTTCCTGGACGAGGCGATGGAACTGCTGGAATCCACTGGTGCCGCCTTCGTCTTCTGCGATTCCAGCCAAAAAAACGAGAACGACCAGCTGCTAGCCGACAGCTACCGGTATTATTTCGATACGCTGGAAAAAGGCGCGTTCGATACAAGTTTCGTGATGCCGGGCGAGATATTCGTGCGGCGCTTCCTCTCGGTCAAGAACATCATCATGAACGTGAGCGGGGTGCTCTGGCGGCGCAGCGCCTTCCTCGCCGCGCTGAACGAGACCCGGGCGCAGCATGAAACCATGCGCGTGGCAAGCGACTGGAAAATGTACGCCTATGCGGCGCTGCATTGCGGTCCGGTCGGCTTTGTGGCGAAATCGCTGAACATGCATCGCCGCCATTCTCAAAGCGTGACGCATTCCCGCAACCCGGAGAAGCATTACGAGGAGATCGTTGCCGTGCAGGATTATGTGGCCGGGAAGGTGAAGCTGGACAAGGCATGGCGCAAACAACGCGATGCTTACCGCAAGGAGGTGCGGGAGTATCTAGGGTTAAATTCCGGCATAGCTCCTAATAATCTTCGCTCAGTACAGAACAGGAACCGCCCTAAAACGCCACTTAAAACAGAATCTGCTGTTCAAAAAATTGCAGACAAAATATAAAATTTTCAGTAGGAATGGTCAGAAAACATTAGAGATTATAATGCGAGTACTGTTTATTGGCGCACCAACCGATGCCATTCAAGGCGATAATTTATCCTATCAGACCAAGTTTGAACGCACTGGGCGCAACACGGGAAATTTGCTAATCGGTTGTGCACTTCGTCGTCAGATCGCTTATTCCAGCTATAAATATGGTACCGGTCAG
>CAYXQR010000007.1:0-38311 GCA_964466955.1 uncultured Nitrosospira sp.
CATTGGTACGGATCATGACGATATCCACCATGCGCGAAATAACGCGCGCCGCATCTTCTACGGGCTCGCCCCGGCCCAGCTGGGTATCCCGCGTGGAGAGATAGATCGCCGCACCGCCCAATTGATGCATGCCCGCCTCGAACGAGAGGCGTGTGCGAGTCGAATGTTTGTCGAAAATCATCGCAAGAGTCCGGTCCTGCAAGGGCCAATAGCGTTTGTATTGCTTGAACTCCTGCTTGATCCAGCGCGTACGCTCGAACAGATACTCGAATTCCTCCCGGGAAAAATCGTTGAACTGCAAGAAATGCTTGATCTGCATAATATTCCGGAAAATGAATGTGGCCGGCTCAGACGTGCACTCGGCCCGCGCTTTTCGGGGTGGTTGTTCCTGACGAGGATTGCGGTCAGGCCAGCAGAAAATCCTTCACCAGGGCGGACAATATGCCGACCACTTCCTCCGCCTCCTCCCGTCGAATAACGAGCGGCGGCAATAAACGCACGACCTTGTCCGACGTTACATTGATCAGCAATCCTTTCTTCAATGCCTCCATCACCAGTTCTCCGCAAGGCCGGGAAAGCTCGATTCCGATCATCAGCCCCTGGCCACGGATCTGCTTCACGTCCGGCAGATCTCCCAGTTGCGCCCTGAGCAGGCTGCGCATCAAATCGCCGATTTCCCTGGCGTTTCGCAGAAGTTCCTCTTCTTCGATCACCCTGAGGGTAGTGAGCGCGGCACTGCAGGCCAGCGGATTGCCGCCAAAAGTTGATGCGTGATTGCCGGGCTTGAAGATTTCCGCGGCCGTGCCTCTTGCCAGGCAGGCGCCGATCGGCACGCCCGACCCGAGGCCCTTGGCCAGGGTGATCACATCAGGCATGATGCCGGTATGCTGAAAGGCAAACCAGTTGCCGCTGCGGCCGATTCCGCACTGCACCTCATCGAGCATGAGCATCCAGCCGTTCTGATCGCAAAGATGGCGCAGGCCTTGTAGATAGTTCGCTTCCGGAACATTCACTCCCCCCTCTCCCTGATATGGTTCAACCAGGATGGCGACAACATTCTTGTTGTGAATGCCCACTTGGGCCACCGCTTCAAGATCGTTGTACGGAACGCGCGCGAAACCTGTCAGCAGCGGCTCGAAACCCGCCTGCACCTTCCGGTTTCCGCTTGCGGTCAGCGTTGCCATGGTGCGCCCGTGAAACGATCTTTCCATCACGATGATGGTGGGCAGGTCCACGTTTCTGCCATGGCCATACAGCCTTGCCAGCTTGATCGCAGCTTCATTAGCCTCGGCGCCCGAATTGCAGAAAAAGGCATTGTCCATGCCGGACAGGGCAGCCAGCCTGTCGGCCAGTTGCTCCTGCTTGCCAATATGATAAAGATTGGAGGTATGGATAAGCGTGCCCGCCTGCTGCGAAATCGCTCTGACCAGCTCGGGATGACAGTGCCCGAGGCCGCATACCGCCACGCCCGCCAGCGCGTCGAGATAGCGCTTGCCTTCTTCATCCCATAGCCATACGCCCTCCCCTCTGGAAAAAGAAACAGGGAGGCGCAGATAAGTGTTCATCAAATGTGACATGAGCGTATATGCAGGGCGAAATCGGAATGCAACACGGCGGCCTAAGCCGCCGTGCGCCTTGAGAATGTCTGTTTGGTGCAATCTGTTATATTTACCTATTTTGCCAGCTTTTTCAAGCTCTTTTCCTCAGCCGGGCTCAACAATCGCAGGCAGGGGAGATAGCCGTCATAAACGATGCCATGCACTTCGACCCGCTTCTGTGAACGCAGCATGCCTACCAGATATTGCACGACTTCGTGCGTGATGGCCTGGCCTGGCACGAGCACCGGGATCCCCGGCGGATAAGGTGTGATCTGGTCGGCGCAAACCCTGCCATTCAAATCATTATTGATCCGTTCCCCTTCGTCCAGCAGAGGCATCAGTTCGCCGCCCGAGTAGAAGGCGTCCCGCGGAAGAAACTTCAGTTCCGTGAAAGGTGGAAGCTCGGGAATCTGATAAAGCCTGCGCGGAGCGCGGCCTTCACGCGCAATCCGCATCAGCGCATCGTAGAGGCGCGAAACCTTGCTGCGGGTCGTACCGATGGTCAGCAGCAGGGTCAGGGTATTGAACGTGGATTTTTCCACCTGGATGTTGTATCGCTCGAACAGCTCCTTGATCAGATCTTCCACGGTGAAGCCGCAGCGGGAAATATCCACGGTCACCTTGGTGGAATCAAGCTGGATATTATCCTCCTTCACATCCTCCGGCAGCAGATCGGCCAACTCAAGCACCCGGAACACGCCGGTAGAATTGATCTGCGCGCGTACCTCCTTCGCCAGTTCCAGCGTGCGTGAAAGCAGCTTGTATCCTTCCAGTGTCGCCTGCTTGCGCGCCACGTCAAGGCTTGCAATCATGCTGTACTGCGGGCTGGTCGAAGTATGCATGTTGAAATTCTCGCGAAACAGGTGTTCGTTGAAGTCCGGATCATTGACATGGATCATGCTGGACTGGGAAAACGCGGACAGGACCTTATGGGTGCTCTGCGTGGCATAATCCGCGCCGGCTTCCAGGGCAGTGGGGCGGAATTCGGGATGAAACCGGGCGAACCCATACCATGCCTCGTCGATGATCACCTTGATTTCTTTGGCGTGAGCCGCCTCGATGATGGGAGGCAGGTCGTAGCGCAGACCATCGTATGTGCAGCTGGTGAGTATGAGCGCCTCCGCGTCGGGGTGCGTTTCAATGGCGTCGAGCAAAGTCTGCTTCGGCACCGGCCCGTAAACGCCGAATTTCCGGTTGACTGAAGAGTCGAGATAGATTGGATGAGCCCCGGACAGGACGACTCCATGGTGCACCGATTTATGGCAGTTTCGATCCAGCAGCAGCTTTTCTCCAGGAGCCAGCAGGGTCTGAAATATGACCTTGTTGGCAGTGGAGGTGCCGTTGGTGGCAAAGAAAGTGCGCCTGGCCCCGAAGGCCTTTGCCGCAATCTTCTGCGCTTCGGCGATGACGCCGGAAGGCTCCATCAGCGAATCGAGCATCGGCACCGATACGGACAGGTCGGCGCGAAACACATGCTCGCCGATGAACTGGTAGAAATCACTCGCCCAGGGGCTGTCGCGCAATGAATCGCCGGAAGAATGTCCCGGCGTGTGCCAGGCGTCCTTGGCCATCAGCACGTAATTCTTGAGCTGATCGTAAAACGGTGTGCGCGCTTTTTCCTGGAGCTGCGCATTCAGAATGCGATACATCCCGCGATAATCGCGCTCCTCACGGTAAAAATAGCCGTCAACGGTTTCGGAAAAAAGCGCGTCCACGACTTCATCCTCTTTTTCCTGCGCAATCAGGATATAGATATCGAGTTCGGGGCGAAATCTGGTGATGCTTTGCACCAGCGTGAGCGCGGTCATCTGGAGATTACGGGTGCTCTTTTCGCCATTTCTGAGGGTGTAGAGCGTATCGTCCACCAACACCGACTGGATGTCGCCGTCATTCTCGATTGCCTGCAGCGCCTCGCGCGCGGTGGTGACGCCCGTGAATGTGATACCGAGCGGGTTTTCCAGCGATTTGGCGGCTCCGTTCAATCCCTTGATGAGTTCCTTGAGGATCAGTTTCTCGTCGTTGATGATCAGGATGCGGCTGACAGGTCTCTTCATGAATGTGCGGGCTAAATCCGGAAGTCGTTTTATGCGCCAAAATATGAGCGATTGCAAGCGCCGTGGGCTATCCTCAGAACGCAACCAGACTAAAGCGGTCTATATTTAAGAATGAGTTCTTTTTTGCCCACCTTGTACAAGAGCGTGGCGGCGGTGCTGCTGCTGTTGCCGACACTCGTTCTTTCCGCACCGGTCGTGGTCCTGAAGGTGAATGGCCCCATCGGGGTGGCCAGCGCGGACTTCATCCAGCGCGGCATGCAGCGTGCCGCTGATGAAAATGCGCTTCTCGTGGTGCTGCAACTGGATACGCCGGGCGGCCTCGACAGTTCCATGAGGCAGATCATACGCGACATCCTGTCCTCGCCCGTGCCAGTGGCGACCTTCGTCGCACCAGGCGGAGCCCGGGCAGCGAGCGCCGGAACCTACATCCTCTATGCCAGCCATATTGCGGCTATGGCACCGGGTACCAATCTCGGGGCGGCGACTCCGGTTCAGATCGGCGGACTACCCGGGTCGGAACCTGAACAGAAACCCCGTCCTGAACCGGACGAAAAAGCTGATGAGCCTGCAAAGCACAAGGAAAAGGCGCCGGTAAAAGATCATATGGCGCCCAAGATGATCAATGACGCGGCCGCATACATTCGCGGGCTGGCGCAGATGCGGGGACGCAATGCGGAATGGGCGGAGCAGGCGGTGCGGGAAGCGGTCAGCCTGTCGGCCGAGGAAGCGCTGAATCTCAAGGTGATCGACTATGTGGCGGCTGACATGCCGGACCTGCTGAAGCAGGTGAACGGCAGGCGGATCAATGTCCTCGGACAGAATCTCACGCTCGATACCGGTTCTGCCCCCATCCAGGTGGTGGAGCCCGACTGGCGCATCCAGATGCTGGCAATCATCACTCATCCGAGCGTGGCATACATCCTGATGCTCATCGGTATTTACGGTCTGTTTTTCGAGTTTTCCAACCCCGGGTTCGTGCTGCCCGGCGTGGTTGGCGCCATCAGCCTTCTGATGGCCATGTATGCGTTCCAGCTGATGCCGATCAACTACGCCGGCCTCGCGTTGATCCTGCTCGGCATCGTCTTCATGACGGCTGAAGCTTTCCTGCCGAGCTTCGGCGCATTGGGCATCGGCGGCATCATTGCCTTCGTTTTCGGCTCGCTGATGCTGATCGACAGCGACGTCCCCGGTTATGACATCCCCTGGTTCATGATTGCCGGAATAGCCGCGGCCAGTGCTGTATTTCTGATTTCCATCGTCGGCATGGCGCTGAAAACGCGCAGGACGCCCGTGGTAAGCGGCCGGGAGGAATTGATCGGGGTCATAGGCGAAATGCTGGAGGATACGACGGATAAGGGGGATAAGACAGGCGCAGCGGACATGGGCATGGCTCGCATCCGCGGCGAGCTTTGGAGCGTGCATTGCAAACAGCCTCTCGTCCGCGGCCAGAAAGTACGCGTCACCGCAATTGACGGTCTGGTTTTGCAGGTCACTCCGACAGAGCCATAACTAAAGGAGACATCCTATGTTTGCCAGTTCGGTATTCGGTACGGTCCTTATCATCCTTATTATCGCGCTGTTTTCCATATTCCGGATTCTGCGCGAGTATGAACGTGGAGTCGTATTCCTGCTGGGGCGCTTCTACAAGGTGAAAGGCCCCGGCCTGATCGTCATCATTCCCGGCATTCAGAAAATGGTGCGCGTCGATCTGCGCACGGTCGTCATGGACGTACCCAGCCAGGATGTGATTTCCCGCGATAACGTCTCGGTGAAGGTCAATGCGGTGATATATTTCCGCGTGGTCGATCCGCAAAAGGCCATCATACAGGTGGAGAACTTCCTTGCCGCCACCAGTCAGTTCGCGCAGACCACCTTGCGCTCGGTGCTGGGCAAGCATGAACTCGACGAAATGCTGGCGGAGCGCGAGAAGCTCAACCTGGATATCCAGAGGGCGCTGGATATCCAGACCGACGCCTGGGGCATCAAGGTTTCCAATGTCGAGATCAAGCATGTGGATATCGACGAATCCATGATCCGCGCCATCGCGCGCCAGGCCGAAGCGGAGCGCGAACGGCGCGCCAAGGTCATCCATGCGGAAGGAGAACTGCAGGCATCGGAACAACTGATGCAGGCGGCGCAAACGTTGTCCCGCGAGGCGGGCGCCATGCAATTGCGTTATCTGCAGACACTCACAACGATAGCCGGAGATAAATCCAACACGGTTATCTTCCCCGTGCCCATGGATCTGCTATCCACCCTGACGGATGCCGTCAAGGAGCGGAATACCGGCGCTTCCTGATGAAGATCGGATGAGCGCCGGCATGAAGATGGCGGAAATAAAAAAGCCCGGAACATCCCGGGCTTTTTCGGTAGTTATGCTGTGTCGTCGGATCAGGCCATCGCCTTGATCGCAGCAGACAGGCGGCTCTTGTGGCGCGCAGCCTTGTTCTTGTGGATAATCCCCCTGTCGGCGATCGAATCTATGGTACCGACAGATGCCTGATACGCGGCTTGTGCATTGGTCTTGTCGGCAGAACCGATCGCCTTCCGCACATGCTTGATGGCCGTGCGCAATTGCGAGCGCAGGCTCATGTTGCGCTCGCGCCGGCTGGTATTCTGTCTTGCACGCTTCCTTGCTTGTGCACTATTGGCCATGAAGCTCCTTGGATTACTCTTTGCGCAAAGTCCGCAATGATACGGCTATTTCCCCCGTGTTGCAAGAATCTTCTCCCGAAAAGCACTTTTTCCCGGGCGCACGGCACCGGTACCTGATCATGTCGTGACAGCTGGAACAGTAGAGGATATGAATCATGCCCCCGCCATAAAGGCACGATATTCGGGTAACATACCCGGCCATGAATCTGCTCAAAGCCCTTGCCACCATCAGCGGCATGACGCTGATATCCCGCATTCTCGGGTTCGTGCGCGATGTGCTGATCGCGCGCATCTTCGGTGCCGGCGTCGAGACGGATGCTTTCTTTGTGGCTTTCCGCATTCCCAACCTCCTGCGCCGCTTGTTCGCCGAAGGCGCGTTTTCGCAGGCATTCGTGCCCATACTCGGAGAGTACAAATCCCGCCGCAGCCCTGCGGAGACCCAGGAACTCGTGAGCCACGTGGCAACCATCCTGTTCGTTGCCCTCTTCGGCATCACGCTGACAGGCATTATTGCCGCGCCCCTGGTCATTTATATCAGCGCCCCGGGATTTTCCGCCACGCCGGAAAAATTCGCACTGACGGTCGAACTGCTGCGTATTACTTTTCCCTATATCTTGTTCATTTCACTGGTGGCGCTTGCTGGCGGAATACTCAATACTTACGGGCGATTCTCCGTGCCGGCAGTAACGCCCGCACTGCTGAATCTGTCCTTCATCGGCTGTACACTGTGGCTGGCACCCCTGGCCGATCCCCCGGTGCTGGCGCTCGCATGGGCAGTTTTCATTGGCGGCCTGCTTCAGCTGGCCTTCCAGGTTCCCTTTCTCATGCGCCTCAAGCTGATGCCGCGGCCGCGCCTGAAATCTCCGGACAGCGGAGCATGGCGCGTGGTTAGGCAAATGGGGCCGGCGGTATTCGGTGTCTCGATCAGCCAGCTCAGCTTGCTGATCAATACGATATTCGCATCGTTTCTCGTTACCGGCAGCGTGTCCTGGCTATATTACGCCGATCGGCTGATGGAATTTCCGGCTGGCCTGCTGGGCGTGGCGCTGGGCACGATCCTGCTGCCTTCGTTGTCGCGGCACTATGCCGACAACAGCACCGAAGAATACTCGCGCCTGCTTGACTGGGGCCTGCGCCTGACCATGCTGCTGACGCTGCCGGCGGCATTGGCACTCGCGCTGCTCGCCACCCCCCTTATTACCACGCTGTTCCACCACGGCGAGTTTTCCGCCAACGATGTATGGATGACGCGCAACGCGCTGATCGCTTACAGCGCCGGGCTCCTGGGGCTGATTCTGGTAAAGGTGCTGGCTCCCGGATTCTATGCGCGCCAGAATATCAAGACACCGGTGAAAATAGCCGTCATCACGCTGATTGCAACCCAGTTGATGAACCTGGCATTCATTTTCCCTCTGCAACATGCGGGCCTTGCGCTGGCCATCGGCCTGGGTGCCTGCATGAATGCGGGAATGCTCTACTACAAATTGCGCAAGCATCGGATTTATCAGCCCCAACCGGGATGGGTGATTTTCATTGCAAAAATAGCAGTGGCGCTGGTAGTCATGGGCGGTATTCTGTGGTTTGCCACGGGCAGCGATGCATCCTGGCTGGAAGGAGGTACTTATGCGAGAGGCGCAAGACTGGCCGGCGTGGTTGCAGCGGGTGCGGCGGGATATTTCAGCGCGCTATGGCTGGTTGGCTTTCGCCTGCGGGACTTCTCCCGGCGTGGCGCTGAATAGCCGGGGTGAACGTGCTTCAATTCTCCAGGAAAATCGTTTCAGGAGGGAGAAATTACCATGTCGTTCCACCTGTTTCAGAGCTGGAAAAAAAATCCTTGCCAAAACGTGATTAGTCCTATAATTGCAGCGGTAAATTCTCTGCTAACCCTGAATGGGATATTCACACATGACACGTTCTGTCAGGCCATCTCTCCTGCTCTCGCTACTCCTGGGGTTCCTGGTTAACGGCTGGGCCATCGCTGGGGATGCCCCAACCGATACAGGCGCTTCATCCGGAGAAACGTCAACCGCTCAAAGCAGTAAAAAGACCGAATCCGATGAAGGCCCCGTATTCGGCAGTGCTGCTCCGCCCGTGGCGTACCCGGCTGCCTACAGCGAGCAGGACCCTTGGGAATCCGTAAACCGGAAAATCTTCTGGTTCAACGAATCTCTCGATGATTACATCGTGAGACCGGTCGCGAAGGGCTACCGATGGGTGATGCCGGATCCCATCGAAATCGCGGTGGGAAATGTTTTTTCCAATCTCAACGATATTCCGATCACGGTCAACAATCTTCTCCAGCTCAAATTCAACAATGCATTGACGAGCAGCATGCGGCTGGTGGTAAACAGTACCTTTGGTCTGGCTGGCCTGGTGGATCTGGCGAGCGACATTGGGCTGGAAAAGCACAATGAAGATTTTGGGCAAACCTTGGGATATCACGGCGTGGCCAGCGGCCCGTACATCGTTCTGCCCCTGCTCGGCCCAAGCTCGGTGCGGGATGCCGGCGGTCGCGTGCTCGACATCGCGTCCGATCCGGTATTTGTCGGCAGTTTCTTCGTAGCGCCTTTTGTAGGACCCATCGTCGGCAGCACAAGGTTCACGGACGCGCGTGCCGGTCTGCTCAAGAACGAGAAAACCGTGGATGAAGCCGCACTGGATAAGTACGAGTTTATACGCGAAGCGTACCTCCAACGGCGACGCAATCTCGTCCACGATGGCAACCCGCCGAAACTCGAGGACGATGAGGACGTGGAATAAGATCAGGCCAGGCGTTTTCTGTGTCGGAAATAAAAAAGGGAGCATTCGTGCTCCCTTTTTTATTCGAAAAACCTGCTATACGCCCCACAAGCCCCGCAACGTATTCATTCTGCTTCCCGCAGCGCGGCAATGCGCGCCTCCAGGGGAGGGTGGGACATGAACAGGCTCTTGAAACCGTTGGCTCCGCCTGAAATGCCGAATGCCGCGAGTCGATCCGGCAATTGGGAAGGCTCATGCCGCTGCTTCAACCGCTCCAGCGCTGCGATCATCTTCTGGCGGCCCGCCAGCTGTGCGCCACCCGCATCCGCCCGGTACTCGCGCTGGCGGCTGAACCACATGACGATCATGCTTGCCAGTATGCCGAGCACCATCTGGGCAATCAGCGACGTAATCATGAAGGCGGGACCATGCTCCCGCTCTGTTTTGAAAACCACGCGATCCACGAAGTGTCCGATCACGCGCGACAGAAAAATCACGAAGGTATTGACCACCCCCTGAATCAGCGCGAGTGTCACCATATCGCCATTGGCGACGTGACTTACTTCGTGCGCGAGTACCCCCTCGATTTCATCCTTCTGCATGTTATGCAGCAACCCGGTACTCACCGCCACCAGGGCTTCGTTGCGGTTCATGCCCGTAGCAAAGGCATTCACATCGGGAGAGTCATAAATCGCCACTTCCGGCATGCCGATGCCGGCACGCTCGGCCTGACGCCGGACGGTTTCCACGAGCCAGCGTTCGGTGGGGTCGGAGGGCTGTTCGATCACGACCGCGCCGGTCATGCGTTTGGCGCTCCACTTGGACATGGCAAGGGAAATCAGGGCACCGCCGAATCCAATCACGCCTGACATGATGAGCAGCGAGTTGAAGTCGATGCCGACGCCCTCGGCATCCAGCATACTGTCCACCCCCAATATTCTCAGGGTGATGCTCAGGACGACAAGGACTGCCAGGTTGGTGACGATAAAAAGGAAAATACGTTTCATAGATGGGTTCCGTCTTTCTGTTTTCAAAGATAGATTATAGATAGGGCTGCAAGTTCAGTTTTCAAGAACAACCTGTTCCGGAAAGGGTTTCAGGTTCCTGGACGTCTGCTGCTCCCTGCAACCATCATATACAAACCAATGCCGGCTAACAGGATAAAAAAGAGCGCGGACCAGTCGGGCAAGATGAGCGATGCGAACATCCAGGTTGCATCAGCACAATCTCCATTTGCTTCAAACATATCCGGCCACCATCGGGCCAGCGGCAGCGCATTCAAAAATGCCTCCTCGGGACTGATCCCGCATTCGAATGCTTCCGGGTAGCGCACCAGCCAGGACTGGCGCAGCGCAACGGCAGCGCCGGAACCGGCGAAAAGAGCCATGGCCGCCCCATAAAATCTTCTTCCTCCTGCTCCCGGGGCATGGAAAAACGCGATGAGGGCCGTCAAGCCCGTCAGCCAGTATGCAATGCGCTGTACTACGCACAGGGGACAAGGCAGCAGATTTTTCACCGCCTGCAAATAGAATGCATAACCCAGCAGGCCGGTGCAGGCCAGGAATACCATCAGAAAAACGATCCTTCCGTTGAGGTTCATGTTGTCAATCGCATGCTCAGGATGGGCCGGATTGTGTCTGCTGCTGTACAGTTCCCGCTTTTTTCGTTTTACGCATGCTGCCTGCCACCATTTTGTATTCCAGCAACCGGCATTCCAGGGCGCCATTGAACAACGGAACACGGCGCGATGCCGTCAAGCGTATCAATTTTGGCAGGAGCGGATCAGCTGTAAGGATATGAGCATTCCATCCGCTGAATTTTTTCTTGAGGGTGTCTCCCAGTTTTGGATAAAACTCGGCGAGGCGCTGCTGCTCTCCGATACGAATTCCATATGGAGGGTTGGTTACAAGAAAACCGAAAGGTACAGGCGGCGAAATTTCCAGCACGTTCACCTGCTTCAGCGTCACCACCTCGGACAGCCCCGCGGCCAGTAAATTCGCACGTGCGACAGCCAGCGTATCGCCATACAGGTCGCTGCCGAAAATGGGCTGGAGCGTGGCCGGTTTCCGCATGGCGGCCGCTGTCGCCTTCAGCCGATTCCAGCGCGTCCTGTCGAATACCTTCAGCTTTTCGAAAGCGAAACTTCGACCCGATCCAGGCGCAATATTCAGGGCGATTTGCCCCGCTTCGAGAAGAAATGTCCCGCTGCCGCACATCGGATCGAGCAGGGGCATGCCGGGCTGCCAACCGGACAAGTATAAGATTCCCGCAGCCAGATTCTCCCTCACCGGTGCTTCGCCCGCCTCCTTTCTGAGGCCGCGCTTGAACAATGCTTCGCCCGAGGTATCGATATACAGGAATAGCGTGCGGGCATCCAGAAAGCCGTGAAGGCGGATATCGGGATTTACCGTATCCACGCTCGGGCGACGGCCGGTCTGCTCGCGAAACCTGTCGCAGATCGCATCCTTTATCCTGAGCGCGACAAAATCGAGACTGCGCAACGGAGATTTTACGGCAGCGATATTCACCTTGATGGTGAGATCCGGATGGAACCACGTCTCCCACGGTGCCAGGCGGGCCGCCTGGTACACCTCGCCCTCATCCGAATACGGTCTGCTCACGACGCGCCAGAGAATGCGACTGGCGATCCGGCTTTCCAGGTTGGCCCGGTAGCAGCAGCTCCATTCACCTTCGAATTCCACCCCGCCGTCATGCTTGCGCACGGAAGCCGCGCCCAGCTGCGTCAATTCGTCAACGAGCACGGATTCCAGGCCGCGCGGACAGGGTGCGAAAAAAGATTGAAACGCGGTAGCGGTCATTTTCGGGTCAGCAGGCAGCTGCGAACGATCAGGGCAATCAACAGAATTGAGGGCTGCCGGCGCAGCCTCGGCGAAATGGGATCGGCGCACTGACGCGCTACTTCCTCCTCAACGTCCCAAAGACAAGCAATGCCCATGCGCTCAGAAACGCCACGCCACCGAATGGCGTGATCATGCCGAGCCCGCGCATTCCCGTCAGGCTGAGCGCATAAAGACTGGCGGAAAAGAGGATGATTCCCGTCAGCATCAGCCAGCCCGACCAGGTGATCGGCCTCGACCCCGGAAAATGAAGCAGCAAGAGACCAATGACGAGCAGACCGAGCGCATGATAAAAATGATACTGCACCCCGGTCTGGTAGACCGCGAGCATATCCGCGGCGAGGGTCTTCTTCAAACCGTGCGCACCGAACGCACCCAGGCCGACGCATAAAAATGCATTGAGCGCGCCGAGACTAAGGAAAATTCTTGACATGTCTAACCTGCTTTAAAATAGAAATAAAAGGCGGAACACATACGTTCGGGTTGCGCGCTCCTGCCGTTGTCCCCCTCGCCCCCTCTTGTCCCCTTGTTCCGGAAATGCCGGCAATCCGCATGTGGAACATGCCTCAGAAGCGGACTGTACAGCTTCCCCGAATTTTACACTAGGGAAGCGCTGAACAAATCTCCGCTGGCGCGACGGCGGCTTTGCGGGATGGGATGCGCGAAAGGCCATGACGCGAATGGTACGACCGCGCAGGGCGGAGCAGTATCTTCGGCAGGAAGATGCGACCCCGTAGCGGGCTGTTGGCGCCATATGTATATTTTGGCGCGGCCTGGCATCCCCCTCCGCTGCCCGATCCCCGCTTCGCGGGGCCCATCGGGCGAGGCTCCGGGGCGCCATGGCGTTGCTCTCCTTGCCATCGTAGTCCAGGCTACGACCTGCGTCGCGCGCCTTATGATCATCCCGATCTTAACAGCAACGCACTCAGGATTTGTTCAGCGCTTCCCTAACGTTGCAGCATGAAGGTTTCGTACTCCAGCCGGTTGAATTTATGCGAGAGGATGAACAGGGCGAGAAAGGCCGACAGGGTTACCGACGCGGCAAAGCCGTAGCCGAATGTCTCCGCGCCGAGTTGCAGGGTGAAGGAGGTGAACAGAAGATTCGTGACGAAAAAGCATGTGGTCACGATCAGCACTTCGCGCCGTGCATCGAGATAGAAAAGCACGTTGAGTATCGCCATGAGCAGAACCTGCACGCTGACCGCCACCACGTCGATGTAGAACAGGTGGATATACAGTGGCGAAATGCCCACCACCTGAAGCAGATCCCTCCCCCACAGCAGGCATAGCGCGACGGTCACCCCCTGTACCTTGAATATTTCATAGATCCCCTGTCTTGCCGCATAGACCATGCGATCGCGCCGGTATTCAATGTGCATGAGCGTGTCACCTTCCCGAACTGCGCGGTAGAAACGCTCATGCTGTTCCGCGAAATCCGCTTCGATGCTTACCAGGAACGCGGCCATCCCCGGAAGAATGAACAGGTAAGCAAGAAAAATCGGCAGATCATAAATGATGGAGGCGCGCAACGGGCCGATCACTGCTTCCGAAGTATAAGGTACGAACCAGAAAACGAACTTGTCGACCCAGATCGCCAGATAATAAAGCGTGCCGACCGCGAACAGGCTGTAAAAACTCCGGCTGCGGTCGAGAAAGTCGAACTTGAGCAATGCGCTGCCCGGATGGTCGCGCACGATGTGGTAGAGAAAGGAAAACAGCAGATAGCTGTGCCCGGCCAGGACACCCAGCAGGAGACCATTCAGTTCCCAGCGGGAAGCAAGAAGCGCCACTGCGATGCCAAGCGAATAGCCTTTGGCCATGTTCCAGATGATGCGGCGGTAGGCTTTCATGCTCGACAGGAAAATCAGGGCGATCCACATGCCGCTGAGCACCACGAAGTTGCACAACAGCAGCAGTTGCTGAAAGAACGGATCAGGGAAAAACCAGAAGATGAAAGGCGCCGTCCACGCAAAACCACCCACCATCGTCACCACGAGGACGCCAAACAGATTAGGCAGCACCTCGGCTTTTTCGCCGGCGTAGGTCCGGTCGGCGACGAAGCGCGTGAACATGAGCTGCATGCCCCCGGTCCAGATCAGGGTACCGGCCATCAGGTAGGTGACGCAGATCTGGAAGGCATTGACCTCGCGCTGCGCGACGCCGAGCGTGACGGCAAGCACGCCGATCATCATGATGCTGAGGATGGACAGCACCCAGGGGCCGCCGCTCACCAGTCCGGCGTAGCCGTATGCGCGCAGTACCGACCAGTAGCTGTCGCGCTTGAGGATTTTCCGGATTTCGAACCCTATTCCAGCCATTTATCCGCTCGTCAGGAAACCGTGATGACAGGCTGCTCCGCGCCATTAAGCGTTCTGGCGTAAAGGCTGCGATAAGAGGAAAACATCAGCTTGTCGTCATAGTACCGCTTTACCCGTTCGAGCCCGGCCTGCTGGGCCGCGTGCCAGCGCCCGGGATCACTGATGAGAGCGAGCGCCGCCTTCGCCGTCCCCTCGGGGTCGGCGATGTGCACCACGCTCCCTGCGGGGCCGAGCGCGCGATCTTCCTCCCCGCTGCCCTCGATCAGCTCCCGGCAGGAACCCACGTCCGTGGCGAGGCACGGCACGCCGCTGGCGAATGCTTCCAGTATGACCAGAGGCAATGCCTCGCTGATGGAAGTCAGCACCATCAGGCCCAGCTGCGGAAGCAGGTCCAGCATGTTCTGAAAACCCAGGAACTTCACATGGTCCTCCAGGCCCAGGCTCAAGGTCAGTTCCTTGCACTCATGCACGTACGCGGGATCTTCGTCTTCGGGGCCTGCTATCCAGCCTTGCGCTTCGGGGTACTCGTTGACCAGTATGCGCAGCGTGCGGATGAAGGTCTTGATATCCTTGATGGGCACGACCCGTCCGACCAGTCCCAGTACGGGCGGAATCCCGTCGGGTCGCCGTTCGAGCGCGTCCTGATAGCGTTGCAGGTCGATGCCGTTGGTGATGACCTGCGTTTTCCCGGGGGGAGCACCGTCGGCGATCTGCCTCTGCCGGTTTCCTTCGAAGAGGCTCACGATGGAGGATGCCCGGGCGTAGGCCATGCGGCCGATCTGTTCGTAAAACCTGATCCAGAGCCCGCGGATATACCCCATCTCGTCATGCAGAGTATTGCCGACATCATCGTTGTGGTCATGCAGCCAGGTGGCCTGAGCCAGATCGATCTTGCGCTCCTTGGTATAGATTCCATGCTCGGTCAGCACAAAAGGAATATGCCTCCGCAGGTGGATCATCCCGCCGAGCAGGCCGGCGTAGCCGGTGGAAATGGAGTGCACCGCCCGTACAAGCGGCAACCGCGCGGCGATATCCGCCAGGACGAACAGGGGCGCATGCATGGCGCGGATGGCCCAGAAATAATCCACAAACGAAGGCTCGGTGCAGCGTTCCCGATACTGGCGGGAAATATACTCCCACGAGGCTTCGCTAAAGAGAAAATCGTCCTCGCTGATACCGCCGGGCAGACCCAGGCGATTGAACGCGGCGGCCATTTTTTCCTCGGAAATATTCCCGGTCTGGCGGAAGGCCGCATGCAGTTCGTCCATCGTGGCGAAGGCATGACGGTTGCCCTTGCGCGCTACAGGCTTCGAATGTTCATTCTGATGCAGCAGATAATGCGTTTCCACATGCGTCACATTGGGTGGAAACGGATATTGCACGGGACCATACATGTCCTGCCGCCCGCCGATGAAAACGACGGCAAAGCTGAATTCCGGCAACCCGGTGATGATCTGATGCACCCAGGAGGACACACCGCCCCTGACGTAAGGATAGGTTCCTTCCAGCAGCAGCGCGATATCGGCTATCGGTCCGGCTCGCCCTTCAGTCTGAGCGGGAACATCGCGCCGTCCCTGTACCGTTTCCGGCCGCATTGCCCTGCTCATCTGCTCCACCAGGCGCGCACCCGCGCAAGGTTACGCCCCTGTTCCCCGTGCGTGCGCAGCGCTCCCAGATGAGCTTTCGTCTCCGAAAATCGTCGTTCCCGGAACGCGATCTCGGCAAGCCAGGGCAGAAGCTTCTGTTCGTCGACCCCTCCCGCCCGCGCATGCGCAAACGCCTGGTGCGCGGCCGCGGGATCATCCGCCTCCAGCAGAATGCGGCCATAGAGCATCCAGGCGTCCCCGTCGCCAGAAGAGGATATCGATCCTTCACGCCCTGGGGGAACAGGGGGGGAAGCCGACGTGGCCGCATTGGGGCCGCCTCGCCTGTCGGGGTTATCGGCCTGGGAAAGAAGCGCCGACTGCATATGCCGTCGCGCGGTCCTCAGCCAGTGCTCCCTCACGGCGCCCTGCACAAGGCGGTGATACACCAGTTCCCAGCATAGCGCCGCAATCGTCTTGTGGCGGGCGGCGCGCGCGCTCCGTGGAAGGCCAGGCAGGGCTTCAGTGAGGCTCAGGATGCGATCCGTCAGTCTCTTTTCGTGATCGTCTCTCATGGCGTAGGCCAGCAGGCGCACGTCATCCACCGGATCGCGCGTTGCCGGGGACCATACCGGCATGGCCTCGCGCGGCGCCATCTGCCGTGTCGCCATCACGGCTTTCAACCGCTTCAGCGGCGAACGTTCAGCGAAATGGACAATCTGGCGCAAGGCGCCCTCACTGTAAGGCAGCACCGGCAAAACCACGGGAGGGGAAAACGGCAGTTCCGGCAAAGCCACAAACCGGATGTTGCGCGAAGAACGCGCGCGCGGGCGTTTCAATGCGATGGTAATGCTCCATAGCACCCCTAGCGCACCGAGCACCGGCAGAATCCACTGGATGACGAAGAGAAGGCCCAGGCTCCGGTGCGCGGGCAATTTATACCGGCGCGGCAGCAGCAACCAGAAAACGCGGCTGAGGTAGTATGACGCGCCGGTATGAAGCACCAGCCCGATCAGTATCCATCCCTGGGATGGCCAGCACGTCATCCCTGCCGCCCATGCGCTGGAACTCATCCAGAACAACGCGCCAGCCAGCAGTTCCGTCGCGAGGCCCATCAGTATGAACCATCGGTGCATCAGTGCGGCTCCATGGAGCGGATTCGCCCGGGTTCGATTTCATCGATGGAAATCAGCTCGCTGGCCAGGGTGGCGGGAACAGCACCCGTCCGTTGCATCCAGGCGCGGGCGGCTGCGATGTCCGTCAGGGGCAGCAGCACCCAGATGACGGAACTGCCCGCCTCGCGCGCGAGGCAGATCAGGTCGATCGCCCGAATGGAGGAACGCAAAGCATCATGGTATTCGAGGACCTCGCCAGGCTCGCCCGTCAGACGCAGGAGAGTGGCATCCAGGCCGAATCGCCGGGAATCCATAGATGCGCGCTCGAATGAAATCCTGAAGCGCGCGGCGGAAGGCTGGGCGCTCCCAAAGCGCAGGTGATCGACTCCATGCGCCACCAGAACAGCCAGAAGCTTCAAATTGCTTTCATGAAAAGCAAAAAAAGGCATGGACCGGATCAGCAGCATGGCATGAACCTCGCCCGTCGAGTCCGCAAGAGGAATGGCCGCCAGCAACGAATTCCGGTCGACAGCGTGCTCCTTCAACAGGTTGACCGAAGCCAGCTCCCCGCTTTCAAGCGCGCTGCCGATAACCGGGTCGGTCTCGTCGACCGGAAACCTGTCGCCGATAAAAGCCTGAACCTGGCCGGGATCGAGCTTGTCTCCCCGGATGCCGACAATACGCGCCTGGGTCAGCGAACAGTACTCGGAAAGAAATTCGATCAGCTTCTGCAGCGATGCGTCCGTCAATCCGTCAATGGAATCCACCCTCGACTGCAGATGCATGATCCCCTCCCGCAGAGAAAGGCCGCTGCTGGCGACCGTCTGCTCCAGGCGATCATGAGACAGGCGCAGCAACTGATAACTACGCGCGAACTCCTCCAGCCGTTCCGCACGGTACTGATAAGCCCCTTCCAGCCGGTGCAGGCGACGCCCCCACATGTCGCGGAACTCGCCCGCCACCATGGCGATCAGCAAAATGCCGATAGACCACGATAGCGGAAATTCTGATGCAGTCTGCCATTCCTGATTGATCGCCACGCCCAGTACTGCCAGTGTCAGCAGCGCACTGGTAAAGCTGTAGGCGAAGCCGTAGCGCAATCCCGCCAGCAGGGGGGCAAGAACCGGCCAGGGAAAACCCTCCCGCAAGCGGAAAGGATCATCCTCGCTGGTGAGAAAGGATGCTGCGACCACGATGAACGTGAGCAGCAGAGTTTCCAGCCATCCGCCCCATGCCGGCTCGGATGTATTGACGTCCACCACCTCGATGCCTTCAAGCCACGGTTTTTTCATTGCGGCGAAAACCTTCTGTCGGGAACGAATGATACAGCCGGCAGCGGCAACGGAAGCGAGGACGAGTCATCCGGCGCGAAAGCGTCCAGCGACTGGCGTACCGCCGCCAGCGTCTGCCGGCAGATATCCATTTCGGCATTCACATCGCTCTCCACCCGCGGAGCTTCGCCCGCCAGCCACTGGTTGGCACGTTCGACGTCGTCTATCGAGAGCGGCAGCATGTCCTCGCCTGACGGCGCAGCGGGCTGACGCTTCAGATGATCTGCAATCAGGGCCAACTGTCTCGCTACCTTCGCTTCACCTTTTTTACGCGTCTTGTCCACATCTCCGCGGCTCGCCGCCACCGCATCGGCAAATTCCTTCCATTCGGGAAGAGAAAGCCGCTCGCGTTGCCGGTTCAACGCAAAGTAGGTGGCGTTATCCAGCGTCCCGGCATACCCCCAGCGGCTTCTCAACGATTCCCACGCCGACTGTTTGGCGGGGTCTGCCCCCACTGCTTGCGCCCGGGCATCTTTCGATCCGGCAAAATACTCGGCCAGACGCTCCGGATACCTGGGTGCCGGCGACGACGGACCGGAGGCAAACCTCGTCAACGCGTTGAATCGTACGTGATTGGCATTGGCGGGGCATCCCGCCCATTCCAGATTGTTCGCGACTGTCAATGTCCATGCGAAATCCCCGTGCCTGCGCGGGAGCGTGCGCAGATACCAGGCAGCTGCCTGTACAGGCCTGCCCAGCAATTGCTCAGCGGCGGCGAGCGCTTCGGTCAATGAGGGGCTGGTCGTGGACTGTTCTCCCGTCTGGCTATGATAGGGCTGCACCACCTTCTCCAGCAGTCCGGTATCGATTTTTCTGTCCGCAAGGAGCAGCCAGATCAGCGCCTCCACCACTTCGGGGGCGCCGCCGCGCAACTTCAGCAGATCCTCCAGGCTCTTCCGCGCCCCCTCCCGGTCCCCGCCGGCCATTTTCCGTATCGAGAGAAAATACCAGTAATCCGGCCCCCGGGCTGCCGATGGCTTCCCTTCGGCAGCAGCAAGCCAGTGATCGAGCTCGTTCCAGTCTTTTCGTTTCCATGAGAAGCGCATGAGACGCTGAAGGTCTTCCACGCGCTGCAGCCGCTCCCATCCATAGCGTGCCAGCCGCTCGCTTTTTCCTTCATCGCCATGACGTACGGCGAGGCGCTGCAACTGCTCGAGTATTTCCGCATCGTTGGGGCGAAGGCTCAATGCCTTTTCATAAGCTTTGCCTGCATGAGCGTCCTGCCCAAGCTGCGTGGCCACTTTGGCCAGAAGCATCCAGTATGCTTCCGCCACGGCGGGATCGGGCGAATCAATATCCCGCAGGAGAAGATCGAAGCTTTTCTGTATAGCCCCGGCTTCTTCGTATAGCCGCGCCAGGTCCAGCCTTTGCCGCGTCGTCTGCGTCTCTGGCATCTCTTCATAAACAGCGAGCGCCGCGCCCGGCCTGCCCTGAAGAACCAGGACCTCCGCCAGCGCCCTGCGGGCTGCGGCCGGATCCCCGAATCGCTTGGCGTGACGCCGCAATTGCTGCTCCAGGCGAGCCGGCTGCGCCACGTGAAGGCCTGCCTTGACATAGGCCTCGGCCTCGGCGGCTGTCAATTTTCGACGCTGCATGACAGCTTCGAGCAACTGGACCAATGCCCTGTGGTCGGCCTTCCCCCCTGCTAGCGCGAACGCGCGCGCCTCCGCCTCGCTGTCGCTTTTGGCGCGCGCGAAAGACAGCCACAGGGCCAGCGCTTCATTGGGCTGCGAGTTCCAGTCATACAGGCGGGCCAGCAGCCTTTGCCGTTCGCTGCCGGGCTCCAGCTCCGATTGCAGCAGGCGCGCGCGCTCGAGACCGTCGGCAAGAAGACCCATGGACACCTGCAGACGCACGATCCGCTCGGCGATCATGCTGTCCTCGGTCCGTGTCCGGCTCGCCTCTTCCAGCCATGCCAACGCCTCTTCACGGTGCTCCAGCGGCTGGGCGATATCCGCTGCCAGCAGCAGAAGCCCGGCGTCGCGCGGCCCGCTCCCGAATCCGGCCAGCACCTGCTTCGCCGCCTTGAATGCCTCTTCATCGATACCTGCCTGAAGGTAGGCGCGCAAACAGGATCTGGCCATTTCCGCTTTCTTGCCCGCCTTGCGCTCGAGCGACAGAACCTTGCAGAAATTTTGCGCCGCCAGTCTCGGCTGTGCGGCCGCGATGCGCTGATTTGCGGCAAAAGCCAGCCAGCGCGCCCTGGTATCGGCGGACTCATCCTGCATGACTGCCAGTTGCTCGAAGGTCTGCGCCAGCACGCGGGGCTCGCCAAACTGCTCAGCCAATGCCACCACCTGGCTCAGTTCCTTGTCGTTGTCCGCGATGCGCAATAATGACGGAACCAGTCCGGCGATGCGGGCCCGCAATGAGGTTTCAATATCCGGCGGAGGATTTCCGTAGAGCTGCTGCAGCGACAACTTGAGCTCGGCCATGCGGATTTCATACATCAGGCCCGATTCGGGAGCACGCAGCAAAGGGAAGAGGATGCTGTCCGCCTCATCCAGCATCCCGGCTTCCGTCAACACCTGCACGAATGACAGGCGCAACGGGGCGTTGCGCGGATCGGACTGGACGAGAACACGTAGATAAGCCACTGACAGGGCATCCTTCGCGGAGAGATTCGCCGGATCCCTGAAGGCCGGCTGGCGCGGGAACAGCACCCAGAAAGCGATCAGGACGATCGCGCTCATGAACATCAGCGCGGGCGGATTGAGCAGAGATTCCCGCCTGATTTCAGCACTCAAGCCTGAATTCTCCCGATGCGGCTGGCGCGAAAATCACATAGCTCGACTGTGTATTCCGGCTCGGCGCCAGCCTGCCTCCGTCCACGCTCAATGCGCAGGATACCGGCACTTCGATATCGAGGGCGAGATTCCCGCGCGGCTCGAACAGCAGCGTGGCGGAACCGTCCGTGTTGATATGCCAGGACTTGAGCGGCGCGCTGGCATCGATGAGACGCAGAGGCGGCTCTCTTCCGTCGCCACGATCGGGATTGAGCTTGAGGACGGCGTGATTGCGCGCCAGAAAAACATACCGTTCGGCATCCCGGTCGGAATAACCCACGACATCAGCCGAGATCTGGGGCACCATGTCGCTCCCGGATAACCGCACAGTCCTCAGCGCATCTCCAAAAAGAAGCCAGTTGCCCTCCAGATCGCGCGCGATGCTGGCTGCCTGGAATGCCCGCACGCGCTCGGCATACTCGTGCAGCCAGATATTCATCACCTTCTCCTTGCGCTGCTCCTCGATCAGCTGATCCAGAAGCTCGGTTCCGCGCGCATGCAGCAGCGCGTCAGCATGAATGGACAGCGATGACGGGCGCAGGCGCCGCAACAGATCGAGCTCGCGATTCCATTCCCCGACCTTGCTGTAATTCAGCGCCTCTCCATACCAGAGCCGCGCGAATAGCGGCTCGCCGACCAGCGGCGTCAACGCCTGGATGCCCCATTCGGTCGGCCGCAGTGACGGAGCGAGATCGGCATAGGACAATGGGCCGCTATGCCAGTTCAGCCCTCCTCCTCCATAGCCCGGCAGATTTCCCTTCTGCGCGGCGGCCAGTGCAGCCGGACCCGGCTTGCCATCGCCCGACCAGATCAGCAGCAGCGGCGAATCCGGCGCCATCGACCGCATGAAGGGAACCGTGCCGGCGGTTTCGCGCGTCATCTCCGCCGCATAGCCTTCCATGAACACGCTGTAGCGGTAAGGTTGCTGGTCGGCATCCTTCTTGCCCTCGAATATGCCCCAGTAGAAGGGGTGGCTGTAGGTATGGCTGGCCAGCCGCACCTGCGGAAGCGCGGCCAGATGGCGCACCTTTTCACGCTGATCCACGCTTTCGACTTCCGCTTCGATGATGCCGAGCGTCAGAGGAACGGGATTCCTGTCGACCCACGCGCGCAGCCGGTCGATCGCTTCCATACCATGCTCGTCGCGAGCGAAGAGACGGTCCCCGCGCACCTCGACGATTCCCAGGCGGCGCCCATTTTCGGTCGTCATGTCGAACACCGGCTGCGCCGTCGGCAGGCGCAAGGCGGCCTGGAAGAAAGAAAACGGGTCCAGCAGCCATTCGCGCCGACCTGACGCGCTTTCGCTGATGATATGCGGATGCAGGGCGTATGCGCCCCATCTACCGACCACGACGGGATGAAACACCTTGTTTCCTTTTGGTTCCGCCAGCGTGAGCCAGGCATCGTTGCGGTCGCGCGCATGGACGTCCGGCGTGCCGCTCCCGACCACGGGCGCGGCATTGGGCCGTCCCAGGCGATCGCTGACGGAGACCAGCTTCAGCATGTTGGTGGCGGGCCGCAAGTCACCCTGGTAATCTACCAGGCTGCGGCAGGCTTCCCCTGCGGGAAGATAGCCCATGAACACCACCGGCAAACCGGCACCGGCCTCGGTCTTGAGGCGCGAACAGACGCTGTCGTAACGGTGAGCGTCGTCGCCGGCATCCTCACCCAGCCAGGCAATGATTCCGGCATAGCGTCCCACGAGCGGCTCGATGGGCAGTGGAAGCTGATCGACATACCAGTAGTCGAGCGCCAGGCCCATATACTCCAGAGGCATTGCCGCGTGCCGGAACAGGTCGTGATCCATCTGCTGTGCGGGCGTGCCATTCACGATGGCGAGCAGCTTGCGCGGCGCCAGGCGGATACGGCCATGCCCCAGCCAGGTCAGATCGCCGTTGGCCACCCAGGGCATGAAGCCCAGCTTGACGATTTCCCGTGCGGTTTTTTCCGCCTCCTCCCAGTTGCCGGGGTCGACGTAATCCAGCACGGTGGCAGGCACCTTGAACTCATTCTGCGCGCGGGTCATGGCATTGATCAGCCATTCCTGGTTTTCCGGCTTGGTGGGCGCATGCTTGCCGGTAACCGGATCGAAACCTTGGAAAAGCGACTCGGCCACGATGCCGTCCGCGTACTGAGCGGCGCGGTCGAGCACTTCGAAACCACGGTTGAGGATGAGCTTGCATCCGGGGAAACGCCGTTTCACTTCCGCAAGCAGCGAAACCAGTCCGGCCTCCTGATCTTCGCGCTGCTTGCCCTCGGACGTGACGATCAGATAACTGTCAAAAGTGTCGAGGAAAAACGCCCGGTAGCCGTCGCGCCACAGGCGGTTGAAATGCTGCTCCAGCAGATATTCGCGCCAGGCGGGATTGGTCATGTCCATTACCAGGCTGTTCCATGCCGGATTGATGCCGAGCGACCATTCCGTATCGATGTGCTTCATATCCTCGCTGTTGCGCGCAATTTCTCCAAAGGACACATAAGCGAATACGAGGGATGAATCCAGATTCAGCAGCGCCGTGCGTTCATGCGGCAGAATCTGGCTTGGCTGGATCACGATCTGATCGAAATGCCGCAGATCTTCGACGGGAGGACGGCTGCCGTAATAGAACGCGATATCGCGTCCTGCAAGTTCGCTGGCGGAAGCTGACGATATCATCAGCAGGAATGGCAGCAGCCATTGCCACAGGCAAAATCGAGAAGGCAGGCTGTTCCCGCTGGATGTCGAATTATCGTTCGCGCGCATTGGGAAGGGATAGAAAAGGCCTCTATCCTCTGTCGGTCATTCTCCGCCCCGAACCAGGCCGCCACAATGCCCTGCCGTGAATGAGACTGCCTGATATCACCAGTGCGGCATACCCGCCGATGCTTGCCATAATGGGCGTTTCCAGTTTCAGCACAGGACCGGATGGGCCTCGAAGATCACGGGTTTCACAAAGATCGGAAGTCATGAGACTCACGGGGTGCCGGTAATTGGGGTGCCGGTAATTGAAGTACTGCGGATTGAACATGCCAAAAGTCATATAGTATACAGGCCGGGCTACGGGTTCAGGGAATAAGGGAATGGCATGATATCGAGCACGGCCCCCTCCGGCGACCCGAAATGAATTTTACCGGCCTCGACGCTGCTTGTCTGTAAGATGGCTAACATATCGAACCCACCCCAGGGTGAAGGCTCGGCGTTGACCACCATGCCGCTGGATTGTTCGCCCATATCGGCGCTGAAGAGTTCATCCCCGGCTTTCACCTCGGCTTCCCGATCCTGAGGATCGACATGGGCCAGATACATGCGGCGTTTGATCTTGCCAAGATGCTGGGTGCGGGCAACAATTTCCTGGCCGGGATAGCAACCTTTCTGGAAACTCACCCCACCGATCGCCTCCAGATTGGCCATCTGGGGCACGAACTGCTCCTGGGTCGCGGGAACGATCACCGGTATTCCTGCCCTGATCCGGAGCCATTCCCAGCAAGGGGCGCCAACGGGCATGGCATCCCGGCTCAGCTTTTCCCACACGCTGGGCGCAAGTTCCATGGGAATCATCAGTTCGTAACGCTCCGGCGCAAGGCATATGGCACTCATCCGTGCGCGTGAAATTACGCCCATGACCGAAGGAGACGCCTCGTCCAGCAACTCCTGCACGAGCGTTCTCGCGCGGCTTCCGGCGATGCCCATCCGGATCAGCGAGGCGCTTGCATCGGCAAGGCTGACCTTGGCGCGCAGCACGTACATGGAAAGGCGCTTCTGGATCGCCGCCTGCAACGCCACGGGCAGTTGCATGAAGTAGGAATCTGCATCTTTGCTCTGGCTGTCCTTGCTGCCGTGGTCCCCCGCATTGGCCTGGCTGTTCTGGGCCCATAGCAGAAAACTTGCCAGCATCCTGCCTTTTGGATTGCAATAACCGCCATACACGGCGGTGCGGGGCGTGGCCTGCCTCACGTCGCACGTCAACTGCCCTTGCAGGAACGACTGGGCATCTTCCCCCGTGAAGAGGATCAGGCCGAAGTGGGAAAGATCGCTCAGCACGGTCTCCGTCCCGGTGCCGGCAGCAGCCAGTTCATGGCCAGGATTTCCGAATCCGGCGACACGCCCGTGCCGGATCACCGCGCCATGATCCTGCAGATACGCTTGCCATAAAGGATTCATACGGGATTCATACGAACGATGTGCGTCCATCAAGGATAAAAGATGAGCCGTCATTATAAAGCCAATGGACAGCGCTATAAACCCGGCGCTCAGCCAGATCGACGAGCAATCGGGAGACGATCCGGATTCCGGAAATGAGACAATCCGCTGATGGCCGATCTACCCAATTCGCCCCCCTCCGTCTCGCTCGCCATCCAGCTCAAGCCCTCGCCGCGGCTGGCAGTCATGCTGACTTTCGCCCATGTCGCGGCCATCGGCCTGCTCTGGCCGCTGGCACTGCCAGATTGGGGAAAAGTATCTGCCTCAGTCATGCTCGCCGCAAGCCTCGTTTTCTACCTGCGGCGATATGCCCTGCTACGCTCGTCCCGTTCGATCACGCGCCTGGAAGTAACGGATGACATGGCTTTCACGCTGGAAACGCGCAGCGGCGCGCGACTCGACTGCGCGCTGCTGGGAAGCAGTTTTGTCGCGCCCTGGCTGACGGTTCTTGAACTGAAACTGGTAGAACCTGGCAGCCTGTGGCAGCGGTTCGCCTCCTACAGCATCACTATCCTGCCGGATGGAATAAACGCGGAAGAATTCAGGCAGCTTAGGGTACTCCTGTGGTGGAAGTGGAGGGATCCACGAAAGCAGAAAGGGAAGCGGGAAAAGGATTGATGTTGCCGGACACCGAGGGAAGTTTCGCGGGGAAAAGTTGAAAAGTCTTTGCCGTGCGCGCGCTCTCGCCGGCACGGCTTATCAATAAATCCTGTAAGCAAATCAGGTTTTCCTGGTTTACGACAGACTATCAGCCTGCTAATTTATGGGTGGACGGTCTGCCGCCGAAAAGCGCACTGCATAGTGTTCTTCCCGTCGGACCGGATGGCCCGAAGTACCTGGAGTACCTGAAGACTCGTGTGATCCAAAACCAGTCGGCCCGGGCGATACCACAGTACATCGACATGAATTTTCAGCAATTGCGTATCATCCACGAGACCGTCCGCCAGAACTATAACCTGACGGAGGTGGCCAATGCGCTGTTCACCGCCCAGTCCGGCGTCAGCAAGCACATAAAGGACCTGGAAGACGAACTGGGTGTCGAACTGTTCGTGCGCAAGGGCAAGCGGCTGCTGGGCCTGACCGACCCCGGCAAGGAACTGGTGAAGATCGTGGAGCGCATTCTCCTCGACGTGAAGAACACCAAGCGCCTGGCCGAGCAGTTCAACAACCGGCAGCGTGGGCGGCTGACCATCGCCACGACGCATACCCAGGCACGATACGCCCTGCCGGAAGTGGTGACCCGTTTCAAAAAGGCATTTCCCCAGGTGCATCTTATCCTGCACCAGGCCAGTCCCGACGAAATCGTATCCATGCTGCTCGACGGGGTGGCCGATATCGGCATTGCCACCGAAGCGCTGGAGAGCGTGGCGGAACTGGCTTCCTTTCCCTACTATTCCTGGCATCACGACGTCATCGTGCCGCACGGCCATCCGCTTGAATCGATGCAGTTGCTCACGCTCGAAGCCATTGCCGAATTTCCGATCATTACCTATCACGAAGGATTCACCGGCCGGGCAAGAATCGACCAGACATTTGCAAAGGCAGGATTGAGCCTCGATCTCGCCATGTCCGCATTGGATGCCGATGTCATCAAGACTTATGTCGAGCTGGGCCTGGGCGTGGGACTTGTCGCTTCCATGGCATTCAATCCGGGCCGGGATACGAAGCTCAGGCTGCTGGACAGTTCGCACCTGTTCGAAAAAAATACCACGAACATCTCCATCCGCCGCGGCCATTACCTGCGCGGATATGCCTACCGTTTCATCGAACTTTGCGTGCCCTCACTCACCGAGGCAACGATTCGTTCCGGCGTCAAGCCGGCGACCGATCCGGAACTCGACGGTTAGCCGCGACGATTTTTTGCCGCCGGCATTGTCAATATTCCCGTACTTCGGTTGTCATTTTTCTAATCCTGCCTAGATCATTCCTGCGGAAGCGGTAACCCGTGATCGATGAACTGGAAATCAGCGCTTCAGCTACGCCTCTCCCAGAAAACCGCCGCTCTGATGATTCCACAGCCGCGCGTAGAGGCCGTCCAGCGCAATGAGGCTCTGGTGGGTACCCTCTTCCACAATGCGGCCCTGGTCGATCACGATCAGGCGATCCATTGCCGCAATGGTGGACAGCCGATGCGCAATGGCGATCACGGTCTTGCCTTCCATCAGCCGGTACAGGCTCGACTGGATAGCAGACTCCACTTCGGAGTCCAGCGCGCTAGTCGCCTCGTCCAGCAGGAGTATGGGCGCATCCTTCAGCATCACGCGGGCAATCGCGATGCGCTGGCGCTGCCCCCCCGACAGCTTGATTCCGCGCTCGCCCACATGCGCATCGTAACCCCGGCGGCCCATGGGATCAGCCAACCCCTGGATGAAGTCATGCGCCTCCGCTCTTCTGGCAGCGGCAATCATGTCCGCATCGTCCGCGTCCGGGCGGCCGTAAAGAATGTTATCCCTCACCGAACGGTGCATGAGCGACGTATCCTGCGTCACCATGCCGATGTGGGCACGCAGGCTGTTCTGGGTAACGTGGCGGATATCCTGACCATCGACCAGGATCCTGCCTCCTTCGAGGTCATAAAACCGGAGCAGCAGATTGACCAGCGTGGATTTTCCCGCGCCTGAGCGCCCTACCAGACCGATCTTTTCTCCGGGATGTATCTGCAGGGAGAGCCGGTCTATGACAGGCGTGCTCCCGCCATAAGAGAAGAGCACATTCTCGAACCGGATTTCCGCATTCCTGACCTGGATCGGCCTGGCATCCGGAGCATCGGTGACCAGACGCGGCCGGGAAAACGTATTGATGCCATCGCGCAATGTGCCGACATGCTCGAACAGCGCGGCCATCTCCCACATGACCCAGTGGGACATGCCGTTGAGCCTCAGCGACATCGCCCCGACAGCCGCAACGGCCCCGACGCTGATACCGCCTTGCATCCATAACAGCAAAGCCACACCCATTGCGCAAATAATGAGAAAGACGCTCAGAATCTGGTTGGCGACTTCGAAATGGGTAATCAGGCGCATCTGGCGATGCACCGTATGGAGAAATTCCTGCATGGCCGAGCGCGCGTAGCCCGCCTCCCGCCCGGTGTGGGAAAAAAGCTTCACCGTTGAAATATTGGTGTAGGCATCGCTGATGCGCCCCGTCATGAGCGCACGGGCATCCGCCTGGGACTGGGACACGTGGCTCATCCGCGGCACGAAATATCGAAGCGCGAAAATATACAGAATCAGCCAGACGATGAAAGGCAGCGCAATCCACCGGTTGAAGCTGCCCACGACCGCGACCAGGGTGAAGAAATAGATTGTCACATAGATCAGGATATCTCCGAGGATGAAGCATAGATCGCGCAGCGCAAGTGCCGACTGCATGACTTTGGCCGCCACGCGACCGGCAAATTCATCCTGGTAAAAATTCATGCTCTGGTTGAGCATCAACCGATGAAAATTCCAGCGCAGCCGCATGGGAAAATTCCCTCCCAGCACCTGGTGCTTGACGAGGTTCTGCACCCCCACCAGCAAAGGGCTCGCGATCAGCACCGCCGCAAAGAACAGGAGCATATTGCGTTCCCGCTCCCACAGGAGAGCAGGCGGAATATCGCTCAGCCAGTCGACGACCTTGCCGAGGATAGCAAACCAGATCGCTTCGAACGCGCCGATGACCGCGGTCAGCACAGTCATCGCAGCCAGATGTCCCCTCACGCCTTCAGTCGCTTCCCATACGAAGGTCAGGAAATTCCCGGGTGGAATCCTGTCTGACGATTCAGGATAGGGGTGCAGCATTTTTTCGAAATAAGCGAACATTTGAATCATCCGGAAGCAGATGGAAGGGTATAACCGCTATGGTAGCGTGCGGGGCAGGCCGGATTTGATCTTTCGCTCCCGCACCGCTACAGTGAAGGGGCCGTTGCTGGCCATGCCCTCATCGTCCAGGCAGGACAAAATCATACAATAGCACCCTCCATTGAAAACGGTATGAACATCGAAACAGGCGAACCGCAAGGGATCAACATCGCAGTTCGGCCTCGCCGGCATAAATGAACACCCTCTGATTCCGGAGCAGACATGCCTGGGGCATATGCACACCTCACTCTCGTCAATCTTATAAGAGAACCGATCCGGCTGGAAAACCATGGGTTTATGCCGGAAGCCATCGTCGCCGTGCTGGATTATTTCCGGTTCTGCGAACTCGGTGCGGTCAGCCCGGACTACCCTTATCTCGATATCGTGCATCCCGATGCCTGCCAGTGGGCTGACCGGATGCATTATCAGAAAACAGGCGACATGATCAAAACAGGCATCGGCCTGATCCGGAAAATGGATGGCGCGCCCCGGCAGAAGGCATTTGCCTGGCTGCTGGGCTACACCAGCCACGTCGTGACGGATACCACCATCCACCCGGTGGTGGAGCTGAAGGTTGGCGAATACCAGAAAAACAAGGGCAGGCACCGTATCTGCGAAATGCATCAGGATGCCCATATTTTCCAGCGGCTCCACCTGGGCGAGATCGGGCTGGCCGAACATCTCGATTCGGGGATCTGGGGCTGCTGCGACAAACCCGGCAGCGGAAAGCTGGATTCCGCCGTGGCGGATACCTGGCGCAGCATGCTGCAAACCTGCTATCCGGAGCCATTCCAGGCCAATCCGCCGGTTATCGACAACTGGCATGGCTCGTTCAAGTTCATCTTGGACAAGGCGGAAGAAGGAAACGCGCTGCCGCCGTTTGCACGCCATGTCGCCGCAGGCATCGGCCTGACCTATCCCGCCATCGGCAAACTCGACAGCCAGTACCTTAAAGGCCTGGCCACGCCGCTCGGGCCCATGGATTATGACCGTATATTCGACCGGGCAATGGAAAACGTGCTGGTCGCCTGGTCATATATTGCGGATGCCGTCTTCAGGAACAATGATGCCTACCAGACTGCGTCCGTGAACTGGAACCTGGATACCGGAAGAAACGCCGGCGGGGAATACGTCTACTGGCGAGAAGGAAACGCCTTCGCATGAATACTTTCAGAATTCACGCCGCAATCGCGCTTGCCGTCCTGGTCGCCGGTTGCACGCTGGCACCCGGGCAACCCGACCGCGAGGAAATGCACATACGGGCCTCCATGCTCACCAAGCTGTCGGCAGCGGTGGAGTCCACCGTGCGCTACAAGAACCCGCCGCCGGACCTGAGCGAAATGGAGTTGCTGGTAGTGGCCACCCGGCATGACCCGGTGCTGCTGGAAAACTTCAAAGACTATACCGTCCGGGTGCTGAGGCAGGAGCGACATTCCATCGTGCTTGTATGCGACCGGACCGGCGCCCGCGCGCTCCTTGAAGATGCCGGTTGCTCGGGACCGATGGATCGTGCCCGCTGGATGAACGCACCGGAACCATGCGAGTTCTCACTCGATACGGCAACGGTATGCAAAGCCAACTGAAGTAACGGGGAATGGACAAAGAATCCAGCAGGAATAATTTTTCTGATCGTGGAGGTTATTAAACTTTAGTGCTATATTATTTTGGTGCGTAACGAATGCACATAACCGAACCATTTAAGAATGGAATGACCTGCAATGCGACCGATTGAAGTAAAGACCAGCGTAAAAGTAATAGGTGCCAATGGCCAGATCTCGCTTGGCAAGGAATTCGCCGGGCGCCAGGTGCTTGTCGAGGAACGGGAGCCAGGGGTATGGATGGTGAGGACAGCCTTGGTCATCCCGGAAAACGAGCTCTGGCTGCACCAACCCCCCGGGAAAGCAGACTTGGAAAATGCACTGGATTATGCGACAGATAACCGTCCGGCTGGAACAGCTGACCTAGACGTGTTTGCTGAAAGAATGAGGGATGCAGAAAAGAAATAACAAGGTCCTTCTGGACATCAATAATCCGGTTTTTCAGAAAGCTTGGATGGGGCTTGAACAGGCGGAAAGGTATCGTGTGCTCGACGCCCTCAAGAAAATACAACAGCTGACCTGGGATCAGGTATACGGTGATCAAGATTTGAATTTGGAGAAAATAACCAGTATCTCCCCACCCGGCGGCATCGCCGCCATTTATTCCATAAGGATCACCTTATCAACCCGTGCACTGGTTTATCGCGATGGGAGCTATATGAGATTCTTATTGGTCAGTCATGATCACGATGGGATATATGGAAAAAAATAGGCCGAATATCCGGATACCCTATTCCTTATATCCTGGTCCACTCCGACTGGATATATTATGCAATAATCATAATTTAGCTTAATCGATCGCCTATTTCCTCAATACCGTATCCTTCGCTTCCGGCAGCAGATCGGGATAATCCCTGCTGTAGTGCAGGCCGCGGCTTTCACGTCGCATCATAGCGCTTTGCACGATCAGGTCGGCGGTATCCACCAGGTTGCGCAGTTCCAGCAGATCGCTGGTGACACGGAAGTTGGCGTAATACTCGCTGATCTCTTCGTGCAGCAGTTTGATGCGGTGCTGCGCCCGCTGCAGGCGTTTGGTGGTACGGACGATCCCGACGTAGCTCCACATGAAGCGCCGCAGCTCATCCCAGTTGTGTGAAATCACGATTTCCTCGTCAGCGTTGGTCACGCGGCTTTCATCCCATTGCGGCAATTCGACCGAAGGCTCGGATTCCTTGGCCATGATTTCCCGGGCGGCCGCCTGCCCGAACACCAGACACTCCAGCAGCGAATTGCTCGCCAGCCGGTTGGCTCCATGCAGCCCGGTATGCGCCGTCTCGCCGACCGCGTACAGGTTGTCCAGATCGGTCCTGCCGTTCTGACCGGTCACCACCCCACCGCAGGTATAGTGGGCGGCGGGCACCACGGGAATCGGCTCCCGGGTGATATCGATGCCGAGCTTCAGGCAGCGCTGGTAGATGTTCGGAAAATGCTCTCTCAGAAACGTGGCCGGCTTGTGCGAAATATCCAGGTAGACGCAATCGAGCCCGCGTTTCTTCATTTCGAAGTCGATGGCACGCGCGACGATATCGCGTGGCGCCAGTTCCGCCCGCTCGTCGTGCTCAGGCATGAAGCGCGACCCATCGGGCAGTTTCAGCAGGCCGCCTTCGCCCCGTACCGCTTCACTGATCAGGAAGGATTTGGCGTGGGGATGATAAAGGCAGGTGGGATGAAACTGCACAAACTCCATGTTGGCCACGCGACAGCCCGCACGCCAGCCCATGGCGATGCCGTCTCCGGTAGCGGTATCCGGATTGGTCGTGTAGAGATAGACCTTGCCGGCCCCGCCCGTAGCCAGGATCGTGTCATGTGCGCCAATGGTCCTGACCTTGCCCGCGAGGCTGTCCAGCACATAGGCGCCGTAACAGCGACTGCGGCTTTCATCGGCACGGCCCAGTTTCGCGCCGGTGATGAGATCGACCGCGACGTGGTGCTCCAGCACCGTAATGTTCGGGTGGGCACGCGCCTTCTCCGTCAGCGTCAACTGCACCGCCTGCCCGGTGGCATCGGCCGCATGAATGACACGCCGCACGCTATGGCCACCTTCGCGCGTCAGGTGATACCCCATGCCGTTGCTGTCATCCCGCGTAAAGGGCACGCCTTCGCTGATGAGCCACTGGATCGCCCGTGGCCCGTTTTCGACCACGTATCGGGTAACCTCCTCGTCGCAAAGTCCCGCCCCCGCGATCAGCGTATCGCGGATATGGGCGGCGGGCGAGTCCTCTTCCGACAGTGTCGCCGCAATCCCCCCCTGCGCCCATCCACTGGCGCCGTCCAGCAGTGCCCGCTTGGTGATGAGCCCCACCTTTTTGTGCTGCGCAAGGTTGAGCGCGAGCGTGAGACCCGCCAGACCGCTGCCGATGATCAGGGTATCGAAATCAAGCTGGCGTCCGGAGAGTTTGTTATTCATGAGCCGGAAATAATAACAGAACATGAACATGCGCCGTTATGCGCCTTGCTCTCCCTTGATGCTCCTGACATTGCCGGCCCCGCGGCCAACTCCGTGGATGCGCCAGCCGTGAAAGGCCGCCTGGTCGCAATCACCTGATGGGACAGACGTGGTCGATCGTTCCCTGCTCGATCTCCAGCGTGCTGTGATGAATCGTATAGCGCGCCTCAAGGGTTTTTCTGATTTCCTCCATGAAAGCGTCGCCCGGATACCCTTCCGGCATGACGAGGTGGACCGTCAGCGCGCTTTCCGTGGTGCTGAGCCCCCAGATATGCAGGTCATGCACTTCCGCCACGCCCGGCCGATTCCGGAGATAGGCCTCGATCGCGGCGATATCGATATGAGGGGGCACCGCGCTCAACGCAAGCTGCACGGAGTCGCGCAACAGGCTCCATGTGCTGAAGACAATCACGGCAACGATGGCAAGGCTGATGACCGGGTCCAGCCAGTGCCAGTCTGTAAAAATCATCACAATGCCTGTGACCACCACTCCGGCCGACACAGCGGCGTCAGCGGCCATGTGCAGATAAGCACCGCGGATATTCAGATCGGCCTTGCTTCCCCTGAAAAACAGCCAGGCAGACAATCCGTTGACCAGGACGCCGGCGGCGGCCACCGTCGCGACCGTGAGTCCCGCCACGACCGGAGGTTGCGCAAACCGGTGAACGGCTTCCCACGCGATTGCGCCGCACGCCACGAGGAGCAGCACGGCATTCGCCACTGCCGCCAGTATCGTCGTGCTGCGAAAACCGTAGGTATAGCGCTCGCTGGCGGCCTTGCGCGCAAGAATGGCCGCGCCCCAGGCCAGAAAAAGACTCAGCACATCCGACAGGTTGTGCCCGGCGTCCGCCATCAGTGCCGTGGAGTTGGCCGCAAACCCGTAACCGAACTCGATCACGACAAAGCCCCCGTTCAGGGCGAGAGCGATGACAAAGGACCGCCCCTGATTGGGCAGATCGGCATGGTGGTGGCCATGGCCGGCATGACCTCGATGAACGCCATGCATTCCATGATCGCCATGAACACCGTGCCTGTGGTTGTGGTAATCCATCAGTCATGACCATCCGGTAGAGAAAAGGAAATAACGGCAAGCCCATGGGGGACACCGATGCCGCCGCCTTTTTTGCTTGGCCGATAATGTTCCTGGCCGCCTGGCCGGCCAGGAAACATGATAACAACTTATGGGTGTTCTCCCCGGAGTTACCTCAAAAGGAGGATTAGCAGGGCGGGCTATGCCAGCTGAATCCGGCTCGGGGTCAGGGGATCGGAGTCCCTTCTAAATTCCGATGGGCGGTTTATGTCTGATAGCGAACAGAGCAGGGCCGCCCGCAGGCGCAGAGTAGGTAATGGAACTGATCTTTGCTTTGCTGGAATCCAGCCTTATCGATCAACCCCAAAGGAGGTCATCATGTTTCTGTTTACCACCGACAATCAATCCGTCCAGAGCTGTATCGCTGCCTGCGACCATTGTCATCGAGTCTGCCTGCAATCCGCCATGAACCATTGCCTGGAATCGGGTGGAAAGCATGTGGAGCCCGATCATTTCCGGATGATGATGAACTGCGCCGAAATGTGCCAGACATCCGTGAATTTCATGCTGAGCAGCTCCCGTTTCAGTAAGCAGGTCTGCGACGTCTGCGCGGAAATTTGCGACGCATGCGCCGAAAACTGCGCGCAGCTGGACGGCATGGAAGACTGTGTTCAGGCCTGCCGCGACTGCGCCGAAAGCTGTCGCAGCATGGCTGCCTGAGCGTTTTCAACTCGAAGCGGGCATGGCGGGGGCTGTGTCTGCACGCTTGCGCCTGATTCGAAGCTGAAGCAGGGCGGGCTTTGCCCGCCGTCTGCCTCGCCGGTCAGCCGCCCTTCCCTCCTTTTTGATGCCTGCTGCGGGGAAGCAGGCGGGGAAACGGGGGCCCGAAAGCCCGGCTCCCTGCCACCCCGGATAATCGCCCCCGCTGCCGTGTTATTTACTGAACTAATTTATACTGTGCGTTGTCTCTTCACACAGACCGCGGATGGTGAGCCGCGCGGAATTCCCGAGGGACCCGTGAACGGGTATACTTGACTGGAGCTGCATCATGATGCAGTCATCAAGTATAAAAACGGACCTCCGGGGATTGGATGGCATGGGTGAGCGGGAAATTGATCAGCAACTGGTGGAGCGCGCGCAACAAGGCGACAAACATGCGTTCGATCTTCTGGTCATCAAGTACCAGCGTAAGCTTGCCCGGCTGCTGTCGCAGTTCATCCGCGACTCGGCTGAAGTGGAGGACGTGACCCAGGAAGCCTTCGTCAAGGCATATCGTGCATTGCCTTCCTTTCGCGGCGACAGTGCCTTCTACACCTGGCTGTACAGAATTGGCATCAATACGGCAAAGAATTTTCTGGTGGCGCAAGGCCGGCGGGCGCCCACCACCACGGCGGGATTCGATAACGAGGACGCGGAAGGCTTCGAGGAAGCCAGTCAGCTGCGGGAAATGAATACGCCGGAAAGCGAACTGACAAGCAAACAGATCGCTCAGACAGTGAACCAGACGCTTGAAGAATTGCCTGAAGAACTACGGACGGCAATCACATTGAGGGAAATCGAAGGGCTGAGTTATGAGGAAATTGCAGGCATCATGAACTGCCCCATCGGTACGGTCAGATCACGGATATTTCGCGCCCGCGAAGCAATTGCGGAAAAATTACGCCCCTTGCTGGGGACTGGCAAAGATAAGAGGTGGTAAGGATGGATGAAAACATATCGGCACTGATGGATGGGGAACTGAATCCACAGGATGCATCAATCATGATCAGCCAGCTGGGTAATACGGATGGGCTGCGCGACCAGTGGGCCGCCTACCATCTCATCGGCGATGCAATGAAAAAGACCGAGCTGACGCCATTCGATATTACGCGCCGGGTCAATGCAAGGCTGGCTGTCGAGCCGCCCCTGCAGGCAGTGCCTTCCTCCCTTTTCGCTCAGCGGGCAGCAAGAAAGCATCGACGGCCGGTAGCCTTCGCCGCGGCCGCCTCCGTCGCCGCCATGGTGGTCGGCGGGTGGATGAGCCTGCAAATGTCGCAGTCTTCGGACCCGCGGCAGCAGAACCTGGCCGATAACCGGCCCGCGATTGCGCCGGCCGGTACCCCTGCAACGCCCGCTCCCGCCTCGGTAGCCGCTGCGCCGTCGATACCGGCGAATATGGCTGTCCAGGTGTCCGCCCCCGCGCAGATCGACAGCTATCTCATGGCGCACCGCCAGTTCTCCCCCAGCACGGCGGTACACGGAGCAACTCCTTACATGCTCATTTCCACGGATTCACACGAAAACGTCGCCAGATGACGCAAGTTGCGCTGGCTGCCCTGCTCCTGACGGTCATCGTTCAGCCTGTATTTGCACAAAACCCCTCCAGTTCGTCTCCAGAAGCACTTGCCTGGTTGCAGAAAATTGCCGCCGCGCCCCGCCACTACAACTACGTCGGCACGTTTGTCTATTCCTCCGGTAACGATATCGAAACGTCCCGCATCGTTCACTATGTGAGCGAAGGCGTCGAACAGGAGCGAAGCGAGGTGCTCGACGGCGCGCCCCGGGAAATCATCCGCAACAATGACGAAATGAGATGTTACCTGCCGGAAAGCAAGACGGTCGTCACGGAAAAACGCTGGCTGCGAAAGGTTTTTCCCGCCCTGCTGCCCGAGCCGCTGACCAATGTCGACGAGAACTATATCGCCAGGAAAGGCGGGCAGGAACGGGTGAGCGACTACCTGTCCCAGGTGATCGAACTGGTCCCGAGGGATGACAAGCGCTACGGCCAGAAACTGTGGGTGGACACCAGGACCGGGCTGCTGCTGAAAGCCGCGGTACTGGATCAGGACCGGGTGGTGGAGCAGTTCGTGTTCACGGAACTCAAAATCGGCGGCCCCATCGATCCCTCACTCCTGAAATCGAAGTATGCGGAGAAAGCCGCCGACTGGCGCACCACCAACCTCGTCTCCTCCACGGTGAGCGGCGGCAAGCTCGGCTGGAAAATCAAGGACCCCCCTCCCGGCTTCAAAAAGATCATTGAAATGAAGCGCAATCTTGCCGGCACTTCGAGACCCGTGGCGCATATCGCGCTTTCGGACGGCCTGGCCGCGGTTTCCGTCTTTGTCGAACCCGCCTCCAACAAGGTTTCGACCCCGGCCGAAGGCCTGTATCACAGCCGCGGCGCGATCAACATCTACACCCGCACGATAGGGGACAGCGTCGTCACCACGGTCGGCGAAGTACCGCCCGCCACCGTCATGCAGATCGGCAACTCGGTAAGCGGCAAGGCCGATTGAGGCTGATCCCGCTCCCTCCGGACCGATCGGACAGAGGACACGGACCGTTTTTACTCAGGAAAACAGCCAATGATAGTTAAATATATTCAATATATCCTAATTGCACTGCTGAGCTTTTCTTCCGCCGTATTCGCGCAGGATGATGAAATTTCTGTGCGCGAACTGCCCAATTTCACCAGCCTGGTCGAAAGTGAAGGCCAGGCTGTCGTCAACATCAGCACGGTGCAGGCGCCCGGAGCGGCCAACAGCGGCCGGAACTTCCCCGGCATTCCCGGCATGCCGAATATCCCGGAAGACGATCCCTTTTTCGAGTTCTTCCGCAGGCACATGCCCTCGCCTTATGGAGGGCCGCAGAACTTCGAGTCGAAATCCCTCGGCTCGGGCTTCATCATCAGTTCCGACGGCTATATCCTGACCAATACGCATCTCGTCGATTCGGCCGACGAAATCAACGTCAAGCTGAGCGACAAGCGCGAATTCCGCGCCAAGCTGATCGGCGCCGACCGCAAGACTGACATCGCGCTGCTCAAGATCGAAGCCACCGGCCTGCCCAAGGTGACGCAGGGCGATCCCAGCAAGCTGAAAGTCGGGGAATGGGTCGTCGCCATCGGCGCGCCCTTCGGCTTCGAAAACAGCGTCACGGCCGGAATCGTCAGCGCCAAGGGACGCTCGCTCGCCCAGGAAAACTATGTTCCGTTCATACAGACGGATGTCGCCATCAATCCCGGCAACTCCGGCGGCCCCCTTTTCAACATGAAAGGCGAAGTGGTGGGAATCAATTCGCAAATCTACAGCCGCACAGGCGGCTTCATGGGTCTGTCGTTCGCCATCCCCATCGACGTGGCCACCAACATCTCCAACCAGCTGATCACCAGCGGGAAGGTAAGCCGCGGCAGGATCGGC
>CAYXQR010000008.1:0-9021 GCA_964466955.1 uncultured Nitrosospira sp.
GTTCCACTTCGATTCTGACTTCCGTTCCGTCTTCTCGCAGCACGGGCGCGACCGGCTGGTCGTCGAAATCGGAATCGGTATAGGCTACCTCCTGATTTCCCTTGTTATCTATCGTCTGGAAAAAATACCCCTGGCGGTAGAGCAACCCTACGCCGACCAGTGGAAGGCGCCGGTCGCTCGCAGCCTTGCAATGGTCACCGGCCAGAATGCCCAGGCCGCCAGAATAAATAGGAAAACTTTCATGAAACCCGAACTCGAAGCAGAAATATGCCACCTGATCATTTTCACCCAGTCCCGCTTCACTCCCGTTGAGGACGCCCTCGGAATGATAGGAATCGTAGGCCGAAATAATGCTGTTGTAATGAGCTAGAAATAGCTGATCCTCCGCAGCTTTAAGAAGCAGCGATTCGTCCACGCGCTTGAGAAAGGCCTTCGGGTTATGTCCCACCGCGCCCCACAAGCTCGGATGCAATCGAGAGAACAATGACCGCGTCGACCGGTCCCAGCTATACCAGAGATCGTTCGCCAGTTCCTCCAGCCGGGCAAGGCGGGCAGGAATTTTGGGGCTGACTGCAATGGTGAATAAGGTGCCTGACATATTGTGTCCTTGTGTGTCCTTTGTGTGTCCTTTGAGCGACAGAAAACGGGGGCAAGAAAACGGCAGGTTCGGTGCCGGTGCGTTCCAGCGGCCTCGCTTGATCCGTTCCTAAGTTCTGATGAAATGTTCGCGGTAATGCTTCATTTCCGAAATCGAGTCATAAATATCTGCCAGTGCCTCATGCTTGCACTGCTTCGTAAGACTGGCGAGAATCTCCGGTTTCCAGCGTTTTGCCAGTTCCTTCAGGGTACTTACATCCAGATTTCGATAGTGGAAATACGCTTCCAGAGTTGGCATCCATCGCGCCAGGAAACGCCGATCCTGACAGATAGAGTTACCGCACATGGGGGAAATGCCTGGCGGAACATGCTCCTGCAGAAACGCGATCGCGCAGGCCTCCACGTCTGCTTCCACCATTTGTGACAGCCTCACCCTTTCTACAAGACCCGATTTGGCGTGAGTGGATTTATTCCAGTGATCCATCCCTTCAAGTACCGAGTCCTGCTGGGATAATACGAATACCGGCCCTTCTGCGACCACATCGAGTTGAGGGCCGGTTATAACCAGCGCGACTTCGAGGATGTGATCCTGTTCCGGGCTGAGTCCGCTCATCTCCATGTCAATCCAGATGAGGTTGCTGCTGTCTTGTGCCATAATGGATTTGCCTGCCGGGTTTGGGATCGCTTCGCTGAATTTTCCAATTGCAATTGTGTCATATCCTTACTGACGAGTCATCCTCTCATCCCGACGCGGCTATTGCCAACCTTACCCAACATGCATATTTTTACGATTGTCTTCCTGACCTTCCTGACAGCTACTTTTGTGACAAGGGTATGGCTCGCCAGCCGGCATATTCGCCATGTTCTTGCTCATCGTGACCATGTACCCGAAACCTTTTCCTCCCGAATCACGCTGCAATCACACCAGAAGGCCGCGGACTATACACATGCCAAGACGCGTTTCCGGTACATAAGCCTGTCGCTCGAGACATTGCTGTTATTGATCCTCACCTTGGGAGGCGGGCTGAATGCTCTTGCCGGCTTCTGGTCGCAGTGGCTGAGCGATCCCCTCATGCATGGCCTGGCGCTCATTATCAGCACCATCGCGCTGATGAGCGTAATGGAACTGCCGCTACACTATTATCGAACCTTCGTCATTGAAGAGGAATTTGGTTTCAATAAGATGACGCCGCGCATGTTCTTCCTGGATACGGTAAAGCGGGCCGCTCTCGGTGTTTTGCTGGGCGTGCCGTTATTGCTGGGCATGCTCTGGTCGATGGAAAAAATGGGAACGAACTGGTGGATGTACGCCTGGCTGGCATGGATGAGCTTCAATCTGCTCATCCTTGCCATCTATCCAACCTGGATAGCACCGCTTTTCAACCGGTTCACGCCGCTCGATGATGCATCGCTTAAGAGCCGCATTGAAAACCTCATGCGGAAATGCGGCTTCGAGTCCAGCGGGCTGTTTGTCATGGATGGCTCCCGCCGCAGCAGTCATGGCAATGCTTATTTCACCGGATTCGGCAAAACCAAGCGTATCGTTTTTTTTGACACATTGCTTTCCCGCCTGGATGGACCCGAGATCGAAGCGGTTTTGGCACATGAACTGGGTCATTTCCGCCGCCACCATGTAATCAAACGTATTGCCTGGACGTTTACCATGAGTCTGGTGTTCCTGTGGGGGCTGGGCCATCTGATGTTGCAACCCTGGTTCTATGAGGGATTGGGTGTTTCAGTGTCGCACGTTCCTTCCACGGCCATGGCGCTGCTTCTGTTTTTCCTGGCCATACCTGTGTTTACTTTCCCGTTTCAACCATTGGGAAGCCTGTATTCACGAAAACATGAATTCGAGGCGGATGAATATGCAGCCAATCATGCCTCTGCCAGTGATCTCGTGCATGCCTTGATTAAACTTTATCAGGACAATGCCGCGACACTCACCCCCGATCCGCTTCACTCGATGGTCTATGATTCTCATCCTCCTGCTTCGCTCAGGATAGCGCGACTGCAAAAGCTGGCGCATAATTGAGAAATCCCAGGTTTTATTCGGGATATCTGTTTGCTGCAATCCTGAGCTTCCGGAATGGGCGGGCATGCCACTCCATGCAGGGTCTTTCCTGCCCGACATGCCCGGCCTGCCGGACCAGACAGGCGTTATTGCATCCTCGGGCACGACCGGACTGGCAGCGGACACCTCCAGGTTTAGACATTTAAATTGATATCGGAAGGCGATAAACCGGTAAATGACTCCGTCCATTTTGACAAACCTATCAGCAGGAGAACTGATGAACTCGATTACCGAAAACCTGACATCAAAACAATGCAAGCCCTGTGAAGGGGGGATGGCACCCCTTACCCCGGCGGAAGTCACCGAACTGATGCAGCAACTGGATGAATGGGAATTTCTGGAAAAACTGATCCGTAAGAATTACAGTTTCAAAAACTACTATCAGACAGTAGCATTTGTGAATGCTGTTGCCTGGATTTCGCACCGCGAAGATCATCATCCGGATATTACTGTAGGATACAACACATGCCGTGTGGAATATACGACCCACGCAATCGGCGGCTTGTCGGAAAACGATTTCATCTGCGCGGCAAAGGTGGATAGTCTGTTCAAGATTTGAAGCCAAAACGACGCTCTTTCCCTGCGCCGGGAATTACCGGTGAAGTCGTTGCAAAGTTCGGCCGGCACTTTCTCGTCAGGGTCGATGAAAACAGAACCATACCATGCATCTTGCGTGGCAGAAAAAATGATGCTGCATGTGGCGATCACGTTGAAGTCCGGTTAGCCGGAGTTGCCCAAGGGGTGATCGAAGCAGTTTTACCTCGCACCTCATTGCTCCATCGTAGCGATGCTGCGCATGAGAAACTGGTTGCTGCTAATGTAACTCAGGTCATCATCGTGACGGGGGCAGTACCGAGCTTCAGCGAGGAGCTTCTCAATCGTTGCCTGGTAGCCGCGGAGAATGAGCGGCTAAGCATATTGATCGTTCTCAACAAGTCCGACCTGGTCGAACCAGCCATGGCTGCGCTGGTAACGCTGGAACTCTACCGTGATCTAGGCTATCCGGTGCTCCCGCTTAGCGCCACAACTAGCGTTGATCCGCTCCTGCCCTTTCTGAGCGGTCATCTCAGTGTATTGATCGGGCAATCAGGCATGGGCAAGTCGACAATCATAAACACCCTGATTCCATCTGCGACGCGCGCAACTGGAGATATCTCTTCCGCCCTCGATGCCGGTCGCCATACCACCACTCACGCCCGTCTCTATTATCTAGATGAAAGGAGCCGCATCATCGATTCCCCTGGCGTGCAGCAATTCGGTCTTCACCATCTGGACGATGAGGAAATATGCTGGGCATTCGCGGAATTTCGTCCATATATCGGAAAATGCAGATTCAACAATTGCCGGCATGCTGGAGAACCGGATTGTGCCTTGACACAGGCAGCACAGGAAAACAAAATCGAGCGAAGACGCCTCGAGTTCTACCGTAAGCTCACGACGCACAAGCAAGCCAACCTGCGCCAGCAATCTACAGAAAATTCAACCAGGAATTGATGCGGAACATGCTGCGACATTGCAACGCGCCTGAAAAAAAACGATGGGCTAAAACCTCTAGCCCATCGTTCCGTATCATGGATTCACCAGACTTCTCTGCTCTCCTCCGGTGGTATTGAAAGGAGCGTCAACCCTCACCCAGCGAGGGTGAGGTCGCCCTGATTTTCTCCTTCTTCACCTTTCTTCCCGCCAGCGGATGAGCGGAGAACGGCTCGAACCGATCGAACCCCGTGACCGTCACCGCCCCTCCTTTCTCCGTGTACTGTTCCTCGAAATGCTCGAGAAACTCCATGAAGGTATGATCCACCAGGGTGGCCTGGCTGAAATCAAGAACCACTTCCTTGCCCGGTTCAAATTTAGCCAGTACTTTCTTGAAGCCGATCAGGTTGGAAAATATCGCAGCATCCTGGACATTCAGGTAATACTGGCTGCCATTCTGCTTCAACTGATAGCGCGCCTTGAAGAGATTGCCCAGCGAAGCCCCGTTCACGATATGGAAGATGAACTTGACTACGATCCCGGCTGCGATGCCCACTAACAAATCCTTGTATACCGTCACCGCGATCGTGACCAGAAATATGGTCAGTTGCTCGCTGCCGATCTTGTAAGTCTTGAAGAACTCATGCGGCGAAGCCAGTTTGTAGCCAACGAATATCAGCATCGCGGCAAGCGCAGCATTCGGGATCATTTCGATCACCGGAATGAGAAACAGCATTGATATGAAAAGGCAGAATCCGTGGAAGAAGTTGGCCCAGCGCGTGCGTGCACCAAAGTTTACGTTCGCGGAACTACGCGCCACCTCCGATATCATCGGGGAACCGCCAACAACCGCAGCAAGCGTATTGCCCGCACCCACCGCGATTAGATCCTTGTTGAAATTGGACTGCCGTCTCCATGGATCCAGCCCGTCGACAGCCTTGACTGTCAGGCAGGATTCCAGGCTACCCACCAGAAGGAACATGATCACGTATTTCCAGAATACGCCGGTCCCTATCATGCCGAAGTCGGCATTGAAGTTAATTCCAGCCCAGAAATCACCGATGGCCACGAGGATGTGCCCGGGTTGCGTGCCCTTGAAATCGAGAATCATCGCAGCAGGGATAGCAATCAGCAGGACCACCATAGGGGCAGGAATCATCTTTATCCATGGACTTTTTATCTTTGGCATGCCAAAGAGCACGATCAGGCTAAGTATCCCTATGATTGCCACGGGTCCGTTCGGATTCATGATGGAATGAGGGATATGAGCATACAACGCTATAGGCCCCATCCCGGCCAGCGTAGCCGGGTCGATTCCCAGAAGGATATGCGCCTGCTTGGAAATAATGATCAGGCCAATCGCAGCCAGCATTCCGTGCACGGCTGATAGCGGAAAGAAATCACTCAACGAACCCGCTCTCATGAAGCCGATCACGACTTGCAGGGCTCCGGCTACCACCATGACGCCCAGCGCAAGCTTCCATCCCTCCGGCCCACCGCCGACTTCGGCAACACACCCTGCGACGATCGTAATCAAACCCGCTGCCGGGCCTTTGATGGTCAATTGGGAGCCGGCAAAAAAAGTAACCAGCAACCCGCCTATCATTGCGGTAAGGACACCCATTGCAGGCGGGAAATCGCCGGCTTTCGCGATACCGAGGCTGAGAGGCAAAGCCAGCAGGAAGACAAAGAAACCGGCCATGAAATCGTACCGAAAGTTTTCCAGCATGCCTGGAAGGCCGTCTTTGGGCACGGTCAGCTTAGCGGTAGAAGTAGTAGAACTCATCAGACATCACCCCCATATAGTTGAATTTTAAACGTACTGAATAAAAAATTAAATATTTCCATTGCGTCCTTATCTGCACGAAAGGCTCATCCGGAGGGTTTAAAGGGCGTACGCGACAATTTTTGTTTATGTTTATAAAGCACGGACGTATCGATAACCATCGACTTTCCGTTTGCTGTAGAATTTGTCTTCACATTTGTGATAGCATTCATGCTTACAGCCCTCTTGGAGGCGTTGCTCGAAAATCAAAAATCGGCTCCGACGTTGTTTTTAGCCCTCAGGATTCCGCTGGCCACTGTCTCATATCAACTCTGCGCATGGATCTGTGCTCCGTTTTTAGAATCACAGCCGTGCCAAGCGTTTGCGAGAGAAAAGCAAACGATCCTTCCTGTTCTTCATTTCCCACAATGAGTACCGTCGCAGTTCCGTGAGCTAGTGTCCGTTTGATACTCGCCTGGACCCGCCGCCGCCTGGGATCCCATTAAAATTCCATGTATCCGAGGACGGCGACAGTACCTTCAGCGTGCCTTATTCCTCCATCATCTTCTTTCGTATCACCTCACCCCATCACGAATTATTAAGCGGAATCTCATGGTAGGTCTTTACATGAGGTCCGAGATAAACCCGCGAGTAGATCCTCACCAGCGAGAGTCCCACGAGGATGAAACTCAAGGCCAGAATGAAGGCAAATACGATCTGATCCGTATGGATATGGGTAAAGATGAGATCGATCCCGAGGAAAGATGGCGTGATCGGAAAGCCCATCAGTCCCAGACAGGCAAGGAGGAAAACGAACGCCTGGCCGGGATACTCATAAATATGACCCTGATGCTCCTTCAGATCGACGCCGGATTCCAGTCCTTTCAGCTGGCTCAGGCATGCATACCCGATAAGACCTGAAAGAAGGACGCCACTTACGAATATACCAAGCTCGATTCTTGTGACGTCTTCGTAAAACGACATCGCAAGCGCAATCCACAGGTAATTCATGATCACGAAATACCAGCTCAGGCGCGGGCTCATTCTCTCCGTAAACGACTTGAGTACGACGATCAGACCGATAAAGGCGAACACCGTGGGCAGGAATGCCTGTGCTCCGGCCGGCAATGCGTTCCGGAAGTAAAGGCATGCCAGACCGATGATGAACGTACCGGTCACGATAAGAAATCCCTGGTTACCGGACAAGACAAGGTTCAGCTTCCGTCCGATCCATTTCACTGGATCCCAGAAGAACACGTACATGAACGAATCCAGATTGAATTCCTTCACGCTCAGCATGTAGGCCGAATATTCGAGTTGCTTCGAGGTCGTATGCTCGTCCGAATAATGCCGTGGAACAAAGTTATAGAACTGATCGCGAATAAGGTAAGTGACCACCGACGGCGAGACCAGCAGCTGGTAGGTGCGAAGGAACGCATTTCCAGCGAAGTGAATCAACGCCAGGTCATAAAAGCCCAGTGCGATCTCGATGAAGATAATGCCTATCTGGGCAATCGATGAATAGGCGATCTGCGTCTTGATGGAAGACTGCACCCGAGATATGAAGGTGGCGATCACGCTGGTAAACAGGCCGAGAAGTATTACGATCGCGACGATCGCAGGCTGGTTCTCCCAGAAAGGATAGGTGCGAAGCAGAAGGAATGCACCCAGATGAACCGACAGGGAACCATAGAAGATCGCGCTGGATGGCGTCGGCCCTTCCATTGCGCGCGGCACCCAGGAGGAAAATGGAAGCTGTCCGGATTTTACTGCAGCGGCCAGAACCAGCATGAGGGATATGAGGAGCCCAAGTTCCGCATTGTTCTGCAGCGCCTGATTAACCAGTTCCGGATGCATCAGTTGAGAAAAGGTGATGTTTTCATGCCACAGATGATGGCTCATCCAGATGACCAGTATCAGTCCCATATCCGCTACCCTGAATACCGTAAATACCTTCAGGGCATTTTTTACGGGCAGATATCTTCCCCTGTAGAACCCGATCAGCAGGAAGGAGGTGATGCCGAATATTTCCCATCCAATGAAGAGCGTCTCGAAGTTTCCGGAGAAAATGATGATGTTATAGCCGATATAGAAGAAGAGAATCGTGTTGAAAAAGCGCTTGTAACCCTGTTCTCGGTGCAGATACCACCGGGAATATACCGTGATGAGGAAAGTCAGGAAGGACCCGACGAAAAGATAAACCGCGGTGATCTTGTCGAAATAAAACGAGATGAAGAATCGGTAACGTTCCGTATCGAAAAGAACAAGCTCGATCGTCTGGAATGTGGGATGTCCCGCAATCAGCCAGAGAACGAGGAACACCCAAGTGATCACCATGTGGGAGCCCGTGGTGAAGTAGGCTACCCATGAAATGGCGTCTTCCTTCCGGGGGGGAATGATCATGCTCAGAATAAACCCCGCTATGGGGATGAGTATGAACAACTGCAGCAGGGACGTCAGGACCGGTGTCATTTCTTTTCCCCCTTCTCAAGAAAGTAAACGGGCAGATTCTCTTGCGTTGCCTCGACGATATTGGTGAACTCCGCTTTTTTGGCACCTTCCATCAGTTTCGGAATATCGGATATCGTTTCCAGCTCCGTCAGCAGCGGTTTATAGATCGTCGAGAAATTGCCGTCCTTGAAGAGGTGAAGTTGCCCTGTTTCCGGATGTACCACCACGGTATGCACCCAGTTGTTCTCGTAAAACGAATAATTTGCTGCCGCGGCCTTGATGACCTTCAGCGCCACCTCGGGATAATGTTCGATAATGACCAGGAGACGAACGGGATCGTGCACCTCGATCATCTGGCTGGGCAACCCGGTCCTCAGATCCCCATCCGCCCCGTTGGCCACGCCGATGAGCCCCATGACGTTATGCGGCAACTTCGTTCCAGCGCCCATTTTGTGGTTGTCGGTTCGAGAAAAAAAGTATTCAAGATCGATACCGCCCATGACCGGTGCAATCGGGCCCATCGAAATCGTAAGAAACTTTCCTTCGGGATCGGTCCTGTAATCATAGCTACTGGACGATGCCCGCCGGTCCAGGAAGAGGTTTTCGGACAGGCTGCGCCGGCCCACGATACACACCGCATTGGTCGCATGATTCAGTTCGGGCC
>CAYXQR010000009.1:0-20320 GCA_964466955.1 uncultured Nitrosospira sp.
ACATTGCTTTTCATGGTAGCAGCGACACGATATGTTCATATCCTAGTCCATAATCAGGTGCCGGACTTGCAAAGGTTGCGATTCATGAAAGGCTGTTATACTTCCGCCGGTGGTGAATTCTGTTGATAACAGGCCCTTGAGACGGCCTTTGAGACGCTCATGAATAACCCCCGTTTCTGCCTCATTCAATAAAGGATCAGTATGCGCTACTGGCTGATGAAATCCGAACCCTCGGATGTCAGCATCGATGATCTCGCATCAATGCCAGGGCAGACCGTTGCCTGGTATGGCGTGCGTAATTACCAGGCGCGTAATTTCATGCGTGACCAGATGCAGGTGGGTGACAAGGTATTTTTCTACCATTCGAGTTGCGCCCAGCCGGGGATAGCTGGTATTGCCGAAGTCAGCAAACGTGCCTACCCTGACGCAACCCAGTTTGACCGGGAAAGCAAATATTTCGACCCGAAGGCAGCGCCCGAAAATCCACGCTGGTTCAATGTGGATGTACGGCTGATCCGCAAGACGCGCCTCGTCAGCATCAAGGAACTGCGAAGCCACCCCGAGCTGGATACCATGCGCATTCTGCAAAAGGGAAACCGTCTGTCCATCACCCCCGTGGACCCTGCCGAGTGGAAGTTCATCGAGGGAATATTGTAATGGCCCACCAGCGGTCGGTTTTCAGCTCATAGCACTGCCGTAAATGCCGAAGGCCTGAAGTGGAGTGGTGGCTGGCTTATCTGCTGTTGGGCACGGTGGTGGGCTTTTTTGCGGGACTGCTGGGTATCGGCGGGGGGTTGATCATGGTGCCGGTGCTCGCGTTCATCTTCGGTGCCCAGGAGTTTCCCCCCGATCGCATCCTGCATCTGGCGCTGGGCACCACGATGGCCACCATCGTGTTCACCTCCGCTTCCAGCCTGCGCGCGCACCATGCTCACGGGGCGGTCAACTGGCAGGTCGTGAGATACATTACACCGGGAATCGTCGTCGGTACGCTGGGGGGGGCCACTCTGGTCAGCGCGCTGCCCAGCCGCATGCTGAGCATCATTTTCGTGGCGTTCGTCTACTTTGCGGCCACCCAAATGCTGTTCAAGATCACGCCCAGACCCAGCCGCTCTCTGCCTGGCAGGGCAGGCATGCTCGGCGCAGGCGCCATCATCGGCGCGATTTCGAGCTTTGTTGCGATCGGCGGGGGCGTACTGACCGTTCCATTTCTGTCCTGGTGCAACGTAAAACTGCAGCATGCGATCGGTACGGCGGCGGCCGTGGGGTTTCCCATCGCAGTGGCGGGCGCGATCGGCTATGCCGCCAATGGTCTGGCGCAAGCCCAGACACTGCCAACCCCCAGCCTGGGGTATGTCTATCTGCCGGCACTGGGCTGGACGGTGCTTGCTACGATGCTGACCGCACCCTTCGGTGCGAAGGTGACTCACATCGTGCGGACCGGCACGTTGAAAAGGATCTTTGTCGTGCTGCTGTACCTGCTGGCGACAAGGATGCTGACGGAACTCTTTTAGGAATATTTGGCAATCGATGGTCCCATGCGTCCATCCATTCCTGCTCCTGATTCCCGCCCCGCCGCTGATCGCCATCAGCCTTCATTACGCTTCGATCTCAACCAGTCAGGCATTGCAGGGCTTCCTGATACTTTTCCGCCGTTCGGGCGAGCACATCAGGGGGTAAAGGGGGAGCAGGCGTCTTTTTATCCCAGTCCTGGGTTTCCAGCCAGTCACGCACGAATTGCTTGTCATAGCTGGGCGGATTTTCCCCCAGGATATACTGATCGGCCGGCCAGAAACGGGATGAGTCCGGCGTCAAGGCTTCGTCTATGAGAAAAAGCCTGCCCAGGTCATCCTGGCCGAACTCGAACTTGGTGTCGGCGATAATGATTCCTTTCGTTATCGCATAGGCAGCCGCTTCGTCATACAGAGCGATTGCCGCGTCGCGTACCTGTGCGGCCAATTCCCCGCCCAGCAGTTTTTTTGCCTCCACAAACGGAATATTTTCATCATGCGCCCCCCGTTCGGCCTTGGTGGACGGCGTGAAAATGGGACCCCCGGGTATGGGTGCGGCCTCCTGCAACCCGGCAGGAAGTCCGATACCGCAAATCATGCCAGTATTCTTGTAATCCTTCCATCCGGAACCTGTGATGTAACCACGCACGATCGCCTCCACGGGCAATGGCTTGAGTCGCCTGACGACAAACGCCCGTTTCGCCACCTGCTCGCGTTCCGCCTCCGCCACCACGGACTCCGGGGAGATACTGGTCAGGTGGTTGGGAATGATGGAGCCCAGCTTCCTGAACCAGAAGGCGGAGAGCGCTGTCAGCAGCTTACCTTTACCCGGCACGGGCGTCGGCAGGACGACATCGAATGCAGAAAGCCGGTCTGTCTGGACGATCAGCAGTTTTTCATCATCCACCGCGTAGATATCGCGCACTTTGCCGCGATGCAGAAGAGGCAAGCTTTGTATGTTCGTTTCGTACACGACAGTTGGTGTCGTCATGATTACGCGGTTTTCTGAGAAGCCGATGCCAAGTCTGGGGCCAGGGCCAGCTTGATCTCCAGGGCAAGCTGCAGCGCCGCTTCGACGGTATCGGCGAGGACTGTGAAGTGCCCCATTTTTCGCCCTGGCCGTGCATCGAGTTTCCCGTACAAGTGCAGTTTGGCACAGGAATGTTTCAGTATCCGGTCCCATTCCGGTTCATTTTGCTCCCACAAATCCCCCAGCAGGTTGACCATGATGGCCGCCCCGTGCATGGCGGTGCTGCCAAGCGGCATGCCGCAGAGAACGCGTACCTGCTGTTCGAACTGAGATGTCATGCAGGCATCGATGGAATAGTGCCCGCTGTTATGAGGTCGCGGCGCAATTTCGTTCACCAGCAACCGGCCATCCGCAAGCACAAAAAACTCCACGCACAGCACGCCGCGATAATCGAGTTTCCCGGCGATGCGAACCGCGATTTCGCACGCATTCCGGATGATTTCGGACGACACCCTTGCAGGAACGATGCTCACATCGAGTATGCCATTGTGATGCCGGTTCTCGGCTACGGGAAAGGTGGCCGTCCCCCCATCGAACCCCCGGGCGACGATGACCGAAATTTCACTCGCCAGATCGAGCATCTTCTCCAGCACATAGCCTTCCCCGTTCAAGGTTTCCAGCGCCACACCGAGTTCATCCGCATCCTTGACTCTTATTTGGCCCTTGCCGTCATAACCGAACCGGCTGACTTTGAGTATTCCCGGAAGCAAACCTGAGGACAGGTCGGACGGCCTTTCCGGGGTAAATCTGGCTGACGATCCATCCTGTCCGTGGGAATTCTGAATGACAGCGTAGGGTGCAACACCAAATCGATTGACCGCAAGGAAATTCTTCTCAAGAATGCGATCCTGCGCAATCTCCACACTGTCTGCGGATGGGCTGACCACGCACTGATTGGCCAGCAATCGCAGCGCTTGAGCCGGGACATTCTCGAATTCCGTTGTAACCCCGGCACAGGCGGACCCGAGCTCGCGCAACGCGTCTTCATCAAGATAATCCGCTTGCAGGTGAGCGTCCGCCACGCTGCAGGCAGGCCCGTTTGCAGCGGGATCCAGTACCATAACGCGGTAGCCCATGCTCTGCGCGGCCATGGCAAACATGCGGCCAAGCTGACCGCCGCCGAGCAGCCCCAGCATTTCCCCGGGCCTGATGCTCATGCTTCAGGCAGCGTCATGGCCGCGACAGTCGCAGCTTGGACTTTCCGGAATTCCATGAGCCGCTGGCGCAATACGTCATCCTCTGCAGCCAGCAGCGCAACGGCAAAAAGCCCCGCGTTGGACGCGCCCGCTTCGCCGATGGCGAAGGTGGCGACGGGAATGCCTTTGGGCATCTGGACGATGGAAAGGAGGGAATCCAGACCCTGAAGCTGTCTTGAGGTCACCGGCACGCCCAGCACCGGCAGGGGCGTTTTGGCCGCGATCATGCCGGGCAGGTGGGCTGCGCCGCCAGCACCCGCAATAATGCATCTCAATCCGCGATCCGCCGCTGTTTCAGCGTACTCGAACATGCGGTCCGGCGTGCGATGGGCCGACACCACTTCGGCTTCGTAGGGAACACCAAATTCCTTCAATATGAGAGCCGCATGCTTCATGACATCCCAGTCGCTGCTGCTTCCCATGATGACGCCAACAAGGCGGTTGCTCATGCTGCGTGGTCAATCGCGCAATGTTTTTCGTGAAGTCGCATCTTCCATATTTTCCAGATCTTCGATATAGGGATAGCGCACGTGCCCGTAGCGAATGACCAGTACGGCCACCGCCATCAGCACGATGGAGGCGGAGACGCCGAGCAGCCTGAAATTGTCCATCTCCTTGATATCCACGATGACATAGCGCGCCATCGCCACCATCGCAATATAAAGCGGAAAGCGCACCGGCAGTTTTCCCGACTCGAAATATAACCCGACCATGGTCAGAATCTCCAGGTAGAGAAACATCAGGAGCAGGTCCGCCAGCGTGACTCTTTCATTATGAACCATCAGCATGGTTTCCTGATAGCCGGCATATATGGTCGCAATCGCGATAACGATGAGGCCCATCCCCTCGAAAAAATTGAGAGTGCGGCGTGAATACTCTATCGTACGGGTATGCAGCATGATTTTGTCGGGAGCGTCGCTCCTGATTTTATCCTTACAGGATTACAGTTTCGCCGGCAGCCAGCGAAAAGCTGACAAATTTATTGATGAGCCGCTTCCAGGGTCTTTCGCGCTTTCAATTTTAGCAGCAGTTCCATGTCTACCCATCCTCCGCCGTGTGCCTCGCCCGCCAGGATGAAAAATGGCCTGGCTGGTTCTCCCAGGTCGGACACTACGAGACTCGCTCCGCTGAAATTCTGTAACCGTGTGTAGTCGTTGACGGTGACTACCGTGTCGAGCCCGGCTGCAAGTGCTGCCTTCAGTCCGTTCTCGGAGTCTTCCACGGCAATGCATTGCCGTGCGGTCAATCCCAGTTGGTCAAGCACCCAGTGATAAATATCGGGTTTGGGCTTCTTCCCAGGGACAATATCTCCCGCACCGATCACGTCGAACCAGTTCGGAGAATCTTCACCCAGGGTCGATTTCAGGAGTGCGGTGACATTTTCCGGCGTCGTCGTGGTTGCAATCGCGATTTTTATGTTCTGATCGCGCAGGTGCCCAATCAGACGCGCAACGCCGGGCCGCAACGGGATTCTGCCGTATTCAAGCATGGTTACGTAATGCCTGGTTTTGACCTTATGCAGGTTGGCAATCCAGGCACTCAGATCGTTTCTGTTCAACTCATCCGGGACGCAGGTTTCCATGAAATGAAGAATCCGTTCCTTGCCTCCGGTGATAGCCAGCAATTTGCCATAACCGTCCACATCCCACTCCCAGTCCAGGCCGCATTCCCTGAACGCGGCGTTGAAAGCAGGACGATGCCCATCCCTTTCCGTATCAGCCAAGGTACCATCGACATCGAACAGCACCGCCCGGATATCCTTCTCCATACTTCCTCTATTCATGTTGATCATTCAAAACAGACTCATTCACGATAGCACCACCCTCCTCGCTCTCCTCACTCACCGTTGTGCCGCTACCTGTTTCGTTTCTCCTGATATGTGTGCTCGCGCGCCGCAATCGGTCGGCAATCGCCAGCCAGGCAGACTCGTCCGGTGGCGCCTCTACCAGAAGCCGATCAAAACCTTCACGGTCATGCCGCCTCAACGTCGCATACAGATGCCGGCCATATTCCTCCGGCGTTGACGGCATGGAAATATGAACGATGCGTTTATCCAGATGTCTCCTGGGACGAAGATATGACAGGCACTGATCCGACCATCCCAATATCGCCACGCGCAAGCCTTCCGCATCCATTTCAAGCGCACGCGGCCCTATGCTCCGGGAAGAGCACAGTTCAAGCGGCGTGAGCGGCGCATAATGCGAGGAAAGCGCACCGGATACCCGGACAGCCTGCCGGGTCAATCCTGCTCTTTCCGCTGCAATGACCCGACCTTTCAATACTTCCGCGACGGCTGTTACGGGAATGCCGCCAGGGCGCAGTATAATCGCCATCTCGCCGTCAAAGCCCACGATTGTGCTTTCCAGCCCGACTTTGCAGGGTCCGCCATCGAGAACCATATCGACGTCATCTCCAAGTTCCTCGCGTACATGATCCGCCGTAGTCGGACTGACGCGTCCGAACCGATTGGCTGACGGCGCGGCAAGCGCTTTCTCGGGTCCAAGCGCACGCAGCAGGGCCAGTGCGACCGGGTGGTCCGGCACGCGTAAACCCACCGTTTCCTGACCGCCGGTGACTGCCGGGGACACAAGAGGGCTGCGCGGGAGTATCAATGTCAACGGACCAGGCCAGAAGCGCTCCGCCAGTTGCCGGGCCTGCTCCGGTACTTCTTGCGCCCAGTGATTCAATCTCGACAAATCGGCAATATGGACAATAAGGGGATGATTCTCAGGGCGCTTCTTGATTTCGAACACACGTCGAATCGCAGAAGGATTCGAGATTTCAGCTCCAAGCCCGTAAACCGTTTCCGTAGGAAACGCAACGACGCCGCCCGATCTGAGCAGACCGGCAGCAGTTGCGATCGGGGCATGAGAGGCGCTCCCCCTCATCTCCGTATCATTTCTGCCGAGAGTACCGCATGATCCGAGATTTTAGACCAGGGGCGGCCTTGCAGAACCTGTGCCTTTTCTACATGAAAGCCACGCACGTAGATACGATCGAGCCTGAATAACGGCAGCATGGAAGGAAAACTGCGTGCTGCCCTCCCGCCTGTGAGTTCGAAAGCTTCGGACAACGCAAGCCGTTGCACCAGGATTCGACTGGCAATCTCGCGCCAGTCGTTGAAATCCCCTGCAATGACGAGAGGCGCCTGGCGCGGGACCAGTTGCTCGATATGCTGCTCCAGCACCTTCAACTGCTGGACCCGGCCTCGCCTGAATAACCCCAGGTGCACGCATATGCAATGAAGGTGCTCCCGCCATCCGGGAATGCCGATTTCGCAATGAAGCAAGCCCCGGCTCTCGAAACGGTGCGCGGAAATATCGATATTATCCCAGCGCACAATAGGATAGCGGCTAAGAATTGCATTTCCATGATGACCCGCATCGTATACGGCATTCTTGCCATAAGCGAAATCCGACCATATCGAATCTGCCAGAAACTCATACTGGGGATTGCATGGCCAGTTTTCGAACCGCGAAGCATGGCCTTTGTGTTCGCCCACCACTTCCTGCAAAAAGATGATATCGGCATTCAGCGCGCGCAAGTTATCGCGCAGATCGTGTACCATCACCCGCCGGTTGAAATGAGAAAAACCTTTGTGGATATTGTAGGTGGCGATGTGCAGTCTGTCGATCATACAGTTGGAGTACGGCCAGATCAGGTAACCCGGCAAAAGGGTCGACGGACTGACAGAGAATATGGTTTCTGATCGGCCTGGTCACGGCAACGTCTTCGCACCCTCATTTTGAAACCTCGAGCATTCGCTCCAGGGCGAGCTTGGCAAGCTCCCCATCGGCTGCGGGCACCTTGATCTGGTTCACCACTTTTCCTGCCACCAGATTTTCAAGCGCCCACGCAAGGTGCTGCGGATCGATACGGGCCATGGTCGAACACATGCATATGGTTGACGCCATGAACTGAACGATCTTGCCTTCAGGCTCAAATTCTTCCGCGATGCGGCTCACCAGATTCAGCTCGGTGCCCACCAGCCATCGCGTTCCCGGTTCCGCTGCCCGGATGGTCCTGATGATGTAATCCGTGGAGCCCACGTAATCGGAGTTCCTGCATACCTCAAAACTGCATTCCGGATGCGAAATCACTTTTCCGTCCGGATATTGATTGCGAAATCTGAGTATGTGCTGCGGCTGGAACATCTGATGAACAGAGCAGTGGCCTTTCCATAACAGGATTTTCGCTTTTTTGATCTGTTTGGGCGTCAGGCCGCCCATCGGTTCATCAAAATCCCATACCGGCATCTCATCCATTGGGATACCCAGCTTGTGGCCGCTCCAGCGACCCAGATGCTGATCCGGAAAAAACAGGACCTTTTCGCGACGGGAAAAGGCCCATTCCAGGATTTTTACCGCATTGCTGGAAGTACAGACGATCCCTTCGTGCTCCCCGCAGAACGCTTTAAGATCAGCGGCAGAGTTGATATAAGTGACAGGGGTGACCGTCTCGTCGGGATCGAGCACCTCCAGCAGTTCTCGCCAGGCGCGCTCCACCTTGAAAAGACTGGCCATGTCCGCCATCGAGCAACCAGCGGAGAGATCAGGCAGGATGGTGATCTGCTCCGGCTTGGAGAGAATATCTGCTACCTCCGCCATGAAATGAACCCCGCAAAATACCAGGTAGTCTGCATCGGTCGCCGCAGCGAGACGCGAAAGCTGCAACGAATCGCCTGTAAGATCAGCGTGCCTGTATACGTCCGCCCGCTGGTAATGGTGAGCGAGAATGACTGCTCGTCTTCCGAGCGAGGCCTTGGCCTCGACGATACGCTGCGTGCAGTCGTCATCTTTCAAGCTGTCGAACCTTTCAAATGCAATCGCTTCGCTTTGCATGCGCGCCTCCGCTTACTTCAGGAACACCATTGGTCGAAAGTATCATGAGACATTGATTTCAGATACCAGTTCGGCGGATCGACGCCTGAAGCTCAACAAAATGTCCCCAGCCTGCGAATCGCGTCGGCATTGCTCGGAGAAAAAACCTTCTCTGCTGCCAGTTGCCATGGCAGCCAGTCGAATCGCAAGTGCTCCCGCGGCGCGACCCGAACCGGCACAGGTTCGGGTACCAGCAGTCCGAACACATGCTCGGTATTGTGCGTTACCTGCGGCGAATAACGCCAGCGCCATTCTTCATAAATCTCATAATCATTGCGGATATGCCAATCGGTTAGTTGATAGCACCCGGCATCCAGACCCGTTTCTTCTTCCACTTCCCGGACGGCCGTCTGCATGAGTGTTTCCCCCTGATTCTGGCTGCCCGTCACCGATTGCCAGTACCCTTCATGATCGGCCCTTTCCAGAATCAGGACCTGCTTGTCAGAAGTGTGGATAATGACCAGAACGGAAACCGGTATCTTGTAGGCTTTCACCATGAGTCCATTGGAAAAGGAGCGCGACTCAAGAGCGAGTCCATTATCTCGCTTACTCGATTACTTTTATCCGCTGTCGGCCACATCCACTTCCGCGTTCGAGCATTACGCCTGCCGAAGTCGTATATGCAGTTCCCGCAGTTGCTTCTCTGCTACCGTGCTGGGCGCGTGGGTCAGAAGGCACTGTGCGCGTTGCGTTTTGGGGAAGGCGATAACGTCACGAATGGATTCCGCCCCTGCCATCATGGCAACGATGCGATCGAGACCGAAAGCAATTCCTCCATGAGGAGGAGCGCCATACTGCAATGCTTCCAGCAGGAAACCGAATTTTTCCTGCGCCTCGTCAGCGCTGATATTCAATGCACGAAATACTTTCGACTGAATTTCCTGACGATGGATGCGCACCGATCCCCCACCGATTTCGGAACCGTTCAGGACCATATCATAAGCCTTCGACAATGCCTGTCCCGGGTTGGTCTCCAGCAGATCTTCGTGCCCGTCCGCGGGTGAAGTGAAGGGATGATGCAACGCTTGCCAGCGATTTTCTTCTTCATCCCGTTCGAACATGGGAAAATCTACCACCCACAAAGGCTTCCAGCCATTTTCGGCCAATCCGCGATCATGGCCCACCCTGGCACGCAAGGCACCCAGGGCCTCGTTCACGATTCTGGCCTTGTCCGCTCCAAAAAACACAAGATCGCCATCCGCCGCGCCGGTGCGTTCGAGAATCAGCTGAACGACTTTCGGGGGCAGAAACTTCAGTATGGGTGACTGCAGCCCTTCCAGACCCTTGTCGAGCGCGTTGACCTTGATATATGCCAATCCCTTGGCACCGTAAATTGCAACGAACTGGGTATAGTCATCGATCTCCTTGCGCGAAAGCGTTCCTCCTCCGGGCACGCAAAGCGCCGCGACCCGTCCGTCAATAACCAGCGCAGCCTCGCGGAAGACCTTGAACTCCACTTCCTGCATGATATCGGTAAGCTCTGTCAGCACCAGGGGCACACGCAGATCAGGCTTGTCGGAACCATAGAGGGAAATTGCATCGGCATGCGAGAGGCGCGGGAATGGGTGCGGGAGATCGATATTCCTGGCTTCCCTGAATACCTCGCAGATCATTGTTTCCATCAGCGCCATGATGCTGACCTCGTCCAGAAACGAGGTTTCGATATCGATCTGGGTAAATTCCGGTTGGCGATCGGCCCGCAAGTCTTCATCACGAAAGCACTTGGTCACCTGATAATAGCGATCGAATCCTGCGACCATGAGCAGTTGCTTGAACAACTGCGGCGATTGCGGTAGCGCAAAAAAATGTCCGCTGTTGACGCGCGAGGGGACCAGATAGTCGCGTGCGCCCTCGGGAGTGGACTTGGTCAGCATTGGCGTTTCCACGTCAATGAAGCCGTGCCGGTCGAGAAACACGCGAATCGCCATGGCCACTTTGTAGCGCAACCGCAGGTTCTCCTGCATTTGCGGGCGCCGCAAGTCGAGGTAACGATGCTCCAGCCGCACGGCTTCGCTCAGGTTCTCGTCATCCATCAGAAATGGGGGTGTCAGCGAGGTATTGAGAATTTCGATGGACGCGACCACCACCTCGATTTCACCACTGACGAGATTCGGATTGACTGTGCCGGCGGGTCGGCGCCGCACTTTACCCGTGACTTTCAGCACGAATTCGTTGCGGATTCTTTCCGCGATTTCAAAGGCCGAAACATTATCCGGATCGCATACCACCTGCACCAGTCCTTCGCGGTCGCGCAAATCCACGAAAATGACGCCACCATGGTCCCGGCGGCGATGCACCCAGCCATACAGGGCGACTGACTGATCGAGATAAGCCTCATCAATGAGGCCACAGTAGTTGGTACGCATGGAGTATTGAAGGGTCCGGGAAAGTCGGGGGTCAGGGTCTATCGACAGGTGACGTATCACCCGTCGTGGCATCGGCAGGATGCGCGCCATGCAGCAACACTGCGTGGGGTTCACCCGCCGATTTTTTCCCGTTTCCGGGCGCCACCACCCCCATGGAAATAATGTACTTCAGCGCCGCGTCCACGGTCATGTCAAGCTCGATCACGTCACTTCGAGGCATCATCAGGAAAAAACCCGAAGTTGGATTGGGAGTCGTCGGCACATAGACGCTCACGTACTCGCCCTTGAGATGATTGGCCACGTCCCCGCCCGGATAACCTGTCATGAAGGCAATGGTCCATGAACCTTGCCGCGGGTACTGCACCAGCAGCGCTTTGCGAAAAGCTTCACCCTGGCTGGAGAAGAGCGTGTCACTGACCTGCTTGACGCCATAATAGATCGATTTCACCACCGGGATGCGCCAGAGGACACCCTCCCAGAACAGGACCAGCCGCTGACCGATGATATTGGTCGTCAGAAGGCCGGTCAGAAATACCACCAGCAAGGTCAGCAACGTTCCCATGCCCGGGATGTTGAAGCCGACCACACTTTCCGGATGGATTTTTTCCGGAAGGAGCAGCAGCGACTGATCCATCGTACTGATGAGGAATTTCAACGCCCAGGCGGTAATCCCCAGTGGTACCCAGATCAGAAGCCCGGTGATGAAATAACGCTTCATATAAATTCGCTATAGCTATATTGTGTCGGCTTAATCGTGCGGGCAGGCGGAACAGGCTGTGCCGGCTGGCGGTGCGCTGTCACTCTTGGCTGGAGCAGTGCTTTCCGTATCCGAAGCCGGTTTCGGTTTGGAGCCGCTATTCTTGAAATCGGTGGCGTACCAGCCGCTGCCTTTCAACTGGAACCCAGCCGCAGAAATCAGTTTTGCATAAGCGCCGCTGCCGCATGCGGGGCATACCGCGACAGGCGCGTCGCTCACCTTTTGCAGATACTCCTTTTCAAAACCGCAAGATCCGCAACGGTATTCATAAATCGGCATGATCATTCTCCTGTGAAGCGGAATCGAAAAAACTGAAATTATACCTTAACCACTTGGTTAACCGGAGAATATGGAGTGAGGGGCGGAATTTCAAGGGACCGGCAGTGTGCTCAGGCAAATTGCTTCAGACCCTGCAAATACCGCAATCGGCAAAGAGCCCGGATTAGACGTTGAAGCGGAAGTGCATCACGTCCCCGTCCTTGACGACGTATTCCTTGCCTTCCAGTCGCATCTTGCCCGCTTCTTTTGCGCCCTGTTCGCCCTTGCAGGAAATGAAGTCATCGTAGCTGATGACCTCGGCACGGATGAAGCCTTTTTCAAAATCGGTATGGATTACGGCAGCGGCCTGGGGTGCGGTGTCTCCCTTGACGATGGTCCATGCGCGGACTTCTTTCACCCCCGCCGTGAAGTAGGTTTGCAGTCCCAGCAACTGATAGGCAGCGCGCACCAGCCGATTCAGCCCCGGCTCCTCAAGGTTCATATCAGCCAGGAATATTTCCTTGTCGTCGTCCGGCATTTCGGCAATTTCGGATTCAAGGGCTGCGCAGATCGCAACCACCGGCGCGCCTTCGCGTTCGACATATTCCCGCACACGGTCTAGCAGGGGATTATCGGTGAACCCTTTCTCGTCCACATTCGCCACATAGATCGCCGGCTTGGCGGTAAGCAGGCAGAGCGGTTTCAGCAGTTGCTGCTGTTCATTTTCCAAGGGCAAGCTCCTGACGGGCCTGCCTTGATCCAGATGCGTGCGCACCGTCTCCAGCAGCGCGACGAACTTGATCGCCTCTTTGGCCCCGGATTTCGCCAGCTTTGTTTCGCGTTGCAAGGTTTTCTCGATAGTTGCGAGATCGGCAAGCGCCAGTTCTGTCTGGATGGTTTCGATATCGGAAACCGGATCGACCGTGCCAGCCACGTGCACGACGTTATCATTGGCAAAGCAGCGTACCATGTTGATGATGCCATCGGTTTCTCGAATGGTAGCGAGGAATTTATTGCCCAGCCCTTCGCCTCTCGACGCACCTGCAACCAACCCGGCGATGTCCACGAACTCGACGATGGCGGGCTGCACTTTTTGCGGCTTGACGATTGCGGCCAGGGCCGCGAGGCGCGGATCGGGTACCTCGACAATACCCACATTGGGCTCTATGGTGCAGAAGGGATAGTTTTCAGCCGCGATGCCAGCCTTGGTCAGGGCATTGAAGAGAGTGGATTTTCCAACGTTGGGCAAGCCAACGATTCCGCATTTTAGGCTCATGATGTGGGGTGGTTCCGCTTAACAGCTCTAAACTCAGGCCCATATTGTCAGTAAAAACAGATTTCCGGTGCTGCAGCCATCTCTCTGGTTCTTTCACAACTAAAACAATTCCGTGCCACACTGGGCAAGCCGGTGAACCAGGAACACGCTAACTGCTGGAATGCGCATATTGCCTGTTGCAGCCTTCGATCGACTTTACTTCTGGGTATGCAGCTTCGTCATCGCGGCTTCAAAATTGGCCCCCACGATGAGCGGCCAGACGGCCAGGCTTTGCTGGATCGCATCGCCTATCAGTACCGCCTCCTCCTTGAGCGGGGGCTGCAGCACATAATTCACCACCGCATGCCTGTCGCCGGGATGACCGATGCCGATGCGCAGGCGCCAGAATTCCCTGGTACCCAGATGAGCAACGATATCCTTCAATCCGTTATGGCCGCCCAGCCCGCCGTCCAGCTTCAGCCTGGCGGTGCCGGGCGGCAAATCCAGTTCGTCATGCACCACGAGTATCTGCTTCGGCTGGATCTTGTAGAAACGGCACAAGGCTCCCACGGATTTTCCGCTGGCGTTCATGTACGTCTGGGGGCTGAGCAGCCACAATTCCGAATCACCCTGACCAACGCGTGCGCACAGGCCATGAAATCGCGATTCCGCTTTGAGGCTGATCCCCAATTCATCCGCAAGCCGAAGCAGCCACCATGCGCCCGCATTGTGGCGCGTTGCTGCATATTCCCTGCCCGGATTGCCAAGACCGACGATAAGTTTCATCGAACGTATCGGAACGTAGATGCTTCATTCATAAAAAAGGAAAAAGCCCGCGGAAACTCCAGCGGGCCTGAATCCGAGCTTTTCTGCAAGGAAAAGCAGCCGCTGCTTATTTTTTCTCTTCCTCTCCTTCGGCCGAAGCTTCAGAGGCTACCGAACGCGGGATGGTAATGGCCGCTACCGGCAAATCCTCTCCCTTGAGCAGAGAGGGAATTTCCACGCCTTCCGGCAATGTCAGATTGCTCAGATGCACGGTGTTTCCCGCAGCAAGATCGATCAGGTCCACGGAAATGAACTCGGGCAGATCCTTGGGCAGACAGGAAACATCGACTTCGGTCAAGACATGGCTGACGATTCCCCCGGAAAGCTTCACGCCCGGCGCAATATCCTCATTGAGGAAATGCACAGGCACTTTCATGTGTATTTTCTTCTTTGGGTCGACACGCTGGAAGTCAACGTGCAGCACCTGTTGCTTGAACGGATGCATCTGTATGTCGCGCAACAGCACTTTTTCTTTCTGCCCTTCTATACTCAGGTAAAGGATGGAAGCGTGGAAAGCCTCCAGCTTGATCTGGTGATAAAGATTATTGTGATCCAGTTCAATGGATTGCGCGGAAGTATCCCCACCATAGATGACTCCCGGCACTTTGCCGGAACCACGCAGGCGGCGGCTCGCACCTTTGCCCTGCAGCGTGCGCTTGCTGGCGCTGATTTCAATTTGCATCGTTTTCTCCTGAAGGTGGATCATCCGCGACCAGATGACCCTGATTTATAAAGAATTTGCACGCTCTTCCGCCAGAGAATCGCCCGTGCCATACCAGGCCGGGCAAGTCGAATCCTCCGTTCATTCCATGAATAATGAACTTACGGAATCTTCATTGCTGATACGCAACATGGTTTCGGCCAGCAGGCTCGCCACGCTCAACTGGCAAATGCGATCGCACGCAAGCGCGTCAGCACGCAACGGTATGGTATCGGTAACGACCAGCTTGTCCAGATCCGAGCTTGCAATCCGCTCCACCGCCTTGCCCGACAATACCGGATGCGTGCAATAAGCCAACACACGCTCTGCCCCATGTTCCTTTAACGCCCTCGCTGCTTCGCACAAGGTGTTGGCGGTATCCACCATGTCATCCATGATGACGCAAGTACGCCCTTCAACCTCGCCGATGATATTCATGACCTTGGCGACATTCGCCTTGGGTCGGCGCTTGTCTATGATTGCCAGATCGCACTCCAGGCGTTTGGCCATTTGTCTCGCCCGCACCACGCCACCTACATCCGGCGAAACCACTACCAGATTCTGGTAATCGTTTTTCCAAAGATCGCCCAACAGGATCGGCATGCTGTAAACATTGTCTACCGGAATATCAAAAAAACCCTGAATCTGATCCGAATGCAAATCCATGGTCAATAGCCGGTCGATGCCGACACTGGTGAGCATGTTGGCAACGACCTTCGCGGTGATGGGAACGCGCACGGAACGCGGTCTCCTGTCCTGGCGAGCATAGCCGAAATAGGGCATCGCCGCGGTGATCCGCCCTGCCGATGCACGCTTCAGCGCATCCACCAGCACCAGCAATTCCATCAGGTTGTCATTGGTCGGCATGCAGGTGGATTGCAGGACAAACACATCCTTGCCCCGCACATTTTCAAGAATTTCCACCATGACCTCGCCATCGCTGAAGCGGCCGACCGTGGCACGCCCCAGGCGCAGACTGAGGTGTCGCGCAACATCCTGCGCCAGCCGGGGATTGGCATTGCCCGTGAAAACCATCAGACTATCGTAGGCCATGACAGAAGGGTATGAGCGGAAGTTTCCGGATACGAAGGCGCAAAAAATCCGGGCGGATCGGAAAAATATCCAATTATCTGACTTAATCCCTGTGTTTCAGGCTGGAACTGGCTGGGGAGGTAGGGATCGAACCTACGAATGCCGGAATCAAAATCCGGTGCCTTACCACTTGGCGACTCCCCAGTATCTTGCTACTCCGCAAAATCGTGCATGGGATGGCGATCCAGTCCCTTTGCCACGAACCCGTCCATGTCCACCTCAATCTTCGCCAGAGCCGCTCGCGCTGCGGGCTCCGTGGCAAATTCGGCAAACACGCAGGCCCCCGACCCGGTCATTGCAGTCTTACGGGAACCGGTGAGCCGTTTAAGCCATTCGAGGTAACGCGCCACGTCCGGATATAAGCGGCAGACCACCGGCTCGAGATCGTTGTGCCCATGCTCGACCAAAAAGGGCGGTATTGTGATCGGAATCGTGTTTCGTGTCAATCCCTTACTGCTGAAAACCTGGGCGGTCGGCACTTGTACGGGCGGCGTGAGGACAAGATACCAGGCCGGTGGCAGCGCAATAGGCAGAAGCTTCTCCCCGATACCCTCGGCAAAAGCGTTCTCGCCAAAAAGAAACACGGGAACATCCGCTCCAAGGCTCAGCCCCAGTTCGAGCAATTGGTCCCGCCGCCAACCCAGGCCCCACAGGCGATTGAGCGCAAGCAATGTGGTAGCTGCGTCCGAACTCCCTCCTCCAAGGCCACCACCCATGGGAATGCGTTTTTCCAGAAAAATATCCACGCCCCAGGAAGCGCCGCTTTGTTTTTGCAGCAGTTTCGCCGCCCGAACGCAAAGGTCCGTCTCCTCCGGCACGCCGGGTATGAGCGTATGAAGCCTGATCACCCCATCGGCCCGCGGCACGAACTGCAGTTCATCCGAGAAATCGATCAGCCGAAAGACCGTTTGCAATAAATGATAACCATCCTCCCTGCGTCCGGTTATATGCAGAAACAGATTTAGTTTGGCAGGTGCCGCACAGACTAGCCCGGGCGCGCCTGTTGTCGCTCCCGGGATATTGGCTGTCTCACTTGCCGTTGAAATTCCAGTCATCTATTACGAGCTTTATTTGAATATCCTCTCGCCGCAGCGTCAGCAGCCGAGGACGCACCATCCGGATCTGAACTGCGTGAATTCCCTGAGCGGTCCGGACACACTGTATCGCCGATGCCACTTCCCCTGCTTGGCCCCTGCCGTCTCTCGGGCACGCCTGATCAGGCTGAAGAGGAGGATAACCGTAACCGATCTCCCAGCCATCCTGCCGTATGGCCACCACGCGCCCCTGTGCATCGAGATCCATCGCCGAGGACGTGACCGGCGAATTCATACCCTGCACCCAATATTGCAAGCCGGCAAGAGGCAGGCGCCAACCCAGCACCTCCTCCGTGAGACTTTCCACGTCATCCGCGTAGTAATGCTCCTGTTCCGAGGTTGTCAGAACCACGCCTTCCGGGATGCGATGAATCTGCGCCAATGCCTGCCCCAGGGGAGAAAGCAGAAAAAATTCATCCGCCTCTTCCGAGTGATGCCATTGTATCCCACCTGAGAAACTTTCCTTGCCACCCTTGATCGATAATCGACCCAGCAGCCGAAAATCCGGGGATGACAAACGGGATTTATCCTCCGCTGACTCCTTGACGATCGTGCTGACCGCTTCATTTTTAGGAGCAAGAACGGAACAACCTGCAAGGAGCAGGAGCATGCATGGAAGGAATTTATGGCAAATCGAACGTGCGTAGACAGAAAATGCACGATTGCAGAGCTGCGAACAACTCCTGATCACGAATTGGATCTGCAACGCGACAGCGGAACCCGTCATCCGGCAAATCCGCTACTTCATGAATTTCTTCATGGCGCCCAGCAGGGCTTCATTACCGGGATTTTTCCTGAGCGCCTCTTCCCAGATTTCCTTAGCCTGTTTCTGTATTCCCTGTACCCATAATACCTCACCAAGATGGGCAGCGATTTCCGGGTCGGGATTGAGCTCGAATGCTTGCTTCAGGTAGTCGAGCCCCTGGTTGATGTTGCCCATGCGGTAATGCACCCAGCCCAGGCTATCCATGATGTAGGGATCACCCGGAGAAAGCTTGATGGCCTTCTCGATGAGCTCCAGTGCTTCCGGCAACCGGTCGGTGTGTTCCGCAAGACCATAGCCAAGCGCATTATAGGCATGGGCATGATCCGGCTTCAAACGGATCAGTTTGCGCAAATCCTGCTCCATGACATCGGATTTGCCTATTTTTTCCGCTGCCAGAGCACGATCATAGAGAAGGTCGGCATAGTCGGGAAATTTTTCCACGCCCACAGTGAGCAACTGAAATGCCTTCACATGCTCGCCCATTTCCCGCAGGAGTTGCGATTCGGCAATGACCAGTTGCGCCCGCTGCTGATCGGTCGTGACAGGCAATTGCTGCAAGTGATGAATGGCTTCCTTGGTTTTCCCCTGCTTGCTGAGCAGGAGTGCATACTTGATCTGGGCCGGAACGTATTGGGCGCCCTCCGTAACGGACCGATACCACTCCATCGCCTGATCGGCATGCTGATTTTTTTCAGATATTCCGCCCAGGTAATAGCGCACCGTTCCGGGGTCGCGGTATCCAAGCTCCAGCGCACTTTTGAAACTTGCCTCCGCTGCGTCATAGTCGCTTAATTCAACCGACAGCAGACCCACCGCCACTGCCACATCGGCATTTCCCGGATTTTCCGCCAGAAGCTGCTGAAACTGCTCCCGCGCTTTGCTATAATTTTTTTCCGCCAGCAGTAACCGTGCGTAGGTGACGCGGGTATCATTGGCTTTGGGATAAGTCCGAAGGTAGTCTTCGAAAAATTCGAGAGCACTGGCGGTGGAAGTGCGTGCCAGTATCCGGCCCTGATAGATCGCCGCCATCTCCCATTCCGGGCGCAGCGCCAACGCCCGCTTCATCTCGACCAGCGCCACGTCGAAACGATCGGCAAACCAGGCAGCCTGGGACATGGCAAAATGCGCTTCCGGCAACTGGCGATAAGGGTCCGCAAGCTGTCGCACCAGTTCGAATGTGGCATTTTTGTCGGGATTCCGCACCAGGAGGCTGTTTAGCTGCATGAACGCTTCCTCGATATTATCCCCCGCGGAAGCGAGTAATTTCTCCAGATGGGGCCGCGCTTCATCCAGTCTCCCGAGATTCACCAGCATCGCGGCAATCGTCTGGCGGGCTGCAAGCGAGTCTGGATCGAGATCGATCCATGCCTTGGCCGCCTCAAGCGCGGGCCCTGCCTGGCGTGCCTGAAGCGCTATTTCGGTAGCGCGCTGGGCCACCCGCGGATCACGCGTTTCTTTGGCGAGCTTGAGATAAGTACGAACCGCAATATCCGTATCTCCGCGCTGCAGCGCGGTTTCGGCCAGCAGGAATTCGAACAGCATGGGAGAAGTCAAATCCTGGCTGGGTAAATTTGACTGTCCGGCTCCAGGTTTTGCCGCCAACTCGGCCTTTTTATCGGACTTCGCAGGAATCTGCGAACAGGCGGCAAGAAGAAGCAGCGTCAATACGCCGGGAAATTTAAGACTCATGAAGAAATCCGGACAGGGCTCGCAAAAGACGACGAAAAGACAATGAAATGGCGGTGCGATCCTTCAGCACAGCCAACATATTAGGTATATTTTACGCTTATCACAAGTGGACGCCTCGAACATGGGCTTCTTCCCGGCCTGTCTTCCACAGGGTGAATCTGATGAATTCTTTCGGCCAGCCGTTTGCAGCCGACTGGATGAAGAAGCTCCAAAACCCGACTGCATAATTATCCGCCATGAACCGTCCTGTTACCGTTTCTGCCTATGGCCTGTATCGGTATTTTGGTACCCGTACCGCCGTGCATGGCATCGATCTGGAAGTGAAGCACGGTGAAGTGCTGGGGTTCCTCGGGTCCAATGGAGCAGGGAAAACCACCGTCATGCGCATGCTCACAGGCACCCTTGCTCCCAGCGCAGGTCGGATCGAAATCTGTGGCATTGATCTACTCAGCAAGCCACAGGATGCCAAAGCCCGGATCGGATATTTGCCGGAGATCGCGCCGCTCTATCGGGAATTGACGGTGAGCGAATATTTACGATTTACAGCCAGGCTGCACCGGATTGATCACTTCGATATCGGTCCAAGCGTAGACAAGGCCATGCAGCGTTGCGGCCTGAGCAATAGCGGACAACGCTTGATCGGCTCGCTTTCGAAAGGATACCAGCAGCGTGTGGGGATCGCACAGGCGATCATTCATAACCCTGATGTCATTATTCTGGATGAACCCACAGCAGGATTGGACCCCAATCAGATACGGGAAATCCGTAACCTCATCCGGGAGCTCGGCACGAACCGCGCCATCGTTCTTTCCACGCATATCCTGTCCGAGGTCGAAAGCGTGTGTGATCAAGTACACATCCTGCACGAGGGGCGCACCGTTTTCACCGATTCGATCAAGGC
>CAYXQR010000010.1:0-12139 GCA_964466955.1 uncultured Nitrosospira sp.
ACCCGTGCCGAAACGACAAGGCGGCGTCGAGCGCTACGGCCCGTTCGCGGGTGAGCCGGATGCCCTGCGAGTCGAGAAACTGCTGATACCGCCGCAACGCCTCGGAGTGCGACAATGCCCCGGCGGCGGCGGCGAGAATGCTCTCGCTCCAGATGCGCGTCGCCGTCGGCATCGGCATTTCGGTGAAGTCGCGCGGGGCGCCGGTTGCCGGGTCGACTTCGGGCGATTGCTCCCAGTCGCGCCAGCCTTCGTCGTGATCGCGTATCGCCGCAACCAGCAGATCGGCCAGCACAGACGCAAGTGCGAGGTTGGAGCGGTACTTGAATGAATGCAGGAGCGCATCCACCGGGAAGGCATAGCTCACCGCCGCGTGGCTGCGATCGAACGCGGGCGGATGGGCAAGGCAGGCCCCGCAGACGTCGGAGCCGGTTCCCGGCAAGGCACAGACAGCGCACTGCGGAGATGAGAGACGGGGCAGGCTGTTGTAGCATGGCGGGCAGAAGTCGCTTTCGGCAACGGTGCCGCACAAAAGACAATTTTTTTCACTCAGTGGCAATCTAGGTAGTATCATTTTTAATCGGCTGTTCAAAAAAATCCCTGTAAAAATTGACAATAGCGGAATAATTGGAGATGATCAGTTCTTAGGGATGAATGATGAACGGGTAAAGCCGAAGCAGGGCGTGCGGGTACGGGGCCACGTCGTGTGCAGCCGAGGTCGTTTGCTCTTCTCCTTTTTCTCTCCTCGAAACAATATAACCTGATCGCTGGGGCAGGACATGAGTCAGTTAACTTCCGACTGGATCAGAAATACGCCGGCGCGCCCGGACAGTGCAGTGTGTAAATCGTCCGGAAAGGCCGTTGCGTCTCCGGGCAGTTCGGGAGCGTCGCGCTGGAGCGTGGCAGAGGTGAAGGCTCTGCTGGATTTGTCGTTCAATGATCTGATTCATCGTGCGCATCTCGTTCATCGCGAGCATCATGATCCCAATGCGGTGCAGCTGTCTACGCTGATTTCGGTTAAAACGGGCGGTTGTCCGGAAGACTGCGGTTATTGCCCGCAGGCTGCGCGCTATCATACCAGCGTGGAAAATCAGGACATGCTGTCCGTTGATGACGTGGCGGCTGCGGCAGCAGCCGCCAAAGCGCAGGGAGCGACACGATTCTGCATGGGCGCGGCGTGGCGCGGGCCGAAGCAGCGCGACATGGAGAGAATGGTGGAAATGGTTGGGGCGGTAAAGGCGCTCGGCCTCGAAACCTGCGCGACGCTTGGAATGCTGAGGCCAGGCCAGGCGCAGCAACTGAAGCAGGCGGGACTCGACTACTACAACCACAACCTCGATACTGCCCCCGAATTCTACGACGAAATCATCACCACCCGCACCTACGGAGACCGGCTGGATACGCTGGAAAAGGTTCGTGATGCAGGCATCAACGTATGCTGCGGCGGAATCGTAGGCATGGGGGAAACCCGCGGCGCCCGTGCCGGTCTGATCGCTCAACTGGCCAATCTCGACCCCTATCCTGAATCAGTTCCCATCAACCATCTGGTGCAGGTGGAAGGCACCCCGCTGCATGGCACGGATATGCTTGATCCGCTGGAATTCGTGCGCACCATTGCAGCGGCCCGGATTACCATGCCAAACGCAATGGTCAGGCTCTCTGCCGGTAGAAGGGAAATGTCCGACGCAATCCAGGCATTGTGTTTCTTTGCCGGTGCAAATTCCATCTTCTATGGGGATAAACTGCTGACCACCGGCAATCCTGAAGCCGACCGGGACAAGGCGCTATTCGGCAGGCTGGGACTGCAGTCAGCATAAATGCAGCCCTGCCGCTCCTGCACTGTCCCCCCCTGATCCCGGGTCTGTTCTGCCTCTTCCTGTCAAAGCCTCGTTTCCCAGGCTGCTGAAATGTTTGACGATACCGCATCCCTTGAGCATGAATTGCATGAGCGTGCGGCAAGCAATCTGTACCGCCATCGCCTTATGCTGGAGGGTCCGCAGCATACCCATGTCCGCATTGAGGGACGTGAATATCTCGCGTTCTGCAGCAATGATTATCTCGGCCTGGCGAATCATCCGCAGCTGGTCGCTGCAGTTTGCGAGGGGTCGAAGCGGTACGGGGTCGGGGCAGGCGCCTCGCATCTCATCAGCGGTCATTCCTCGGCCCATCAAGCGCTGGAGGAAGCCTTGGCCCGCTTCACCGGCCTTCCCCGCGCCCTGCTGTTTTCGACGGGCTACATGGCGAATGCCGGGATTATCACGTCACTGGCGCGTCGCGGCGATGCGATATTTGCCGACAGGCTCAATCATGCTTCCCTTAACGACGCGGCGCTCTTATCCCGCGCCCGGTTCAGTCGCTATCCTCACATGAACCTGGTGGTGCTTGAGCGCCAGCTTGCCGCATCCGGAGCCAGGCGCAAGCTCGTGGTGACCGATGCGGTGTTCGGCATGGATGGAGATATGGCGCCCGTGCCGGAGCTGCTGGCGTTGTGCCAGAGATACGGGGCATGGCTGGTGCTCGATGATGCACACGGCTTCGGCGTGATCGGCGAGCAGGGAAGAGGCGCACGAGCACATTTCGACATTCGTTTTCCTGGTTTCATCTATATGGCAACGCTTGGCAAGGCGGCGGGCGTATCCGGTGCCTTTGTCGCTGCGGAGGCCGAAGTCATCGAAACCCTGATCCAGCACGCGCGCAGCTATATCTATACCACCGCGACACCTCCATTATTATCTTACGCCTTGCTGACAAGCCTGGAACTGATCGAAACGGATGAGTGGCGGAGAAAAAACCTCATGCAACTCATTGCTTCACTCAAGCAGGAAGTGAAGTTCCTGCGCTGGAAGCTGCTTCCTTCGGAGACACCCATCCAGCCCCTGCTCATCGGCCAGCACGATCTGACCGTGCGTATCAGCCAGGGGTTGCGCGAGAAGGGCATCCTCGTGCCGGCCATCCGCCCTCCGACGGTGCCTCAAGGCATGGCGCGCCTGCGAATATCGATATCCGCCACTCATACCGTCGACGAGGTTGCACGGCTCGGAGCCGCCCTCCGTGAACTGGAGGGCACTCTGACGGGATGATCCGTGGATGAGTCTTTATGTCGAATCCTTCGGGGCAGGGCCCGATCTGGTGATGTTACATGGGTGGGCCATGCACAGCGGAACCTGGGGAAGCGTTGCGGGGCGACTGGCGCGGCATTTTCGCGTGCATCTGGTTGATTTGCCGGGGCATGGATTCAGCCGTGGATCCAGCCCCGCTTGCATGAGCGTTTTCCGGACGGCTGCTGAAAAATCTCCCTCCGAAGCACTGGAGTGCCTGATTGCGGCGGTGGAGGAAATTCTGCCCGAGGAGGCCATTGTCTGCGGGTGGTCGCTAGGGGGCCAGATTGCGATCGAACTGGCGGCGCGCAATCCAGAAAGGATTCGCAAGCTTGCCCTGATTTCGACCACGCCCTGTTTTACACGCCGAGACGATTGGCTGCATGGAGCGGAGGCGGCCATGTTGCAGCTTTTCACGATCAATTTGAGGCGGGATTACAGGGGTACGATGAACCGATTTCTGACTTTGCAGGTGCGCGGAGCGAGCGGCGACACCAAGGATGTGCTTTCACAGTTGCGTCAGAATGCGTTCGTGCGCGGCGAGCCGGATGAAGCAGCGCTGGAGGCTGGTTTGCAGATCCTGCTGTCGATCGATCTTCGAAAAAAAATTTCGAAGATCGATCAGTTTGTATTGCTCCTTCACGGGGAGAATGACGTCATTACCCATCCGGATGCGGCACGATGGATGAGCAGCGAGTTTCCAAATGCGGAATTGCTCATGCTGGCGCATTGCGGTCACGCGCCCTTTTTATCCTGCCCGGATCAGTTTGCAGTTGCCATGACGCGGCTTATGAAAAATGGATGAGCGCTACATCTTAGACAAACATGGGGTGCGGTCTGCATTCGAGCGGGCTGCAGCCAGCTATGACCAGGCTGCCATTCTGCAGCGCGAGGTGGGGGACCGCATGCTGTCGCGCCTGGATTACATAAAATATCATCCTGACATCATCCTGGATGCCGGCAGCGGCACCGGTCATGGTACGCGCAAGCTGCTCACCCGCTATCCGGACGCACGAATCCTTGCGGTCGATCTGGCGCTGACCATGCATGTTCAGGCAAGCCCTCCGCTGCCCTGGTGGCGTCGGCTGGGGGAAAGATCATCCTGGCGCAGGGTGGCTCATGTGGTTGCGTATATCGAGCAATTACCCTGCCGGGATGCCTGTGCCGGCCTGGTATGGTCCAATCTGGCATTGCAGTGGTGCAACGATGTCAGGACCATCTTTGCCGAGGTACGCCGTGTACTCAGGACTGGCGGACTGTTCATGTTCAGCACGTTCGGACCCGATACACTGAAGGAATTACGCGAGGCTTTTCGCTCGGTGGATGGCTTCAGTCATGTCAACCGTTTCCTCGACATGCATGACATCGGCGATATGCTGGTGCACAGCGGGTTCGCCACCCCGGTCATGGATATGGAATACATTACAATGACATATGATGACCCGATCAGCCTGATGCGCGATCTCAAGGCGATCGGGGCGCACAATGTAACCCGTGGAAGACGGCGGGGACTGACGGGTAAAAAGACATGGCAAAGTATTCTCAGCCATTACGAGACCTTGCGCAGCGAGGGCAAGTTGCCGGCGACGTTCGAAGTGGTCTACGGTCATGCCTGGAAACCCGAGCCGCGTGCTTCGGTTCTCACGCCTGAAACCCGGCGGCAACTGGGTCTGGAATAGGGGGATATTCTCATGACGGCTTACTTCGTGACCGGGACCGATACGGGCATAGGTAAAACGCTGGTCAGCTGCGCCTTGCTTTATGCCTATCGTGCCCGCGGCAGAAAGGTGATCGGCATGAAGCCAGTGGCGGCCGGCGCGGAGAATGGAGAGTGGATGGACGTGGAGTTGCTGGCAGCGGCGAGCAATGTGACAGCAACTCGGGCACAGCGGAACCCTTATGCGCTCGATCCGGCCATCGCACCGCATATTGCCGCTGTCCGCGCAGATATGGAAATCGATATCGGCATCATCGATCACTCCTGTCGCCAGTTGCGGGAAAAGGCCGATGTCGTGATCGTGGAGGGCGCCGGCGGTTTTCTTGTGCCATTGAGTGAAAGGCAGGATACTGCGGACATGGCACAGAGGCTGGGCTTGCCGGTCATACTGGTGGTGGGGATGCGCCTTGGCTGCATCAATCATGCATTGCTGACTGCGCGAGCGATACGTGCCGCCACCCTGCCGCTCGCCGGATGGGTGGCCAATTGCATTGATCCGGCTATGCGCGCTTTCGAAGAAAACCTGGCTTCCCTGATGCAGCGCCTGGGCGCTCCCCTGCTGGGCGTGCTGCCGCATGATTCTGGCGCAGATGCGAGGAAGATGGCGCCCCTGCTGGATATCGCAAAACTGGAAACAGACGGGACATGAATGAAAAAATCCTTACCGGGCATCCAAGGTCGGGATGGCAAAGCCAAGCGATCAGGAAGGGTGACGACAGCAGAAAAGCGAGGATAGGGCCCTCATTTCAGATCATTACTCCCTGCTGGGCGGGCGGGACAACGAACAGGTTATTTTCTGCCGGAAATATCAGCATGCCTACGAACAAACTGAGTAACGTAATTACGATACTCGCAAAAAAAGCTGTCCAGAATCCCGAAACCCTGAAGCCGGGCACGAGTGCCGATACCAGGAGCAGCATCAGCGCGTTGATGACCAGCAGGAAGAATCCGAACGAAATCAGCGTCAGCGGTATGGTGAGAATAATGACAACCGGCCGGATGACGGCATTGACGAAACCCAGCAGCAGGGCGGAAATGAACAGCGATTTTCCGCTCGCAAATGAAATGCCGTGAAAGATGGCGCTTGCCACCCACAGGGAAAGCGCAGTAATACCCCAATGAGCAAAAAAAGCCATTACGTTATCGAACATTTTTTCATTTGTGGATTCACTGGCCCTGTTTGTTTATTTGAAAAATGCCACTTCATGGAAATGTCGGCAAAGTGATCTGGCTTGGTGTTGCACCAAGTTTATCGGGAAATTTTACAATAGATGTTTTCTCTTGCCGGATAAATCATTCAGCGGTCTTTCCAGGTGTGCTCAAACGGCATCGTTATTGGCTTAAAGGGCAATTTCAAGGTCATTGGCATGAATTCTGCTTGAGATAATATATACTCCAGCGAAATTTTGTCGGGATCAAGGAATAGTCTTATGAAATTCTGGAATGTGCTTCTTCTTTAATAGAAGGGTTCGATGATTACCGCCTCCGATATTTTCAATGCGAGCATTCTGATCGTTGACGATAGAAGAGAAAATGTCGAGTTGCTCCGGGGAATATTGATCGGCGCGGGTTATACCTGCGTGGTTTCCACGATGAATCCGCTCGAAGTCTGCGATCTCCATCGCATGAATCCCTACGATCTTATCCTGCTTGATCTGATGATGCCAAAAATGGATGGATTTCAGGTGATGGAGGATCTGCGAATGGCGGAAGCGGACATGTGCTGCAGCAGCCTCGAAAGTGCATCGCGCTTCGAACAAAGCGGTGATCTTCCCGTGCTGGTGATTACTGCGCAGCCCGGGCATAAGGTGCGCGCGCTGGAGGCGGGCGCGAAAGGGTTTATCACAAAGCCTTTTGACCGGCTCGAAGTGCTGACCCACATTCGCGATGTACTGGAAATCAGGCTCCTGCAAAAGAAGATGCGGTCTATGTCGAGACGTGAAATCGTGCCAGCGGAAAGTTTCATGGAGAGACAGGACAGGAGAGAGGGGGAAGAACTGCCGGACCATCTTCCCCACTACGACGCACTGACCCATCTTCCCGGCCGTACCCTGTTTCATGAATCCCTTCAGAAAACTATAAAGCAGGCACAACTCAATCAGCGGATTGTCACCGTGCTGTTTCTGGGTATTGATAATTTCAAGAATATCAATGAGGCGTGGGGGTACGAACGGGGGGATGAGTTATTGCGCGAGTTCAGTCTGCGCTTGCTGAAATGTCTGCGAGTCACCGATATCGTGGCGCGACTCGGGGGAGATGAATTCGGCTGTATCCTGGTGGCACCGGCTGGTCTGGAAATTGCTGCAATCGTGGTGAGCAAGATCAGGGAAGCGCTCCGCCGGCCGTTCGATCTGAAAGGCGGCAAGCTTACGGTCACGGTCAGTATCGGGATCAGTAATTATCCGACGGACTCGCATGACGCCGACACGCTTGTCAGGAACGGGGATACTGCGATGTACAGGTCGAAACAGGCGGGCAAGGATACCTATCGCTATTTCATGGCGGAGATGAATGCTCAAGCGCTGGAAAAGCTGGATCAGGAGAATGCGCTGCGCAACGCACTGGAGCGTAACGAATTCGTTTTGTACTATCAGCCAAAGGTGGACCTCGTCAGCGGGGAAGTGACCGGGGTGGAAGCCCTGATAAGGTGGAAGCGATCCGAGCGCGAGCTCGTCGCGCCGCTCGAATTTGTTCCCATCCTGGAGCAGACCGGGCTGATTGACCGGGTAGGGGCATGGGTGATCGACAGCGCATGTCGGCAGATCGCCACGTGGCGCCGGCAAGGAGCCGGTGACATCCCGGTATCGGTCAATGTCTCCGGCAGGCAGTTTTCCCGGAGCACCCTCGACCAGGATGTCATTCATGCGCTTCGGATAAACGATATTCAACCGGAATTGCTGGAGTTCGAGTTGCAGACGGAGCGGTCGCTGAGGGAAAACAGCATTGATTCCGATTTACTGGAACTGGAGTTGACGGAAAGTTCACTGATGATGCACGCCAGAAAGACGGCGGTCATCCTCACGCGGTTGAAGAAGCTGGGGATCCGGATCTCAATCGATGATTTCGGGACAGGCTATTCGAGCCTTTCTTATGTGAAACGTTTTCCCGTGGATGTATTGAAGATCGATCACTCCTTCATAAGAGAGATCACCACCAATTCCGCGGACGCCGCGATCACGACCGCCATCATCGAGATGGCGCACAGTCTGGGCATGAGGGTCGTCGCTGAAGGCGTGGAGACTGCTGAACAGTTCGATTTTTTGCGAAAACGCGCATGTGACGAGATTCAGGGCTATTACCTGGCTTACCCGTTATCAGCAGATGAAATATGCGAATTATTTCGGAGCAGGAAAAAACTTCTTGAACATGCGTGAGACAGGCACGAGGCGCAACCCCGCACAGGTGACGTATAGAGGAATGCATCTGTCCAGGGTTTCGGCATTCCAAAAAAAGCTCAGTCACCGCCGGGGCAGAACGGGTAAAATAAAGTCTGATGCATAGAGTTTCCTGTGTTCTTCCATTATTTCGTTGCGCATGCGTTTTGCCTGTTTAGGGAGCGGTTCCCAAGGTAACAGCCTTGTGGTTGAGTCGGGCAATACGCGATTGCTGCTCGATTGTGGCTTTACCCTGAAGGAAGTTTTCATTCGCCTGGAGCGGCTTGGCCTTGAAGCGGAAACCATCGATGCGATCGTGATTACACACGAGCATGGTGATCATGTCGGCGGAGTTGCCCGGTTAGCGCGTCGGCTGGGTATCCCCATATGGCTGACTCACGGCACCTGGCGTCGCGTCGAGAGAACGTTCAAGCTGTTGCCGCGGATCGATATCATCAGCGGTTATGAACGTTTTGTGATCGGAGATATCGAGATCGAGCCTTATCCGGTCCCTCACGACGCGCAGGAACCGGCGCAATTCGTATTCAGTGACGGGGAGCGGCGCCTGGGTGTGCTCACGGATACCGGTTGTTCGACACCTCATATCGAAGCGACTCTGAATCGCTGCGATGCGCTTGTGCTGGAATGCAATCATGATGCGGAAATGCTTGCAGCGGGGGATTATCCCCCGAGGCTCAAGCAGCGGGTGGGGGGGCGATTCGGTCATCTTGAGAACTCCGCGTCAGCGGATCTTCTCGCGCGTCTCGATTGCAGTCGTCTCCAGCATATCATTGCAGCTCATCTGAGCCAGAAAAACAACACTCCTCTGCTTGCCCAAACAGTTCTGAGCCGTGCCTTGAACTGCGAACCGAACTGGATTGGCGTGGCTGATCAGAATGAGGGATTCGGGTGGCGGGAGCTTTTCTGATTCAGGCTGTTAGAAAAACAACAAGCCGTCCAGAGGACGGCTTGTTTCTTCTGTCTGACGCACTTCACCTCAAGATATCCGAGATGAAGCGATGACACCGGGTGCTTGAGCTATCCGGCGTCTATGGATGCTCGGCTTTGAACCGCGCCGGTTTGCGGGATGACGTTTTTTATTCTGTGCTGCCCGCAGTTTCAGCATCCGACGGAGCAGCGGACTGATCCGAACCCGACGATTGCTGAGACATGATTCTCTCGAAGTTTTCTTTTTCCTGTTCCGGAAGCGCCTGGCTTGGCTTGCCGCAGGCTGTAAGTGCAAGCGCCACGGCCGCTGCAAGAAGTGTAAATCTCATTCTTCCCCTCTTCTGTATTGTTGACAAAGATCAATATTGTACACCAAAAAATCTTGGTTTTTCAAACTGCTGGCGTTTTTGGCAAGTTACCGGAAGGATATCCGGCGGGATGGGTAATATTCAGGCGATAAAAAAGCCATCCCGATGGATGGCTTTTTCGGAAACACATCCTGCTCTTATTAATGGCCGGCAGGAATGCCGCTTTCGCCTTCGGGCAGCGGATTGCCGTTGCCATCGAGGCGGTGTCCGGGAAGGACCGCCGGACCGGAATATTCATCTTCCTCTTCAGCCGCGGGAGCCGCAGCAACGGCGGTTGCCGAATCAGCCGGGGCAGCAGAACTCTTATCGTCCGTCGCGCCTGGGCCGCGTTCCTCATCCAGAGTCGTACCCTCTTCAGTGCGGGTTCCGTAGGTTTCTGTATTGGCAGGTAGTGCCTGTTCCGGTCTTTTGCATGCCGAGAGAGCGAGTGCCATCATGAGGGTGGCGGCGAGGAGTGAAAGTTTCATTATCGGGGGGTCCTTAATAAAAATGGAATATAAATGAGGTAAGACGGAATTTCATTATATCGTAAAATCCCCTCTACCCAACCGAAATTTACGAAGCTGCTCCGTCATTGCGGATATGGATAGAAGGGATGCCGTCATGTCAATTGGCGGCGGGGGCCTCTTCCTTTCCTGCACTGCTGCCGGTGCTTTCGGCGCTGCCAGCCTCTTTATCCAGTTCATCGAAATTCGGTGCCGATTCTCTTTCTGCCATGGCGGAGGGGGGCGGCTTGTCCATAGGATGTTTTTTGTATTCGCAGGCGGATAATGTCAGAGCCACTATGGCAGCGGCAAGGAGTGAGTAATTCATTATTCGATCATCCTATAATGTACTGGAAGCAGGTAGTGTAACAGAAGAGATTTCTTCATTCAAACCTCGGCATGACACACGTAAACAAGGAATAGACAGTATTACAAAAGCAAAAAAATGCCGTCCCGAAGGACGGCTTTTTCAAGAATCTGCTTGTTTGTATTAATACTGGGGTTCTTCCTTGGGTGGTTCACTTTGTGTCTCCGTTCCGGTGGATCCTTCCTTCTGAGCTGCTTCAATATCTGCATCGCTCAATTGCCCTTCACGTTTTTCCCACAAGCTGGGGGGGTATTGTCCGGGCTTTCCTTCGCCAGGCTTGTGTTCTTTCATCTGGTCACATGCGGTGAATGTAAGGGTTACCAAGGCGGCAGCGAGGAGCGAGTACTTCATTTTTTTAATCTCCTTTATAGGTTTATGGTGAATCAGGTAAAAATGATTAAACGCATTTCAGCGATTTGTATCTTCGAAGACCACCATCATGAATGGCCATTATCTTAATAGCAGAATTCAGAAATGTTGTCCAGTTGTTGTCGTCAGAAGGCAGAGGGGATAAGGCATAGACTGAAATCACGTTGATCGCTCACATAAACCTGACGCATATTTCTCGCACAACGAATACATGCTTTCGAGCCTCGCTTTTGACCTCGTCATGTTTATTTATAGTAAATGCGGAAGGAAAATTCAAATCGTTGGAGCGCACTGCGAACTTCTGCATAATCTTCCAGTTTTGGCAGCTTTCATGAGCTTCCGGGCAGCACATAGCCGTAGAGATACCACTGGTAGAGCAGTTCAAGCGCTTCCTGGTCAAATTCCCGTCCGGGGGGTAGCGCCAGGTCATCCGCCAGCGGTTGCAGGGAACGGGATGCTTCAGCGCCCGCAGCATACGCATCCCCATTCAGGTAAAGATTCCTGTTCCTGAAAAGCATGCGGCTTTTCAGATCGAGGCGCAGGCCGATTTTCCCGATCCGATTTGCGAATTCGCGCCGGGTAAGCGTTTCCGCAGACGGATCGAAGAAAACGTGAGGCTTGGGTTCCGTGAGATAAATTCCGACGAAATGCTCGATATCTTCCGGATACCAGACGATCCGGTCGAGCACGGCACCCGCCTGCTGCAACAGCGCATCGCTGATACGGCCGGGGTGGGGCTGAAAGGCGATATCAGGGTCATGATACATGCCATCCACCGTACGATGATCCTGCAAGTGAACGAGGAACTGCGTGACGAGTTCCTGATAGGCCGGAGCGCGAAAGCCGATGGAATAGGTCATGCAGGCATCCGCTGCCACCCCATGGTGCGCGTAGCCGGGAGGTAGGTACAGCATATCGCCCGGTTCAAGCAGCCACTCCTGCTCGGGATTGAACTCCCGCAGTATTTTCAAGGGTGCATCATCGATCAGCCGCCTGTCCTGCTGGGCTGATATCTGCCATGACCGGTGCCCCATACCCTGTAGCAGAAAAACGTCGTACGAATCGAAATGCGGCCCTACGCCGCCTCCCTCGGGGGCATAGCTGACCATGAGATCGTCCAGCCGGAAATGAGGGAGAAAACGGAATTTCAAAAGCAGTTCGCGGGCCTCCGGCAGGAAGTGGTTAACGTCCTGCACCAGCAATGTCCAGTGCTTCTTGGGCAGACGCGAAAAAGTGCCGAGAGTGAAAGGGCCGTGCCTGACGTTCCATTTGTCCCGGCGACAGGTGATGAGGCGGGCCTGGGCATCGTCACGGCAGGAGAGTCCGATCAGATCCTCTTTGCTCAGCAGTCCTTGAAATCCGGGCAGCGCGGCGCGAATCAGCAGCGGTTTTTTCTGCCAGTAGTCGCGCAGGAAG
>CAYXQR010000011.1:0-23077 GCA_964466955.1 uncultured Nitrosospira sp.
CAAAGGAACAACGCATCCCATATCGTCGAGACGCGACCGGATAGCGGGCACAGCACACGCTGCCGCCGGGGTATTGACGGTAATGCGCACGAGTTCGGACCCCGCCCGGGCAACGTGGGCCACCAGAATCGCGGTGGCGACCTCGTCTTCCGTGTCGGTATTGGTCATGGACTGCACTACTATGGGCGCATTCCCGCCGATTTTGATCCTGCCTACCTGCACGCCCACGCTGTTTCTGCGTGACGGAAAAGCATTGGGTGATATAGTCATATAATAAGAGAGAGATTCCGCATGTTGAAATACTATTCCAGCGTAAGGGCGCGCTATTCCAGTGTCAGCCGCGCCGTACCCCCGTACAGGTTGGTGTAAGGAGCGAGATCAACCGGCTTGCCGTTATAGACCAGCTTGACATCGGCGGCGTTCCCGATCACCAGGGAGTATGGCGGCGCTCCGTGCAGGATCTGTTCAGTGCCGGCAGGATTGACGCTGGAAAGAAGCAGTTGATCCCTGCCATCCCTGACTTCCGTCCAGGACTCCCCCTCGAATACCAGCTGGATACCGGACGCGCTTGGCCCTGCCACTGCTGCCGCATCGCCATGGGTACCTTCAGAACCGGGAACGGCTGCGGCGGAAGCAGGCTGACCATTGGCGGGGGCTGGCGTAACGCCACCGGCCACCGTATCCGGAATATCCTGCTTCAGCCCCTCCCCTCCTCCCCCGGAGGCAGCCTGAGGTGGCGGCAACAGGATCGCGGTCGCGCCCTCCATCCTTGTTTCCGCTCCGACACTCGGCTGTTTTGCGGTGCTGGCGTCGTTGCTGCGATAAATCTCGTAAACCAGCAGAACCAGCGCGATGACCACCCCGCCTGCGATGATCAGAATGCGCTTTCTTTGACCGCGATTCGAAGGGAACGGAATGCCTTCGACGGGAGGCGGAACGATTTGAGCTGCAGATGGCGGAACCGACTTCTCAAGTACCCGCAGCAGCGGCGCTTCATCCAGTTGCAGCAGCTTGGCGTAGTTGCGCACGAATCCGCGCAGGAAAGTTCCCCCTGCGAGCTGGTCATACTTGTCTTCTTCCAGCGCAGTCACCTGTTTTGCCGAAAACCGGAGCTGGCGGGCCACATCCTGGACACTGATGCCTTGCTCCAGCCTGGCCGAACGCAGCAATTGGCCCACTTTCGGTTCCGGGCGGTTTGCTGCCGCTGATTGCTCATCGATCTCGTTATTACCTGCTTGCTCATCAAGCTCGTTATTATCAGGCGTGTCCATTACTCCAATCCTTCTCCGCCCCGCTAAGCGTGCGGGTTACCAAAGCTCGATTTCCATAATCGGAAATCACAATGCGCCTCATCCAGCCGCTTCCTCGGCTCTGCGGCTTGCGCGACGCGTCCTGTCCTGGACCTTTCCGGCAAGCTGGCCGCATGCGGCAGCGATATCATCACCGCGCGTCCTGCGCACGGTCGTGATCAGCCCGGCTTGCATCAGTATGTCCCGAAAAGCGGCTACAGCTTCAGGTGACGAGCGGCGGTAGCCACTTCCGGGAAAGGGATTGAAGGGGATGAGATTGAACTTGCACGGCGTATCCCGTACCAGCTGGACCAGTTCGCGGGCGTGAGCCACGCCGTCGTTGACGCCATCCAGCATGACATACTCGAAAGTGATGAAATCCCGCGGCGCGGATTCCAGGTAGCGCCGGCAAGCTGCCAGAAGTTCCCTGATCGGATATTTCCTGTTGATGGGTACCAGCTCATCCCGCAGCGCATCGTTGGGAGCATGCAGCGACACCGCCAGCGCGACAGGACAACGCTGCCGCAACCGGTCAATGGCCGGCACCAGCCCCGAGGTGCTGACCGTCACGCGCCGCCGGGATAATCCATACGCATCGTCATCCAGCATCACTTGCAGCGCGGTGACCACATTCTCGAAATTGGCCAGCGGTTCTCCCATCCCCATCATGACTACGTTCGTGACGGCACGTTCCCGCCCGGGCATCCCGTCGAAGTCGCTGGCCAGCGTTTTGTTGGCCCACCACAACTGGCCGATGATCTCGGCTACCGTAAGATTCCGATTGAATCCCTGCCTGCCGGTCGAGCAAAACGTACAGGCCAGCGCGCAGCCCACCTGGCTGGAAATGCAAAGGGTTCCGCGCGCGGTTTCCGGTATGAAAACGGTCTCGACCCCATTGCCCGATCCCGCCTCCAGCAGCCACTTGCGCGTGCCGTCAGCTGCCGTATGATCGCTGATCACCCGTGGCGCCTCGATCACGGCGGTAGCGGACAGCTTGTTTCGCAGCGCCCTCGCCAGATCGCTCATCGCAGCAAAATCCCCTTCGCCGGAACGGTGTATCCAACGCAGCAACTGCCGGGCACGAAACGGCTTTTCCCCGAGTTCCGCACAGAAGCCGGCGAGTGCCTTCGCATCGAAATCAAGCAGGTTGACGCTCATCCTGTCGCGTACTTATTCCTGTCGGGAGTAAACGTTGAGCTGCGGAAAAAAATAGGCGATCTCGATTGCCGCGGTTTCGGGCCCATCCGAACCATGGACGGCATTGGCGTCGATACTGTCAGCAAAATCCGCGCGTATGGTTCCTTTCTGCGCCTTTTTCGGATCGGTGGCCCCCATCAGGTCACGGTTTTTCCGGATTGCATCTTCGCCCTCCAGGACCTGCACCATTACCGGACCGGAAATCATGAATTCAACGAGATCCCTGAAAAAAGGACGTTCGCGATGAACCGCGTAGAATCCTTCCGCATCGGCTTGGGAGAGGCGCAACATGCGTGCGGCGGCAATTTTCAGTCCGCCCTTTTCAAAACGGGAATAAATTTCCCCGATGACGTTTTTTGCCACCGCATCAGGCTTGATGATGGATAGCGTTCTTTCGAAAGCCATTGAATACTCCCGCCAAATTAATAAATTAATCAAGCAATTTTACCAAAAAACCCGCTGACGGGTCAGGAAATCGGAGGCCCCTGCGCAACGGACTTCAGTCTGCGAAACGACGGGGCAGGAAAGCGAATCAGGTTCCCGCGCACGCACGGGCAGGAACCCGGCTGTTTTACGTTAATCCAGATTTACGACCTGCGTCCGGGCAGGCCAGGTGCCTCGCGCAATCATTTTCGAACCGTCGAAAACCACATAACTCTGCCGGCCATAGTGGGGCAGCGGCCGCGACAGCGCGGCAAGGGATTCGACATCCCGCGCTGACACGATGGCGACCATCGCGCCGTCAGGCCGGCTTGCCGTCCATGCCTGCGCCGAACCCTTGCCGGTCACATTCTCCGGAGCCCCGGGCAGCCGGTTGCGCGCAAGCCATGCTTCCACCTGTGGCTGCAAGCCGATTACCAGGACTGGCACGGCCGGCAAGCTCCCCGTTGCGGGGACCACTTTCGGCACCCGGCGCTGGAGTTTCTGAGCAAGCGTTTCAGCGACAGCGCGCGCCTCGCCGCTTTCTGGCAGCAGTATCGTTTCCGCCATCCTGTCCACCATCACCTGCCGCAGTATGGGCGGCGCCTCGTCGGCGCTCAACCGCCGAAACAGTCGCAGGTCCGGGTCCAGCGCCACCGCCACCGGTTGCGAGCTGACCTCGAGCGTGAATGTCTCGCGACCGCTTTCCAGATCGAGCATCCGCATCTCTTCGCCTTCCCGCGTCCGGACAGCGACTGGCACCTTCAGCGAATACACAGGCTCTGCCTGTTCCAGTGTGACCGCAACGCGATAGGCGCCTGAGTCCGACGCTCCCTGGCTCGCGTCCGCAATGCGGACCACGGGAGCGCCCGGGCGCGTCAGCCATTGCTCGAAGAATACGCCCATATCCCGGCCTGAAGCCGACTGAAACGCGTACTGCAGGTCTTCCCATGAGGCAATACGGAAACGTTGCTCGCGCCAGAAAATCCGCAGCGCCTGGTCGAAGGTCTCGCGGCCGAGCAGATCACGCAACATCAGGAACATCATCGCCGCCTTGTTGTAACCCACGATCTGGGACGCTCCGTGCGTGCGCGATGTGAATGTGGCAAGCGGCGCGTCCTGGCCCGGCGCAAGTGCGGCAAAGTCCCGCAGCCAGCCCTGCCGCATCTCATAGGCCGCCTGCGAGCTTTCCCGTTCCTTGTAGGCGTAATCGGCCATGAACGTGGTCAGGCCTTCCGACCAGTTGCCTTTCCCGTAATCCGGATACACGCCATTTCCCCACCAGTTATGCAGCACCTCATGGCCTAGCGACGTGGAGCGGATGAATGGCAGGCGCAACACCTCCACCCCCAGATAAGTGAGCGTCGGCATGCCGAAACCCGTTGGTGTCGGGCTTGAAACAACGCTGAACTCGGTGAATGGATAAGGACCGATCCAGGATTCATACAGATCGATGTAGCCTTTCACGGAATCGAGGTAGGAGTGCGCGAGCTCCGCGAGCTGCGGGTGGAAATAGGTGCGCAACTGGATGGGTTTTCCAGCGGCCCCGAGCATGCTGCGTGTTTCCACGACATAGGGCCCGGCCATCAGGTCGATTCCCCCCGTTGGCGACGGGAAATCGAAACGTGCGCGATATCCTTTCTCCGTATCGGATTCTTCAATCAGGCGTCCCGGCACGATCCCCCGCTGCCCTGGGGGAAGCTCGATTCGAAGCGAGTAACTGGCAAGCTTGTCTGCCAGAAACGGATACCAGCCACTCGAATCCGGCAGGAAGGTCCCCGCCTCTGCGGAGGCCGGGTCGTTCCTTCCCAGCGTTTGAGGATGATCGAGCGATGTATCGAGCGGGGAAAGTTCGCCTCGCCAGTAAACTTCGATCCTCCGCGGCAGCTTCTGTTCGCCCCTGATCCGCCACGCTCGCATGTTTCCCATCGAGACGGATGGGCCGATCGGATCATCACCCACCCGCGCCTGCATCACTTCGAAGCGGCGCCCCAGCACCAGCGTCAGTTCCTCCGCCGTATGAGCGGTAATCACGCTGCTTCCTTCCAGTTTCCGCCCGACCGGATCGATTCGAACACTGATGTCATACTGTACCTCGGCAGGACTGTTCGAGGCGGCGGATACATTCATGCTGCTGGAAGCAGCGAGCATTGCGCATGCGATAACACCCCCGATTGTCCGGCGCAGGCCTATTTCCCGAATGATCCTCATCCTCAGCCTGCCAGTGGCGGGAACTTCGCGATGACTTCCATCGCTTCCCCGCTCCTCTTCAATTTAAGCGGCAACCATGTGCCGGGCGCCTGGCGTTTGACGATATCGACGATATCGCCCAGCTGCCTGAGGGCAATGCCCGCAGCCTCGCTGATGACGTCGCTGTCGCGCAGGCCCGCTTTTTCGGCAATGCTGCCTTTCTCCACCTGTAATATGCGCGCGCCGCCTTCCTCCGCCATTTCGAAACGGATGCCCAGGCGCTGCCGTGATGATTCGCCCGTAGTCGCCAGTGGCAGGGGCAGGCCAAATACCGCATCGGCGATCGCTGAAGTAAGCTTTTCACACTCCTTACCGCTGTTCCATGGCAACAGCATACCCACGTCTTCCACGCCAAGATCTTTCAGTTGATGGGGAACACCGTATCCGTACCTTATATGGCCCGAACCCATGATGCCAACCACGAGCGGCCGTTCCGGGCGATCCATTGCCGAATGAATCGCCTGGGCCATCGCACGATCCCAGAGTTGCTGGCTCTCTACAAAACGCCTGAATGCAGGGTCATTCCGACCTCCGCCACCCTTCTTTCCGCCGCCAGCATGTCCGTGTTCACCGAAGATGGGCAGCAGATAATCGAGATAGGCCGTACTGGGCACGGCGGGCGGGAGCACACCCTCGCGTTCATTCTCTGGCACACCGCTGAAGCCTCTGGTTGAGACGGCACGTCTTAGACGCGTGTCGATATTGAGTGCCACCATGGGTATCCGGTTGATGCGGGCGAAATGAAACATCGGGAGATAGAAATTCACATCCGAGCTCCAGACGGCGTTCCAGTCCGAGGCCGCGAGAAACTGAGCCTCGGTGAGGTCACCCGCCACCCATTGATCGAGCGCTTTCTGCACTCGCCGCGGGAACATCTCGAATCCGATCACCATATCGGGGCGCGCGGCATGCAATGCCGCCAGGGTCTGCAACTGCCAGCGATGATGTTCGGGATTATCATGCGTTTCGCCCAGCAGCACGACCGAGCGGCTGGCCGCGCGTGCGATGACCTCGGCCGCGGGCACGCGGTCCGCGCCGGGCACGAGCCAGCTGCCCACCGGCGCGCAATCCGGACCGCCCTTTTCCTTTTCTTTTTCCTTTTCCTGCCCTTGTGGCGCCTGCGGGGCCGGCGTTGCCTGGGCCAGCGCGAAGTTCGGAGAAAAAGTGATCCAGAACAGGATCAGTGCGGTACAGATGCTGACGACGGTGCGTGCACGCTTATGCGGGTAGATTTTCAAACAGGAGACTCCTTTATCAATTCAATTGCCGGGCCCCTTGCCGCCCGGGTTCACGAAAGCAATAGGGTTACGCAGGCATTGTGGCCACATTCTAGCCCACCCATTTACGCGCATTCCTGAACATCCTCATCCAGGGCGCATCCTCGCGCCAGCCCGGGTGCCAGGAGTACTGGGCCGCGCGGAAGCCTCGTTCAGGATGAGGCATAAGAATGCTGAATCGCCCGTCCGGGGTGGTTATTCCAGCAATGCCCTGCGGCGAACCATTTGGATTCGAGGGATACATCTCGGTTGGCTCCCCACGATTATCCACATAACGCAACGCCACCAGGGGGGAAATGACTGAGACCGCAGCCTCATCCGGAAATTCAGCGCGGCCCTCGCCATGCGCGACGGCGACAGGCATCCGGCTTCCCGCCATTCCTGCAAAAAAGAGGGACGAGCTGTGTGGAGTTTCCACCATCACCAGGCGCGCCTCGAACTGCTCCGACTTGTTGCGGATGAATCTGGGCCAGTGCTCCGCTCCCGGGATGATCTCGCGCAGATGGCTCATCATCTGGCAGCCATTGCATACGCCCAGAGCAAATGTGTCATCTCTGCTGAAAAATTGCTCAAACTCGTCGCGTGCGCGCGCATTGAACAGTATCGACCCGGCCCAGCCCGCTCCGGCACCCAGCACGTCACCGTAGGAGAATCCTCCGCAGGCCGCAAAACCTTTGTAATTCTCCAGCGAGGTGCGTCCGTCTATGATGTCGCTCATGTGCACGTCAAAGGCGGAGAATCCGGCCCGGTCGAAGGCCGCAGCCATCTCGACATGACCATTCACGCCCTGCTCGCGCAGGATAGCGATGCGCGGGCGCACGCCGCTACGAACCCAGGGCGCGGCGATATCCTCATTCACATCGAAGCTGAGTTGCGCATGCAAACCGGAATCGTGCCTGTCCAGCAGGCGGTCGTATTCCTGTTGCGCGCATTCCGGATTATCCCGCAACTTCTGCATCTGGCAGGTGGTTTCGGACCAGGCCCGGTGCAGGTCTACGCGCTTCGCGACCAGCAGGGCCTGGTTATTGCGCATGAACCGGATCTCGTCCCCGTCGTTCACCTCGCCGATCACGAAGCTCAGATCGCGCAAGTCCGCTTCCGCCAGGATGTCCAGTACTTTTCCGCGCTGGCCGGCTTTGACCTGGATTACAGCACCCAGTTCCTCATTGAACAGCACTGCCAGGATGCGTTCCAGGTACCTTCCACCCAGCGTTTCCTGCTTCAGCTCATAGCCATCGATATCATGGGCGAGGGTGTCGAAACATAGCTGATCGAGGTTGACTGTCATCCCGGCGCGACCCGCGAATGCCATTTCGCACAGCGTCGCAAACAGACCGCCATCGGAACGATCATGATAGGCAAGGATGAAGCCTTCCCGGTTGAGCCGTTGCACTGAGGAAAAAAACCGCTTGAGCCTGGCGACTCCCAAAGGGCCGTCTATGTCCGGACATTCATCCCCCACCTGCTTGCAGACCTGGGCAAGAGCCGACGCCCCCAGCCGATTGCGGCCTGCTCCCAGGTCGATCAGGATCAGCTCCGTTCGATCGCAGTCCGTACGCAGCTGTGGAGTAAGCGTCCTGCGCGTATCCGCTGTGCGCGCGAAAGCGGAGATAATCAGCGACACCGGCGCGGTCACTTCTCGTTTCACTTTCCTTCCGCCCGGAATATCTTCAGTCTCCCACACCGTTTTCATCGACATGGAGTCCTTCCCCACCGGAATGCTGATCCCGAGGCCGGGGCATAATTCCATTCCTACCGCGTGCACCGCATCAAACAGAGCGGCATCTTCGCCTGGATGCCCCGCTGCCGCCATCCAGTTGGCGGAAAGCTTGATCTCGCCGATATCCTCGATCGCTGCGGCGGCGATATTGGTGATGGCTTCGCCTACCGCGATTCGTGCCGAGGCAGCGGCGTCTATCAGCGCCAGCGGCGAACGCTCTCCCATGGAGAAGGCTTCACCCAGATCGCTTCGATAACCCATCAGCGTTACAGCCACATCCGACACCGGCACCTGCCAGGGACCCACCATCTGGTCGCGCGCGGTCATGCCGCCAACGGTACGGTCGCCTATGGTAATGAGAAAAGTCTTGTCCGCAACCGACGGCAGGCGCAGCACCCGGTACGCGGTCTCCTCAAGATTCAGGCGCGACCAATCCAGCGGCGAATGTTTTTTTTCTATGTGTGCGACCTCGCGTGTCATTTTCGGCGGCTTGCCGAGCAGTACCGAAAGATCCATGTCGACCGGCTTGTTGCCGAACAGGGAGTCGATCACCGTGAGTTGCTGCTCGCCGGTTGCCGTGCCTACGATGGCGAAAGGACAGCGCTCACGATCGCAGATCATCCGAAACCGCTCAAGCGATTCCGGCCCGATGGCCAGCACATAACGCTCCTGAGCTTCATTGCTCCAGATCTGCATCGGCGACATGCCAGGTTCTTCGGACGGGATATCACGCAAATTGAACCTGCCGCCACGGCTGGCGCCATGCACCAGTTCAGGCAGCGCATTCGATAAACCGCCGGCTCCGACATCGTGTATCGAAAGAATGGGGTTCACCTCGCCTTGCCTCTCCAGCTGCCAGCAACTATCGATGACTTCCTGCGCGCGCCGTTCCATTTCCGGATTACCCCGCTGGACGGAATCGAAATCCAGGGTCTCGGCGTTGATACCGGTATCCATGCTTGAAGCAGCCCCACCGCCCAGGCCGATCAGCATTCCCGGGCCGCCCAGCTGAATCAGCAGCGCTCCGGGTGGAAACGGCTCCTTGAAGGCGTGGCGAGCGGCAATATGCCCGATACCGCCGGCCAGCATGATCGGTTTGTGATAACCGCGCATCTCCCCGGCTACGCTCTCCTCATAGGTACGGAAATAGCCCGACAGGTTCGGGCGCCCGAACTCATTATTGAATGCCGCGCTGCCGACAGGTCCCTCAAGCATGATCTGCAGAGCAGAAGCAATCCGCTCCGGCCTGCCGTAAGCCGAATCTGCTGCTTGCTCCCAGGGTTGGATAAATCCGGGAATATTCAGGTTGGAAACCGAAAAACCGCAGAGGCCCGCACGTGGCTTGGCGCCTCGCCCGGTGGCGCCTTCGTCGCGAATTTCCCCCCCCACTCCCGTGGCGGCGCCGGGAAAAGGAGAAATCGCGGTAGGGTGATTGTGGGTTTCAACTTTCATCAGGATATGCGTCTGCTCGTCCGCATAACCGTATTCGTTGCTTTCACCGGCGTAAAAACGGGCGATCCTTGCGCCTTCGATGATAGCGGAGTTATCGGCATAAGCGACGATGGTGCCGGCGGGATTCTGTCGATGAGTATTGCGTATCATTGTAAACAGTGAAGCCTCCCGGGGACTGCCATCGATGATCCAGTTCGCATTGAAAATCTTGTGACGGCAGTGTTCGGAATTAGCCTGGGCAAACATCATCAACTCGACGTCGGTCGGGTTGCGCCCGATGCCGGAAAAATATTCCGCGAAATAATCCATCTCGTCCAGAGACAAGGCGAGCCCCATTTCGCTATCCGCCTTGGACAAGGCAGCAATTCCACAGCCGATGATGTCCACCTCGGCAAGTGGCTCGGGCTTGAAACGCCTGAACAATTTTTCAGCGTCCTGCGGCGAATCAAACACCGCCTCGGTCATGCGATCGTGTATCAGCGCAAGGAGCGCATGCCTTTCACTCTCAGGAAAATCGGAGAAAGGCTGGTTCCCTGTCCCGATATGGAAGGCCACGCCCCGCTCGAGGCGCTGCACGGGGGCCAGACCACAGTGATGAACGATGTCCGTGGCTTTGGTTGACCATGGTGATATCGTCCCGGGCCGGGGCAATACCAGCAGCAGTTCGTCCCCTTCGCGCGCCCCTCCGTTTCCCGCAGTTCGCCCTCCGGACATTTCCCGCGACGAACAATCGAGCAGATTCTCCAGAACAAGTATCTCCCCGGGCTTCAAGTCACGCGCGACGAGGCAAAAATACCAATATTCCGCGTAAATATGGGAAACTTGAGGACAAGAAATGCTGATGGCGGCCGCCAGCTTTTCCTGACGAAAAGCGGAGAGCGCGCTGACACCACGAAATCGAAGCATCCGGTAACAGATCGATAATAAAACCCCGATTTTACACGAGAAGCCGAGCTGCCCCCAGCTTGGCCAGCCAGCATGAACAAAGCAGAACAGATTAAGTGCGGTGCGGTCTACTCCACAGCCGAGATCAGAGAAATCGAGCATCTGGCATCCACTCTGCCCGACGCGCCCCGCTTGATGGAAGCGGCCGGACTGGCTGCCGCCGAGGTTGCGCGCGACAGGCTGCTGATGCATGGAGGAAACAAGGTGCTGGTGCTGGCTGGTCCCGGCAACAATGGCGGGGACGCATTCGTTGTTGCCCGCCATCTTGCCGAATGGCGCTTCGACGTCACGCTGGTGTTTGCCGGGGAACGGGAAAACCTGTCTGCGGACGCACGGCAGGCGCTGGATGCCTGGTCCGCCTCGGGCAGCGAGATACTGGACGAGGTTCCCGGGGAACGGACATGGAGCGCGGTGATAGATGGCCTGTTCGGGATCGGTCTCGATCGACGTGAAGGACGGGAGCTTACGGGAAAATATCTGGCCCTGGTCGAAAGGGTTAACGCCATGATGCTGCCCGTGCTCGCGCTTGATATTCCCAGCGGCCTTGGCAGCGATACCGGCAATGTACGAGGAGCGGGAATCAAGGCCAGTCTGACAGTGACGTTCATTGGCCTCAAACCCGGGCTCTTAACTCATCAGGGCCCCGACTATTGCGGCGAAATCATCCTGCGCGACCTTGGCCTGAACATCCTTTCTCTGAAAGAGCCTGTTTCATGGCGGATGGATCAATCCTGCGTGCAGGAGTTGCTTCCGCCGCCGCGCCCCGCCGAAAGCCATAAAGGCATGTTCGGCAGCATCGGGATCATCGGGGGCTCCCGGGGGATGGCGGGCGCGGGACTGCTTGCCGGAACAGCGGCGCTGAAGCTGGGCGCGGGCCGGGTCTACCTCGGTCTCCTTGACGGTCATGTACTTGAAGTGGATCCCTCTCAGCCCGAGCTGATGCTGCGTCCGGTCGACGAACTTTTCAAGCTGAAGCAGCTAAGCTGTCTCGTAGTCGGGCCGGGACTGGGCACGGAACCGGCTGCGTCTTTCTGGCTTGGCTGCGCGCTGGAATCGGATCTGCCACTGGTGCTGGATGCGGATGCATTGAATCTCGTCGCCGCTCATCCCCGGCTCGCGGAGCAGCTACCAAGGCGCAAGCCTTCTTCCATTCTCACGCCTCATCCCGCGGAAGCGGCGCGTCTGTTGCGCACCGATACCGCGGCGATCCAGAACGATCGCATGACCGCGGCAGCGGAGCTTGCGAAGCGCTACAATTGCTGCGTCGTCCTGAAAGGCGCAGGCAGCATCTCCGCCACCCCCGGCGGCAAACGCTACATCAATACCAGCGGCAATCCCGGCTTGAGCAGTGCGGGAACAGGAGACATATTATCCGGCATGATCGGGGCCTTTATCGCCCAGGGATCAAGTGCGATAGATTCGCTGCTGGTCGCGGTGCATCTCCATGGGGCGGCAGCGGATGCCTTGAAAAAGGAACTTGGAGGTCCCGTGGGCATGACCGCTTCGGAAATCGCGTCTGCCGCGCGCAGTCTGCTGAACCACTGGCGGTATGGGTCCTCGACCTGATGACCTGATGTCGTGACAACCTTGGCTTCATATCATACGTGACATGACGCACAGATGCCGTCACTCCAGTACGGAAGAATATGGGTGACGCCTGCCCCTGATATTGCTTCACCAAAGCGGCTTCAGGTTGTCTGCAAATCGTTTTCAAGAGACAATCAACCACTTACTTGCGCATTTGCTGAGGCAAGCAGAAGCCTGTGCCTTTATCATCCATTCAGAAAGGAGTATTTCCATGTCAGTGCTCGTCACCCAAGTCGCCCCGGATTTTACCAAGCCTGCCGTCCTGCCGGACGGGAGCTTCAATGACACTTTCAGCTTCCATACTGCGATTTCCGGCAAGTACGCGGTCCTGTTCTTTTATCCGCTGGATTTCACGTTCGTATGTCCCTCGGAAATTCTTGCGCACTCTCATCGCGTGGAAGAATTCCGGAAGCGGGATGTGGAGGTGATCGGAGTTTCCGTAGACTCGCAGTTCACGCATTACGCCTGGCGTAACACGCCGGTGGATAAAGGCGGTATAGGACCGGTAGGCATCACGCTGGTGGCGGATGTTGGTGGGGATATCATGCGTTCGTACGGAATTGCTCATCCGGACCACGTTGCCTTGCGGGCCTCCTTTCTCATCGACAGAAGCGGTATCGTGCGCCATCAGGTCGTGAATGATCTTCCGCTGGGGCGCGATGTGGATGAGATGCTGCGCATGGTGGATGCGCTGCAATTCCATGAGAGCCATGGAGAGGTCTGTCCCGCCGGCTGGAAAGCCGGGGAACCGGGCATGAAGGCAAGCCCGGAGGGAGTTGCCGAGTATCTCGACGCCCATGCCGGGTCTCTGTAGGAATATCCTGACAGGTCAAGATGAGAAACTGGCAGCAGCGTATGCTATATATTACGAGAGGGTCTGATATCGAATGAGTCTGCGATCCGCACCGATTTCTTCTATTTGGATGAAAGAGTATCCTGCGACAGGAGGTACACATGAGCTTCGATAAAGACAAGGCCATTGAACTGCTGAACCGGATCATGGAACTTGAACTCGCGGGGGTGGTTCGCTACACGCATTATTCGTTGATGGTCTTCGGCTACAATCGAATTCCAGTCGTGGAATGGCTCAAGAAACAGGCGGAAGAAGGATTGCTGCACGCGCACAAGGCCGGGGAACTGGTTACGCTGCTTGGTGGTTATCCTTCGCTTGGAATCGGCTCTCTCCTGGAAACCCAGTTGCATGATATCGGGGATATTCTCCGGGAATCCCTCGCGCATGAAAGCGAATCCTGCGCGGTTTATTATCAACTGCTGGAATTGACCCAGGGCAAGTCGGTGCTGCTGGAAGATTACGCACGCAGTCTCATCGGCGAAGAGGAAATGCACGCCGATGAAGTGAACAAAATGCTGCGACGGACAGGTAAGACGGGGGTCTACGAGGTCCCCGAGAAATGATCGGCAGGGTGGCTTCAGCTACAGGAACAGGCGGATTCAGTGCCGGGCGGCATTCTGACATGGGCAGGGCAGTTATTCTTCCCCCTGCGCATGACTGTAAACCATGCCGCTCAGCTGAATCATGAGATCAACCTCATTTTCTTCCTCATCGAGGCCCTGGCCGGATTCGTAAAATTCCGCCAGTACGCGCAGCGGATTACTGTTGCTTCCGTCCGGCGATACCCGGGATTCATCCGGTGACGGCGGAACACTCGCCTTGTCCTGGCACGATTCTTTGGAGCGCGTAGTCATGCAGAATAATTTGTTCCACATAAGCCCGATTCAGATTGAGTGAGTGAATATGCCCCACGGTGGCCGATTCGATCTGGAGAAGCGATCATGCGGCGGGAAAGTGTGCCTCATCATCCTATCCAAACCGCTTCTTTCCGCGTTGGGGGACCGAACCTCCAGGAAGGCATTTCGTTCCGGAGCGAGCGGGTTTGGCAGTTTCACCCTCAATGACCGCGCGTGACGTGTGCCTGAAGCCCATTTTGAACGGCTCGGCGGGGTCACGCACCTCTTTCCCTGCCCGAGTTCCTTCCCTGACAGCAGACCGCGGCATCACTAATGCTGACAACTGCGATTTGATACCGGACATATCTGACCTCCTTGAATGAAAATCCATTCAGAGTCTTGCTGCACGGGACCCAGATTAGCCGGAACAGATGGCATTCCCATGAACGTTCCGTGAAACTTTTTTAACGCCCGGAACCATCCCTTCCTGTCATTCACTCGGCATTCTTCCCACCCCCGAATATTCGAAAGTGATCGGCTCCAGCAACGGACGCTCGAACTCGTTGCGCATCAATGCCGCCGTCTCTCCCAACGCCATTTCGCGCAACCGGCAACGCATGTTCAGGACGCCATTGTCCGATTGGAAAACACCGCAGGTATGCATCTGGTCGCAGGTTGCCTCATGATCCGCGGCCATTTCATGCGACCCGACGTTGTTCATGACGGTGACAGGTAGATGCGGGTAGCGCCTCCGTGCTTCGCGTATCCAATGTACGAGGTTGATCTGAGCCGCGCAGTCATGGATTGCGCCATCCACTACGACCATATCGTATGCCTCCAGATCCGGCTCGGGGAAATTTTCCAGCGACTTCCTGTCCAGATGGTGTTTGGATTTTTCGAGCAGCAACGGCAGTATCCCGCGAGTATCCTGTTTTTCTTCGACCAGTAAAATGTTCATGCCGCCTTCCTTTGCGCATCTTCCGGAAGCATGCCGAACAGGGCAAAATCCGTGATCGCATCCATTTCTATGGAGCATGCCACCGTCAGGACCCGGCCGATTTTGATAGGAGCGCCGAGCCTCGAAACGTTGATGCCTTGCTTGCGTATCAGCCGCTCCACGGCAACGGTTGTCACGGTGACATAGCGCTTGATTCCGTTATGTCGTGCAAAAAGAACGATCGACTGCATCATTTTTACCGGAATCTCGCTGAATCCGAATCCGGAGCTTTCGTGCCTTGGAACCATTACGGCAAACCGGCTCAACTCCCAGACGTCTGGCTGCTGCGGAGCCGGCTGCCCATGCAGCAGCTGGGGAAACGTGTCTCTCAGCATGTTGGGGCCCATGGTCGGAAGCAGCCGCCAGCAGCCCAGCACTTCGTCTTCGTCATCCTTCGCAAGAACATACACCGGATCGGCATGGTCGAATTCATCGTGCTCCATGCCATTGTCGGTGGTGACCTCCCAGCCCAGGCGGTCATGAAAAACGTCATGCCGCAGGCGATACATCCCCATCTCGGCGCGTTTATCCAACGAGCCATTCCCATGTTGCGCGAGCATAATCTGTCCCATTTTTTGCACCCATAGTTGTTAATCAACAGTGCAATGAAACAACGGAACGAGAAGCTCGAATAGCTGTAAAATCTTACAGGATCAAAGACTTAAAATTGCCTGAAATCCTTTTGCAGCAACGGTTTGGAGGGGGCGCCAAGCGTATGGGCAGCCCGCTTTTTTCTGCAAGTTGTTTCAGGACAATTGCGGCCGGGTGACGAGGTAAATCGGAATGGGCTCAGGGATAAACTGCGCGTCTACCCATCTCCATCGGAATGGAGCGGGTTTGTTGCGGCTACTGGAACAGACAGCTGCAACAGCGGAGAGCCTGCCAATGGGAAGATGCCTGATAGACAGGGGGAAGAAGAAAATCACGCCATCGTCAGGAATTGCGACAGATGGCGAGGCAGCTTCTTACGGCTGCCTGTCTCGCGCCATCAGTTGAAATTGAAACGAATGGAGCCAAACGCGCTCAGCGGGTTTCCGGGCAGAGCGCCAGCAAAGGTGGGATTGGTATAGTAGGTTTTATCCGTCAGGTTTTTGATGTTGACTGCCAGATTGACCCTTTTGATGCGGTACGATACCGCCGCGTCAAATACCACATAGGATGGCACTCTCAGCAGATTCAGGGAATCGGCGTACGAATCGCCCTTGTAGGTCAGACCGAAGCCGAACATCAGACCCTGCGCCAGCCCGCTTTGTATCTGATAAGTGGTCCACAGACTGGCCATGTGAGTGGCCACCCCCGTCGGACGCTTGCCATATACGCTTCCCGTTATATCGAGAACAGCATTTCTCACTATGTTGCGTGATTTCGACTCGGGATCCATCCACACGCCGTTACCGATAATGCTGAATCCGGAGAACGGGCGTACGCCGAGATTCAGTTCAACCCCGCGCGACTGGTCTTTCCCATCCTGGGTAGGCAGACCACCGGAGCCTGGCAGGGTGACGAAAAAATTGTTGCGGCTGGTCTGGAACAGCGCGACATTCAGATCCACCTTGTCTTCCAGCAACGACATTTTGGCCCCTACTTCGATCTGGTCCGATGTTTCCGGAGCCGTGGAGACCGCTTGGGATTCGGTTGCAAGATTGATGAATGCTCCGGTGCTGTAGCCCGCGTAGAATGCCAGATTTTTCGTGGGCTGATAGACGCCACCGGTCGAATAGGTAGTAAGGGATTTTGTCTGGACTATTTCGCGGTACCGGGTGGTTGATACCTCCTCTGTCGGGGATCCTCTCTGCAAGCCTTTATCGCTGTATTGCACCAGGTCATTTCTTATGCCCAGCCGGAGCTTGAACTGGTCGGTCAGCTCGATCTGATCCTGCGCATAAAACGAAGTCTGGTCGCTGCTGATACGGCGGTCGAACGTAAGTGCGCTCCTTTCTGCCTGGTTGAGGGAGGTTTCCACTACCGGGTTGAAAATATTTATATCGCCCAGGACGTGAGTCGAGCGAACCGCATGGATGTCTACATTCTTGTATTCGAAGCCGCCCAGGAAGGTATGCTTGACGGGACCCGTGCTTGTTTTCCATATAAACTCGTTCTGCAATACGGTGTACCCCGCATTATCGAACTGCTGGTACGCGGTGCGCGCCGTGCTGATCCCCTCGGCATTGCCTTGGTTGCCCCCGGCGTTTCGCAGCAGTTCAAGTGTCCGCGCGTCGTATACGAACGCGGTGCGCATGCTCAAAGTATCCGATATGGCCCAGTTGTGCGTGAGGCCAAGGCGATTGATGGTATGGTCGGTCTTGTTGAAGCGGCTGTAATAGCGGGTCTCGCGCGAAACATTGGCGATGTTTGAATTAATGTCGAAAAGTATGCCGTAATTGTCCGGCTTGATTTTCATTTCACGGTGGTCATAATCGACCAGCAGCGTTTTATCGGGAGCCAGGCGCCAGACGAAGCTGGGTGAAACCTCGACAATATTGCGCTCCAGCCCGCGAAAACCATCGGTATGCTCCATATCCGCAATCAGGCGACCGGCAACATTCGGCAGGTAAGACGGAATGGAGCCGGTCACGTCGAGATACCCGTTACGTGTCCCGAAGCTGCCCAGCATGGTGCCGGCCGACAAACCGAATTCATTTCGCGGCTTCCTGGTGATCATGTTGATACTGCCACCCGGACCGGCTACGCCGAACAATGCCGAACCCGGACCCTTCAATACTTCTATCCGGTCGACATCGTACATGGTGCGGAAATAGGTGTTTTGCGCCCCCCCGTCAGGTATGTTGTCACGCAGGTAGCTCAGCGACAGGCCACGCGAAGTGAAAGCGTTGGCAAACCCGTACCCTCCCCCCATGTGGGGCTGAACGCCGCTGACATTGCGCATCGCATCGTTCATTTCGATGACGCCCTGCTCCCGCAGAACAGCAGCCGGCACCACGGCGATACTGGCGGGAATATCCCGCGATGGGGTGTCTGTCTTGCTTCCGGTCGTGGCTACATCCTCTGGCGTGCCGGGGAGAACCCGCCCGGTGGTGACCTTGATTTCAGGTAGCGTGGCCCCTTTCCCCGGGGCAGTTTTTCCCTGGCCATCATCAGCGGCGTATGAATGCAAGGGCAATAATATCCATACTGCTGACAAGGTTATGGGAGCAGCAGCACCCAGCATGGATTTGAATCGGGACGAATGCTTCACTTTCAGCCTCTTTCTCTAATTATTGGATGATTATCCTGGCTGGCTGTAAGCATCCGTCATGCTTAGTGGCTGGCTGTTTCGGCAAACGCCGGGTGGGGATTATATCTCAGGTACGCGTCAGGCTCGGAATCAACAGGAGGGGGTGATCTTCATGACGACTCACGGTATCGACAGGGCAGTCAGCATAAGGAGGGTGGCGGAGGCAAGGGTCGTGCCGATCAAGCCCGCAGCGAGCAACCGCGTCCCGTGCAGGCGACTCCAGAGCAGGGTGCCCGTTATTGCGAGGACCAGCAGAGCGCCAGCCAGCGTATCCGTCAGCAGTATCCAGATATTGGACATGCCCGTCCCTTTGTGAAAGTTGACCAGTGTCGCCCAGGCGTTGGCCTTTTTCTGCTCGATATGCGTTTCCGCGTCCCCTTTCCAGTGCTCTGCTGTCAGGCTCAGATTGGGCGTCATCAGCACGATGCGCCAGTTTTCCGGCTGCATGATCTGCCCGCCCCCCCAAGGAACGGGGCTGGCGGATTTTTTCTGAATGCGGGATCTCGCATGAGACAGGCCGAATTCATCGCGCAACCAGGCTTCCAGCGATTCCGGTGATTGCAGACTTGCAGTCGGGGGGGAAACTGTCTGACGGCTTTCGTGCTGCTGAGCAAGCGGAATCTTCATTTCGTTGCGATGATTGAGCAGGATGCCGGAAGTGCCGAACAGAAGCCCCAGCGCCGCGCCCCACAACCCCATCCAGGCATGGGTGCGGCGCAGCCACACAAGAAAACGGCCGCGCTTCATGCCCTGAGACAAAAAGAGGTAGCCGCGGGGTTCCGTTGCGACCGGACGCGGTGCCGCCGGATCCGCGACCGGGGACTGCCCCATGCTCTGCGAAGTTGCTTTTGTTACGGACGGCTCCAGGGCTGCTTCCGCGCGAGATTGGGCCGTGCTCATTTGTACAGGCTGCGTGTGACCTTGTGGCTTTCGACAGCATATGCCTTGCCTTCGAACTCCCCTGGCTTGTGCATTTCGTATTTCGCTTCGATGACATACAGGCCGGGATCGAGTAGCGAGTAGGTGACCTCCCCTTTCTCATCCGTCTGGAGATGTTTCTCCCAGCCGTTGCGTGCAATGATTACAATCTCGGCTTTGGGGACGGGTTCTCCGAGGTAAGTCAGGCGCAGTGTGTTGCCGGATTCCTCTATATCGAGCGGAAGGCTGCCTCCGCTGCCGACGCGCGCGTAGAGAAATCGCCTGTAGGTAGGCGACGGGATTTTTCCCTGCGGCTCGCGTATGGATTGCTTGAGCGCCTGCACCAGCACAGCGCCGCCTTCCATCTCGGTGTCCGCAGTTATCGCAAAATAATTATTCTCGCGCCTGACGTCGACAGGCTGTTCAACGCCTTTCGTGTCCACCACTGTTACCCTGGGCTCGATAATGCTATCGAGTCTTCCAGGCGAGGTCTCGCGCTGATTTTCTGCATATTCCCCAAAATAAAGCCGGATTGCTCCGGCATCTTTCTCCACCCATAACGCATGGGCTGCCACATCCAGGCTGAGCAGGCAGCCCATCATACCCATACCCGCTATATGGAAATATTGCGCAAGTTTCATCAAAGCTTTTCCTTTTTTTATGTTGTCAGTCAGGGAAAATGAAAATAATTGTGCATCACCGTTCATCCTGCGTCATTTTTGCCGGCGCCACCCGCCACCGGGTCGACATCCCGGCCATCATGTGATCGTCGACGTGACAATGCAGGAGCCAATCGCCAGTTGAGCGGGGAACCATATCGACAGACCTCATGCTGGCGGGCAATACTTCGACCACATCCGTACGGCGACCATGATCAAGCACAGTCTGAGCGTGCCAGTGGACTGTGTGATTGTCGGTCTCGTTGCCAAGGGCTGCAACGTGCCACCGCACACGCTGGCCGAGGCGGGTATCCAATCCACGGAGATTGCCGAAAATACGCCCATTGATTGTGTGCTTCATTCCGCTTTCTTCTCCGTTCTCTTCATTGAAAATCATGAACAGAGTAGTAAATTCCTGATCGACGTCACGCGGAGCAGGATCTGACGCGGATCGAGCCATCCCCCGCCGCGTCACTACGATGGTGCCAACCAGGCCGAGATTTGCCTCTTCCTCTTCCATTACATGTGAATGGTAGAGCCACACGATGGATGAGGGATCGGAAGGGCCTGGCCCCGCAGCCTCATCGGCCATCCAGGTATACGTAAACGACTTTCCCGCTGGTACTTCGGCCCCTCGGCCCGCCCCGGCGCTGGCGGCATCGGCGCCTTCGTTACTTTTGTCATAAAACAGGCCATGCGGATGCATGGAAAGCGGACGGTCGGTCTTGTTCAGAAAATGCACCTTGATCGTATCACCCACCTCTGCCCGAAGCTGTGGGCCGAGTATTCCCGTCCACTCCGGCTGCGGCAGCTTTTCAGCATAGCGTCCGTCTCTGTATCCCACATAACGGTATTTAGGGTAGGAAAGGGTCTTCCCCCAGACGCCCAGACCGTCGTCAGGCTTGATCAGGTTGCGGGCTGAGGGCGCGTAGTTCCAGGCGGTCTGCTCCGCTGCCACCCAGTATTCGCGCACCTTCGCCTCTCTTACTTCCTTTATATCCGTCGCCCACGCCGAAGACGCGCTCAGGATGCTGACGACAAACCCCGTCAGCAGCATAATTTTGCCCAACCAGCCAGACCCCCAGCCAGACCGCCTGTCATCTCCAGATATCTTGCTGAGATTCTCCATAAACTCCATTCCCTGTTGTTTCCTGTTTCCGTTATGCCTGCGCCGGGGACACCAGCGCGGCAAGCGCTGCAATGCCCCTCTGGAACGTGGACAAACCGGAGCGCTCCAGCAATACGCAGGGCGTCCCGGAATACTGGCAATAACGTTTCACGGTATAAAAAGCGTGATGATTGACGCAATCCACCGGGCAGATGACCATATCCGCCTGCTCAAGCAGTGCAGGAAGTGGCTGACGCTGGGCGTCCCTTTGCGGCTTGCTTCGATAAATGAGAAGATTTCCGCCGGAAGTTTCCACTGCGCGGCGGTATTCCGGATAGAGCGCAGCCCGGCCATCGATGCACAAAACGCATCGTCCGGAAAGACCGGCTGCGACATTGGCCCGCGCTCCCGTCCCCCTCTCTACCCCATTGCGTTTCTCAGGACACATGGGAACGGTTGCTGCTACTGTGGACGATGCCTTGATAAGCGGTATCCCGTTCTCGCCGGATGGAAACCGGCCATGGATCCCATCGCGGGAGGACCGAAGGACGGATGCGGCCGCGCCTTCCCGCTGGTTCCGCTGGTTCGGGACCCCGCACACGTTCATGTCCCACCGGTCGCCTGACTTCTTAACGGATTTTCCGGGACGCGCTATCCTGGTCAGCCCGGCGCGCGCAGAAACAACGGTGCTGACGAGCCCGGCCAGTCGACTAACGGTATCAGGGAATAACTTCTCCAACGACGCCTTGACAAGGCTGCCAAGGAAAATAGCTGGATGAAGTTGGCTGTTTCCAGCTGCGCGAGCCGTGTCCAGTGACCAGGCGGAAACCGCAACCGAAATGGACGCTGCGGAACATGAAGCAGCGGATGCGGATGATGTAGCGGCCGAATTTGCTTTAAGCTGTCTCACAGCCCTGTTCCATGGCAAGTCAGAAAAGAAAGCTGGCTTGCCTCTGGATGGGCTGGCTGGCTAAAAAGCCGCTGTCAATGGAACAGCGGCAGGAGAATCCTACATCTGGCTTTGCAGCCAGTTTTGTATGCCTACTTTCTGCATGACATCGAGCTGCGTTTCCAGCCAGTCGATATGCTCTTCGGTATCTTCCAGGATTCCCTTCAGTATTTCCCGGGAAACATAGTCTTTCGCGGCTTCGCAGGCGGCAATCGCGGAGAGCAGAGTTTCGCGGGAAGCCGCTTCGAGCTTGAGATCGCAGGCAACGCACTCTTCAGCCTTTTCGCCGATCAGGAGCTTGCCGAGGTCCTGAAGATTGGGCAATCCCTCAAGAAACAGGATACGCTCGATCAATACATCGGCATGCTTCATCTCCTCGATGGATTCCTCGTATTCATGCTTGCCGAGGCTGTTGAATCCCCAGTTGCTGTACATGCGGGAATGGAGAAAGTACTGATTGATGGCTGTCAATTCGTTCTGCAATTGACGATTCAGCCACTGAATGATGTCTGCGCTGCTTTTCATGTTTATGCCTCCTCAGGCGAGATCTCGAATGAACGAGTGGGTTTTTTAGGGATGATGTTGCGTCACCGCTTTTTGCGTCAGTGCTTGTTCCAGCACCTCCTTGGCGTAGCACGCGCATGCACCGCACTGTTCGCTCACGCCAAGGCAGCTCTTCAAGTCTCGCATGCGGCCAGCCCCTTGCGAGACAGCTTCGCGGATCGCGGTATCAGTTACACCTTTGCAGACACAAATATACATGAAAAGCGCCCTAAATTCAATTGTTTCTACTACTTCGTCAATATCAGCTTGCCGTTGCGGGTGCGTCGCAAACGGTACTGCTCGCCCTGATGCTGAATAAAAACCTCGTCGCCATGAGAAAACAGGGTATCGCTGTAGATGCGCCTGCTCCGGTCCAGCATGGCAAACGCCTGTTTATCGGTCTGGGTTACCGGAGCCGTGAGTGTCTTGTCCATTTTGCCGTTCCGCGAGTTATTAATGAGAATGATTCGTAATTATATTCAAGTTCACGTGAAATGCAAGAGCCCGAAAAAAATATTTTATGAGTACCCCTTTGGCAATGCCGCAGCAATGGTCCGCGTTCATGTTTTGGCCCATGCATTCAGGGGAGGACGGCTGGCTGACCGAGCCGCAAATCGTTGTGCTATGATGCTTTGTCAATTGACGTTGCAGGCATGAGTCATTCGCATTGGACAAAACTGAACGGGCTCGCAGTGAGCCGTGCGCCTGCTATTGCGGTCGCTCCGCTTCCCCCGCTGAAGCGGAGGAAGCGGAGCTTCGCCTGCCTTGATCTTGATATAGTATCCTCCCCGGTTTTTCCCATCCGACTGCCTGATCAGTGAAGATCACGCGGATGCCTTGCA
>CAYXQR010000012.1:0-6798 GCA_964466955.1 uncultured Nitrosospira sp.
AGTTATCGGGTCTACATTGATTGCTGCTGTGGCAAGCGCAACACTGCCTGAGACAAGGACAGAAGGGACGAACCAGAAGCTCGATCGGAGATAAAGCCAGAGCTGTATGGGTTTTTTCATGCTCGTCCCTCTCGGTTTGAAGGGAACCTGCCCCATGCAGTAAAAGTTCCGTCTTACTTCCTCGCATAACAGGCGGAGGCGACAGCATTCCGCGATAAGAGCGCCCTGTCAAACGCAATCGCCTCGGCTTCAACCTCGTCGCGGAAACGCGATTACCTGCGTTTGCTGCATCCGGGCCCGCCCGAGGCTGACTGCAGAACCAGGCGCCATGGCTTGCCGCCCGCGAACATGGCTGCGCAGAGCCCGGCCTGCGAGTCTTTCCCTCGTGACGGAATCAGCCTGGCCGTATCGCTTCAGGTCAACGCCGCCGCGTTGCGTCGAGCACGTCGCGGGCCGCAAGCCCGATGGCCAGCGCGGCGAAGATGGCGCACATGGATTTTCCCGAAAGACGCTTTTCGAATCCGGGGGTGAGGCGCTTCGGGATGACGTGGTAATCGATCAGATATGCGGCGGCCGCCACGCCGGCGGCTTCCACGAGGGGTTTTCCTGCCGGCCCCAGCTCATCCGGGCTCAGTCGGGAAACTCTGCGCCTGCGGCCATCGTCCCGGCCTCCGCGCATCCGCCTCTCATATATCAAGGCCCAGAAAATGGACGCTCCATGGTTCAGCAGGAAGCCGGCGAGCGTGTACCTGAGCGAAAACCGGTCCTGCCGCGCGGCTTCTTCCCCCCAGAGGATGTGGCTGGTGGCGTTCAGCGGCGCGGCGAACGAGCCGGTTTCGCATTTTCCCGCGACGGCGGCCGCAGCAGCCGTGGCCAGGCCTGCTGAGGTGCCCGACTGCAGTGCTCCTTGAAGAATGGAGGGCGTTGTTCGCCTGGAGGAAGAGCCCGGCCATCGTGGCGAGCGCCCGGAGGCATGGAAGACAGGACGAAACCTGCCGGTCACAGCCGCGTTTCTTTTCCGGCGGTTTCCTTGCCGGCGTAATAGGAGTGCACCTGCCTGCTCCAGGCTTCATCCGCCATGTCGGGCCAGTCATCCTTGTCGAATCCCGGCGCGGCTTCGAGTCGATCCTTTTCCACATCCAGTATGAAGCGCTTGTCCAGCGTCTCCAGTTTCAGGGTCAGCGCGTTCCACGGCACCGCGAAGAGCTTGTCGGCAATGCCGAGAAAGCCGCCGAAGGACAGCACCACGTAGGCGACGCGGCCCTCTACCATATCCAGCATGATCTCCTTGATGCTTCCCAGTTTTTCGCCTTTTTTGTTGTAAACGTCCTCGCCTATGGGCCAGTTCGCGCCCATCCACCGCGGGCCCGGCCCCTTGCCATCGTAGATCTTGTCCAGGCCATCCGCGTGATGTTCAAAGCGTTCGTAGTTCGTGTTCATCTTCTCGTCTCCTCGTATGGGGAACACCCGTTCCCGGTTCTGATGCTTTCTCGATTCGTCCAATGTACAAGTCTAAGAACAACCGCTCCCGCGATCCGTTCGGTAACGCACTCATGCTGAGCCTGCGGCAGAGATGCGCCTGGAACACGGGTGGCGTTCACGGCTGCTGAGCTTTCTCCCCGTCCTCCCTGCCTGTCCTTTCATCCGGCCCGGCCGGAGCATCGGAGACAGCAGACGCGGAAGGCTGCGTCACCACCTCGCGGTATTGCGGATTGGCGAACTGGATGCCCAGTTCGCGGAAGCGGCGCAGCAGGCGCAGGTTGAAGCCGCGCTGCACCGGCCAGCGGCCCTTGTCCAAAGTGCGGATCTGGCCCAGCACGGTGATGGTGGCGCCGTCGACCTGATCCACTCCCCAGATATCCACATCCTGCAGGATGAGATGGCTGAACTGGGGATCCGCACGCAGTTCGGCTCCGATATCGCGGATCGCCTCGAACACCTGGTCCACATCCGAATCAGCGGCCACCGTCACCTTGACGGATGCGTTGCCGATGCCCCGGTTGGTATTCGTGACGGCGGAAACCGAGCTGAACGGCACCAGGTGGAGCGCCCCGTCGGGGGCGCGCAGCCGCACCGTGCGGATCGACAGGTGCTCGACCGAGCCCATGAGGTCGGCGACCTTGATGAAATCGCCTACCTGGATGGCGTTTTCCATCAGCAGGAAGAGCCCGGTGATGAAATCCTGCACCAGTTTCTGCGAGCCGAAGCCCAGCGCCACGCCGATGATGCTGGCGCCGGCCAGCAGGGGGGCGATGCTGACGCCCAGCTGGTCGAGCGCGGAAAACAGCACCACCGCTCCGATGACGATCGCCAGCGTCGTGCGGATCATGGGCGTGAGCGTGCGCAGGCGCGCCGCGCGCGTATGATCGCCGCCTTCCTCCCATCTTTCGATGCGGCGGCTCAGCATGGTGTTGAAGGCTTCCCACGCCAGCAGCGCCAGCGCGACCGCCACCGCGATAGTCACCGCGGCGGAGGCCAGCCGCCTGCCCACCGAACCTTCCTCGAACCAGGAGAAAGTGTCCACGCCCCACACGCGCAGCAGCATGATCAGCGCCGCCGCGCCGATCAGCATGGAAACGGCGCGATGAAGCAGCAGGTGATACGTGCTTTTGACCACGGGCTGCGCGGGAAGCGACGGGGTCCCTTCGATTCCACGCAGGCTTTCCCGGTCGGCAAGGAAAGCGCGGTCGATCGCCCCGAGAACGAAAATCGATGTCAGGGACGCCCCCACGATCACGGCGCCTGAAAAAGCGAAGTAGCGCAGCACATCCTGAAAGCCGTTCTCCGCGCCCGCAGTCCAGAGCAGCCATGCCGCCACGATGAAAAACGTGGCGACGAATGGCCAGGCGTCCGCCAGCACTTCGCGCAGGCCCGAGAAACCGTCCCTGTCCGGGGCCGTGCCGCGAATGGCCGCGGCGGCCTGCTTGCGGCTGCGCATGACCATGGTCAGCAGCATGACGTGAACCGCGAGCCCCACCAGTTTAAGAAGGGCATCGTGCGTCGCCCGGGTGGCCCCGACCTGCACCGCGACATCGGCAAACGCGCTGCCGAAAACCGCCACGATGATGATCCAGCGCAGCCAGCGGTTGAGGAAATTCGCGGTCGCATCCCGGATGTGGATCAGGCGCAGGCCCTGCCCGCGCGGAGAGACCATGAGGTGCACCACGCTCAGCGCCACGCGGCTGGTGGTGTAGGCGGAGATGATCGGCAGCATGGCGCCGTAGAAAATCGTCTCGTTTCCGCCGAATGCCTGCAGCAGCAGGATGGCGGTGCCGAAGAACACTCCCAGGGGAATCAGTTCGAGCACCCAGTGCGCCAGCGCGTAAGGAAAGCGCCGCAGCAGGCTCCAGTGCCGGTCCGCCGCCGTCCGGGCGCGCGTTCCGTCCGCGGCCACGCCGGGAGGAAGCTCCGGAGCAGGTTCCGTCAGCCGCTCGCGGGGCGGGGGCTCACCGGGGGAAAATAGGGGAGATGACGCGGAGGACGAGTCGGGAGGCGCCTGGGCTGAATCCGTGCCCGATACTTCTGCCGCCGCCTCCCGGGACACCCCGGCATCCCCTGCTTTTGTGCCTGCGCCTTCCCCTCCCTCCCCTCTGCTCACCGACAGGCGGCTGGCGGCCGCGTGGCTTTCGACCAGCCTGCGGGGGCGCGCGAGCAGGCGCCGGGTGAGCATGTCCGCGAGCAGCGCGCCGGCGAGTATGATCACGACTTCCCCCAGCGCAATGAGAACGATGGTGCGCCGCTCCGGCACGCCCAGGTTGTATTCCCACCAGCCTCCCACGGTCTGGATCTCCAGAAGCGTCGCCACGGCAGACCGGAGCTGATCCCCGACCGTGGCGAAGCGGTCCCTGACCAGATCGAAGAGCTGCGCGACCAGGCTGTTTTGCGTGAACTCGATCGGCCCTTTCTCCGCTGCAGCCGCTGCCGGCTCAGCCGCTGCCGGGGCCGGCTCTCCCCCGGTTGTGGAAGACGCACCAGCCGGACCTGCCGCCTGCGCAATGGTTTCGAGCGTCTGTTCAAGTTCCGCCCGCTTCTTCTCGTCGCGAAGAATGTCCAGTGTATGCCGGGCCTGCGTCGCCGTGAGCGACGGCTGCCCGGTCTGCCCGGCAGCCAGTGCCTCATTTGGAAAGGCGGTGGAAAATATGGAAAGGAAGACAGTCAGCAGCAGGCTTGCTGCCAGCGAAACGGAGAATCGGATCAATGGCATGGCAGGAATCGAAATCATGGGTGGAAAAACAGGCTAGCGCGCAGCAGCCCGAAGGTGTTTTAGCGGGCGGTACTGGCTCGAACTTTCGCAGTGATTACGAAGATCCTGAAGATCATGGTGACCATGGGGGCCGCGGAAACCGAAAGCGACGCAGGATCGGTAATCAGGCAGTCAGGAGCACTGCATCATGCGGCCATCACAATGGAACCGGCTTGAGGAGCGGGTCGAATGGCCCCAAACGACTTCGAGCAGCTTCAAAGCGGAAAGCGGCCCTGCACGGCCCGAGTGGGCTGAACGGCCCCTGATGGTCGCGCAACGGGCAACTTGCGAAAAGCAGGGGCCGGGGCTTCCGCCCGCTCACCGGCCGGAAGCCCCCGAAGAACTGATCCCTATCGGTCCGCCGCGCCCTGATCGTTTGGGGTGCCCTGCCCATTCGCAGGCGCCGGATCCTGGTCCTTGGGCGCAGGCCACAGCAGCGAGATCGTTCTGGATTCCCCTTTCCGCAGACCCACTTCCCGGCGCAGCGTTTTTGACTGGTAGACCGCCTCGACCGCATATTTCCCCGGCGGGAGCTTGACCAGCATATACGGGCCGTCGGCAACGGTTTCCAGCACGGTCGCCCCCGTGGCATCCTTGATGGTGACTTTCGCATCGCTCAGGTACGCGGCATGGCCTGCCGACAGCTGCGCGAATTCCAGCACCAGCGGCCACGAACCGGCCGCGCGCTTGATCGCATCACTCTCGTCCTTGCCTATCCCCCCGCTGAGGAATTGAGCCTGGCCCTGTGTCTGCACAGGCGGAAGTGAGGCCTCCCCCGGGCCTGCGCTGTCGTGCGCAAAAAGCGCGCTGTCCTGCGCGATAACCGGAAGGCTGGCCATGCCCACCAGGCCGATCAGGACAGCGGCCGCCAGAGCGGCAAGGGTGAAATTACCGGAAATACCTTGAACAGCTTGAACTGCATGAACTGCTTGAACAGGTTTCATGAGTTTGGTGGTTTTCATCGGATATCCCTCGTCATTCATGAAAAATGGAATCTCTGTCCGTCCATCACGGACGGAGCATAGCGAACCGGGGATCGGCCGGGTCAGCCGGGCTGAGCAATTCCGCCCCGGCGGCGCCCCCCGCCGGCAGCGCCCGGCACGCTTTTATTTTTTTCCCTCGTGTTTTTTGTCGCCCCCATCCTTGTCCCGCGCCAGTTCCTCCAGCGTCGCGTCCGCCGGGGGCGTATCCGTCGCCTCTATATCGGAAGGAATGCCGCGCCGGTCCGTATCCTTGAGGCCCCGCCGCGTATCCTTCCCCGCCTGTCCGATCTTTTCGCGCGACGGCTCATGCTGCGTCGGCTCGCCCGTGCCGGCCGGCCTGGTCGTCTGGTCGCGCTCATGCGGCAGCAGCACCTGATCCTCCTCCTGATCCTGCGCCGCGGACGTGGGGCTCGCGGGTTTAGTCAAATCCGCCTGTTCGGTCAGAACGCCTGTTTCCTTCCCGGCCGTAGGGCGCCTGGAAGACGGTTTTTCATCGTCGCTCGTCATTGCTTCCCTCGCTATGGTATCGGGAACCGGCGGGAACGAAAACCCCCAAGACAAAAACCCCTCAAGCGAAAACCGCATCGCAGGTCATCGGAAGCCTACCGTCCCAGCGTCACTATAACCGGTCGGCCATGCACGCGGCTGTGCCCCACCGCACATAACGAGGCTCATGCTGATTAAATACAGTAAACAGGGACAAGCCGGTGAAAGCGCGGTAATGTTTGCTGACGCACGGTATCCGCGGCGGAGATGGGTCATGATGATTCGTCACATTCGAAAAACCGGAGGTGACATCATGAATGAACTTCTTGCGAACTCCTGGCGAGGCCTTGCGATACGCGGGGCCGCATCGCTGGTATTCGGCATCCTGGCGGCGCTGTGGCCGGGACTCACGCTCATGTGGCTGGTTGTCCTGTTTGTTGCATACGCCACCGTGAGCGGCCTGACTTCCATCACCGCCGCGCTACAGAACCGCAAAACCGTCGAGGACTGGTGGCTGCCCCTCCTGATGGGAATCATAGGCGTGGGCGCCGGGATCGCTGCCTTCCTGGTTCCCGGCCTGACGGCTCTGGTGCTGGTGCTGGTGATCGGCGCCACGGCGCTCGCGACCGGCCTGCTGGATATCGCCATGGCGATCAGGCTGCGCAAGGTCATCCGTGGAGAAGGCTTCCTGTTCCTGAGCGGCATGATCTCCGTGATATTCGGGATATCCGTGTTCCTCTTTCCCGGCACGGGCGCGCTGGCCCTGGTGTGGCTGATCAGCATTTACGCGATCGTCACCGGCGTGCTGCTGCTGATGCTCGCCTGGCGCGCGCGCAGCTGGAAAAACGGCGACCGGACCTGGTCCGAAGAGATCCCTCGCGGCAATGCCTGAATGGCGCAGGTTTTCGCGGCGGGAACGGGGGCCAGTCCATTTGCGCGGGAGGGATCGTTCCTCCTGTCCTTCTTCCTTCCAGGCGGAAGACGCAATGGGCGGATGGAAGAGAGGGCTTGTTCCGGCCCGGCTTAACGGCTATGCTTGAACAGGAACCCAACAGGAACCGCCCAGGCGCATCAATCGCTTCCCCC
>CAYXQR010000013.1:0-5213 GCA_964466955.1 uncultured Nitrosospira sp.
GGAAATTCTCACCATTTATATTATTCGATATTCTGCACCTGCTCCCGCATCTGCTCGATCAGCACCTTGAGTTCCACTGAAGCTCGGGACACTTCCGGGTCCACCGATTTAGCGCCGATGGTATTGGCTTCACGGTTGAGCTCCTGCATGAGAAAGTCCAGGCGTTTACCGATCGCTCCGCCCTTGCGGAGCACCCGTTCCACTTCATCGAAATGCGCGTTCAGGCGGGACAGTTCTTCATCCACGTCTATCTTGCTGGCAAACAGTGTGAGCTCCTGCCGGACGCGCTCGTCATCGCAATTGATCATGGCCTCGGACAGGCGGCCCTTGAGCTTTTCCTGAAACCCTGCGAGCAAGGCAGGGATACGCGGTCCCACTTCAGATGCCAGTTGACGCATTTTACGGAGACGTTCCAGCAGGACTATTCTGAGTTTTTCGCCCTCCCGCACGCGGGCCGCTGTCAGTTCGTCCAGGGCGGTTCCCAGCAATTCCATGCACGGCTCGCGCAAATCATTGGCAGGCACCGGCTCCGCATTCAGTATCCCCGGCCAGCGCAGAATATCGGCGACTTCCAGGCTTCGGGCTTCGGGAAGCATCGCGTGCACGGTGCGGTTCAACTCCAGCAGCTTTTGCAGTAAATCTGTATTGATGGACTGTGGATCGACCACTCCAGGCAGGCGCGAAAAACCAACGCGACAATCGATTTTCCCACGATGCAGCCTCCCTGTAAGGAGTTCGCGCATTGCGGCTTCCAGCAGGCGAAACTCGTCGGGCACGCGAAACTGAATGTCCAGATAACGGTTGTTAACGGAGCGCAACTCCAGATTCAGCGAGCCGTGAGGCAACTCCCGGGCAATCGCCGCGTAGCCCGTCATGCTGCAGATCGTCGCCAACTCATCCACTGTAAGTCCTTATACGGTAAAATGACCTGCACGATTATCGCACACGGTGCTGCGGGCACGCCCGGAGCATTCCACTTCGGCCGGATTATTTTGGCCGCGATCTTCTTGGGAGTTCCTCAAGTCATGAACCTGTCTACTATCCATGCGCCCCAGCAAGCGTAAACCTGATCAGCTACGTCCGGTGCGAATCACGCGTCATTACACGAAATACGCGGAAGGCGCTGTCCTGATCGAGTGCGGTGATACGCGGATATTATGCACTGCGAGCGTGGACGAGAAGGTTCCACCATTTCTGCGCGGCAAGGGCCAAGGCTGGCTGACCGCCGAGTATGGAATGCTGCCCCGGTCGACCGGCGAGCGCATGCAACGCGAGGCTGCCAAGGGCAAGCAATCCGGCCGCACCATGGAAATTCAGCGCCTGATCGGACGTGCCCTGCGCTCAGTTACGGATTTGACCAAGCTGGGTGAAAGAACTATCCAGATAGACTGCGATGTGATACAGGCGGACGGCGGTACCCGGACAGCCAGTATTACCGGAGCGTTTGTCGCGCTCCATGACGCGGCTGAAAAACTGCTGCGTCAGCAAATGATAGAAGTCACGCCGATACAGGGACACGTGGCAGCAGTGTCCGTTGGCGTCTACGAAGGCATGCCTGTGCTCGACCTGGATTATCTGGAAGACTCGCGCTGCGATACTGATATGAACGTGGTCATGACCGGCGATCTGGGCATGGTGGAAATGCAGGGCACGGCGGAAGGCACCCCGTTCAGTCGTACTGAACTGGATGCCATGCTGGACCTGGCGCAGAAAGGAATAGGGGAACTGATCCATATCCAGAAAACGGCGCTGGCAGGATAGCAGAGATGGAGAGACTTGTCGTTGCCAGCGGCAACCCTGGTAAGCTGCGTGAAATAAGCCATCTGCTGGCACCGCTGAACATCGAAGCGCTGCCTCAATCGCTGCTCAACGTGCCGGATGCGGACGAACCACATTGTACTTTCATAGAAAATGCCCTGACCAAGGCCCGCCATGCCAGTCAGCACACGGGCTTGCCGGCACTGGCGGATGATTCCGGCATTTGCGTGAATGCCTTGGGTGGAAATCCGGGCGTTCTTTCAGCCCGCTATGCGGGCGAACCCCGATCCGACGTCCGCAACAATCAGAAGCTGGTCGATGTGCTGAAAAACGAGACGAATCGCAAGGCACACTATTACTGCGTAATTGTGCTGGTGCGCAGCCCGGACGATCCGCAGCCGATCATTGCCGACGGAACATGGCGGGGGGAGATCCAGCTCAGTCCTCGCGGCCAAGGCGGATTCGGCTACGATCCATATTTCTACCTGCCCGATCTGGGCAAGACCGCGGCAGAGCTTCCGATGGACCAGAAGAACCGGATCAGTCACCGTGGCAAGGCGCTGGCCCGGCTGGTGGAGCGCGTTCGGCAAGAAATCGGGGGGGAGATGCCCCAGTCAAATCAGCAGGGCGAATGACGGATAATATAGCAAGGGCAGGCTTCGTTCTGGCTGGAACAGCCGCGTCTTTCCGCTGTCTCTCGTATGGATCATGACGACAGCCATCTCTCCCGCCTCCATCCTGGGTTCTCGTGTCCCGCGGCTGAAGTCGCTGCCTCCGCTGGGCCTCTACATCCATATACCATGGTGCGTGAAAAAATGCCCTTACTGCGACTTCAACTCGCATGAAGTTCGCGGCAGCAGCGGCGGCATGCCGGAAGCGGAATATGTGGCGGCGCTTATAAGCGACATGGAAGCCGCGATACCGCAGGTGTGGGGCCGCAAGGTGGTCAGTATTTTTTTTGGCGGCGGTACGCCCAGCCTCTTCAGCCCTGGATCCATCGATACGATCCTTGCCGCCGCGAGGGCGCTGCTGCCCTTGGAGCACTTTGCGGAAGTCACGCTGGAAGCCAATCCGGGGACGTTCGAGGCGCAGAAGTTCGCGGATTTTCGCGGTGCCGGGATCAATCGCCTGTCGATCGGCATCCAGAGTTTCAATGCCAGACATCTAAAATCGCTGGGCCGGATCCACGACGACACGGACGCCCTCCGCGCAATCGAGATCGCGCAGACCCACTTCGATAACTTGAACCTCGATCTGATGTATGGCCTGCCTGATCAGACACTGGAAGAGGCTCGGAAGGACATCGAGAACGCCGTGGCGAGCGGCGCGGCGCATGTTTCCGCCTATCATCTGACGCTGGAGCCGAATACCCTGTTCTTTCGCTGCCCCCCGCGGCTTCCCCATGATGATGTAGCAGCGGACATGCAGGAGGCGGTCGAACAAACACTGGGCCAGGCTGGCTACAGGCACTATGAAACGGCTGCCTTCGCCAAGCCGGGGCGGGAATCACGCCACAATATGAACTACTGGCTGTTCGGCGACTACCTGGGAATCGGTGCCGGGGCACACAGCAAGATCAGTTTTGCCGACAGGATCGTGCGTCAGATGCGTTACAGGCAGCCGCGGGAATACCTTGCCAGAATAGACGGAACCACGCTGGAATCCGGCCCCCCCATCATGGAGCAGCACGAGCTAGGGCGCGAGGATCGTGCATTCGAATTCATGATGAACGCGTTGCGCCTCACGGATGGCTTCGCGACGGAGACGTTCGTGGAACGCACCGGCCTGTCCCTCACCGCAGTGCAACGCCAGCTGGATGAAGCGGAGCAGCGCATGCTGATCACGCGCGACCACCAGCACATCGCCCCCACCCGCATGGGCCGGCGGTTTTTGAATGATCTGCTGCAAATCTTTCTGCCGGATGCGGTATAGCGGCAGGACCTGACCCATTCACTCCATTCCTTTTTTCGGCACTCATTTCTTGCGGAATATCAGATCCCGGACGCCATGCCCCAGCCGCAAGCCCCGCTGTTCGAATTTGGTTGGCGGCCGGCCCTCGGGACGCGGCACGTAATCGGCGACCGTGTTGGCTAGCTGCGCTTCATTGCGTAGCACATCCAGAATCTGAACGGCGTAATCCTCCCAATCGGTCGCCACATGGATGTAACCGCCGTGTTTCAGGTGCTGACACAACAAGGAGACGAATTCCGGCTGTATCAGCCGCCGCTTGTGGTGGCGTGCCTTGGGCCACGGATCGGGAAAGAAGATATGCACCCCATCCAGGCATGCGGGCGGCAGCGCATGTTGCAGCACTTCGACCACGTCATGCTGAATGATGCGGAGATTGGTCAACCCATGCCCTTCGATTTGCTTGAGCAGACTGCCCACACCCGGCGTGTGCACCTCGACGGAGAGGTAATCGTTCTGCGGATGCGCTTTGGCGATTTCGACAGTGGTCTCACCCATGCCGGAACCGATCTCCAGGATTTTTGGCGCGCTACGACCGAAGATGCGGTCGAGGTCGAACCGGTTTTCCGTTGGCGCAGGAGAAGGTACCGGGAAAGGGATGCCGTATTTGGGCAGCAGCTCTTCCAGGGCACGCCGCTGTGCATTGGACACGCGCCCCTGACGAAGGACGAAGCTGCGGATGGGACGATGCGCTACCATGTGGGAATGCTGACGAGCGTGCCGAAAAGAAATCGCCGAAAAAGCAGGGGATCAGGCGGAGGTGCTGCCTGCTTTTCTATCCATGCGGCTGGCGATCGTGCCTTCGGCCGGCGAACTGGGGGTGGCGCTGTAGAACTTTTTCGGCATCCGGCCCGCCAAGTGGGCCTCGCGGCCGGCTTCCACCGCCTTTTTCATGGCGGACGCCATCAGTACCGGATCTCGCGCGGCGGCGATGGCGGTATTCATCAGCACGCCGTCACAGCCCAGCTCCATCGCGATCGCCGCATCCGATGCCGTGCCGACCCCCGCGTCCACGATGACCGGGACGGTAGCGTTCTCGATAATGATCTGCAGGTTCCACGGATTCAGGATGCCCATGCCCGAGCCGATCAGGGAGGCCAGAGGCATCACGGCCACACAGCCCATCTCTTCCAGCTGTCTGGCAACGATCGGATCATCCGAAGTGTAGACCATCACCTGAAAACCATCCTTTATCAGGATTTCAGCCGCCTTCAGGGTTTCCACCATGTTGGGATATAGTGTCCTGGGGTCGCCCAGGACTTCCAGCTTGACCAGGGTATGGCCGTCCAGCAATTCGCGCGCCAGACGCAGGGTGCGCACCGCATCTTCGACCGTGTAGCAGCCGGCGGTGTTGGGCAGCAGGGTATATCGCGATGGAGGCAGCACATCCAGCAGGTTGGGCTCCTCGGGGTTCTGGCCAAGATTGGTTCTGCGGATCGCGACCGTGATGATTTCCGCGCCGCTGGCTTCCACCGCGGCGCGCGTTT
>CAYXQR010000014.1:0-3766 GCA_964466955.1 uncultured Nitrosospira sp.
CCAGCACATCCAACTGATCCGGATATTTATCGAGACTCTCCGGAAATACCTTTTTCTGGGTTCGCACGAAACCGCGGCGCCCTTCAAGCCAACGCCGTGCTTCAGCATTTTCAATGATTCCATTCTTATCGGCGTTCAACCGGCCCGGCCCTTCAGCGGTAAGTGCATTTTTGACACTGCGCTCGGACATGTCCGCGAGCAGAGCAAGCTCATCTATTGACAGCGAATCGCCTTCGTCGAGACTACGACGCGCTCGAACGCGCTCAATCATGTCCCGCAGATGCCCCACGTCGGTCTGGACATCAAGTCCGGCAACGTCCAGGCAGAGATCAAAGTACGAGGCATCACTGCGGAAGATCCATTCAAAATCTGCCAAGCGTTCCAAGTTGTTGTCTCCGCTAGGGTCCAATTCATTCTCGTAGTTAGGAATAGCGCGGCCTTCATAGGCATAAGCGTAATAAATTGGCAGGTATCGCCCGATCATGGTCTTGTTCAAATCCACGACGGTGAGAGGATTCTTGGCCGGATACTCCAACTTGTCGCCTATGAGCTTATTGCCACTGCCTTGGTAGAAGCACTCATTTAGGAGCACCCCAATAGCAACAAAAGTCCCACTTAGTTCCTTCTGGATCTGTTCTAGGGTGGGACGTTGCTTGACTTCCTTTCCTTCTTTCATTTGAAAATTCATATGCGCTTATGAAACATTTAAAACTGTACGCTATTAATCGGAAAAAGTAAAGATGAATATGTTGCATATCCCATAAGTAAATTTCAAGATAGATCTTGGAATAGCTTTTAGTCCAGCAGTAAAAACAATCGAGAGAGGTTTGAGGGGCGTGACCACCTCAGGCAGGGTTCGGGAAAAACAAGCTAAACAAGGAGCAACCGAGCAAGGAGCAGCCGAGCTAGACAAGGAAGTGTCGGGACAGCCTTTATTACTGTGGCGTAGGATTGGAAACCAAGGTCCTTTACTAGTTGATTGGGCTTTCCCCGCTAAGACGGACACATCCGATAGGTTATGGTTTAACTATTGGAGGTGTTAAATGGAGCGACGACAATTTACAGATGAATTCAAACGAGAGGCAGTGAATCGCCCCGGTTTTCGTGGAGTCTTTTTGGTTTAAGTTAGAACTTCTACTGTGGCCTTTTGAGCCAGTTTCTGATAATAATTTTCTTCGGCTTCCGCTGGCGGAATATACCCTATGGGTGCCAACAGACGGGGATGGTTAAACCACGAAACCCATTCCAGCGTGGCCAGTTCGACCGCTGCCCTGGTTTTCCAGGGGCCGCGACGGTGAATTACTTCGGTTTTGTACAACCCGTTGATGGTTTCGGCCAGGGCATTGTCATAGCTGTCTCCACGACTGCCCACGGAGGGCTCAAGACCGGCCTGGGCGAGCCGCTCTGTATAACGAATAGAGACGTATTGAGAACCTCTGTCGCTATGGTGCACCAGACCATCGGTTAGCTCCGGCTGTCGGGCATACAGGGCCTGCTCCAGGGCATCGAGCACGAAGTCGGTATGCATGGAACTGCTGACACGCCAACCTACAATCCGGCGTGCAAACACATCGATGACGAAGGCCACATACAGCCAGCCCTGCCAGGTCGACACGTACATAATGATGGATACTCGCCGCGGTGCTCCAGCACCATGCGCACAGCGCGCTCACGTACCTCGGGGGAAAACTTGTTCTGTTTCTTCATAGCTCCATTCTCTCAGATGTTGGAGCCTCTACAAAACCCGGGGCGGTTCACAGTAAGGCTTGCAAGTCAGCCTGGGGTCAGCAAAGCGGAGATTTCGAAGGATCTGGGAATCAATGCCAACATGCTTCATCGCTGGGTACGGGAGCAGGGAGGCCATGCATCAAAGGGGGCTGTCAGCAAGGACGAGGCTGTGTCTTTGGGACAATTCGAGCGCATGCGTCGTGAGTTGGCCAAGGTCAGAACGGAGCGTGATATCTTAAAAAAGGCGCTCGCCTACTTCGCAGTCGACCCCAGGTGAAGTACGGCTTTATTGCTCATCACCGCTGCGTATGGCCTACGCGCACAACGTGCCGGGTTTTAGGGGTATCTGCCAGTGGTTTTTATGACTGGTTTGAACGGCCGCAAAGCAAGCGGGAACAAGCCAACGCGCAACCGCTTGTTCGCATTCGTGCCAGCTTTGTCGCCAGCGATGAAACATATGGTTCGCAGTGCATTCGATAGCGCCCAACCTGCTGGAGCGTCAGTTCCAGGCATCAGGACCCAATCAGAAATGGACAGCTGATTTCACTTATGCCTGGACGGCACAAGGCTGGCTTTTTTGTGGCGGTGGTACTTGATCTGTATTCGCGACGTGTCGCGGGCTGGTCGATGCAGTCAACCATGACGGCACAGCTTGTGATGGATGCGTTGTTAATGGCAATATTGCGTCGCGGCCGACCGGAAGCAGTATTGCACCCTTCAGCTCAAGGCTCGCAATACACCAGCGAGGACTTTCAGCGATTACTGGAAGCACACGGGATCACTTGCAGCATGAGCCGCCGCGGTAACTGCCGGGATAACGCCGCGATGGAAAGCTTCTTCTCCACCCTGAAGACAGAGCGCCTTGGCCGGAGGCAATATCGCACCCGCAACGAACTGCGAGCCGACGTCTTCGATTACATCGAAAGGTTCTACAACCCAAAACGCAGGCATTCAACCATCGGCTACATCAGTCCGATACAGTTTGAAAATCTGCAATGTGCTTAAACGATGTTTCCGTGGAACTGGGGGAAGCCCAAAGTTTGCAGTGAATATCTAAGGAGCTCTTAGGACGAATTAAGGGCAAAGATCGTTATATTTATTGAATATATCGGATATGTTTGGGTTTTGCTGGACTATCTTTTGGTGGGCGGTACTGGGATCGAACCAGTGGCTTCCACCGTGTGAAGGTGGCACTCTACCGCTGAGTTAACCGCCCTTTGTCGACGTTATCGCTAAATGGGATAACGGCTGAGGGAGGCGCAATTAGAGCATGAATCACGGATTCCGGTCAACGCGCTCGCCGGGATGGAAATCATGCAAGCCACCTCATAACGACATCAAGCCACGGCTAACCTGGCATTGGCGTAAAATAGCGGATTCTCACAGTCACACGGCTCGGTATTCCTGCCGACGTTCAACCCATGGTCCGCACGCGTTTTGCTCCCAGTCCTACCGGTTATCTTCATATTGGCGGTGCCCGCACCGCGCTTTTTTCCTGGGCGTATGCCCGTAGGCACGGGGGCAAGTTCGTTCTCAGGATCGAGGATACGGATCTGGAGCGTTCCACTGTGGAATCCACCCAGGCAATCCTGGATGGAATGGCCTGGCTCGGGCTGGATCATGACGAAGGGCCTTTCTACCAGATGCGGCGGCTGGGGCGCTATCACGAAGTGGCGGAACAGTTGCTGCGGTCGGGCAAGGCTTATCACTGCTATTGCAGCCGGGAAGAACTGGATGCGATGCGCGAGCAGCAGCGGGCAGCAGGATTCAAGCCGCGATATGACGGCCGCTGGCGCGATTCGACAGAAACGCCGCCCGCCGGGGTGAAGCCGGTAGTGCGCCTGAGGAATCCGGTGGATGGGGTCGTCATGTTCGACGATCTGGTCAAGGGCGAGATCTCGGTTGCGAACAGCGAACTGGATGATCTCGTCTTGTTGCGCGCCGATGGTGTGCCTACTTACAACTTTGGCGTGGTGGTCGACGATCTCGACATGAATATCACCCATGTGATCCGGGGAGATGATCATGTCAACAACAC
>CAYXQR010000015.1:0-17112 GCA_964466955.1 uncultured Nitrosospira sp.
TTGGTGGGTCTGGTTGGACTCGAACCAACGACCAAGGGATTATGAGTCCCCTGCTCTAACCGACTGAGCTACAGACCCGATTCAGGTTGCTCAGCCTTCGGTATCCAGAAAACTGCGCAGGCGCTCGGAACGCGAAGGGTGGCGCAGTTTGCGCAAGGCCTTGGCCTCGATCTGACGGATGCGCTCGCGGGTGACGTCGAACTGCTTGCCGACTTCCTCCAGCGTGTGATCCGTGTTCATTTCGATGCCGAAACGCATGCGCAGCACCTTTGCTTCGCGAGGGGTGAGGGAATCCAGGATGTCCTTCGTGACGTCGCGCAGGCTGGCGTAAACGGCAGCATCCGCTGGCGCCATGGTGGCGGAATCCTCGATGAAATCGCCAAGATGAGAGTCTTCGTCATCACCGATAGGCGTCTCCATGGAGATCGGCTCCTTGGAAATCTTGAGGATCTTGCGGATTTTCTCCTCCGGCATTTCCATTTTCTGCGCCAGTATGGCCGGCTCCGGCTCCTGTCCCGTTTCCTGTAGTATCTGGCGGGAAATGCGGTTCATCTTGTTGATCGTCTCGATCATGTGCACCGGAATGCGGATCGTGCGGGCCTGGTCCGCAATCGAACGCGTGATGGCCTGCCGAATCCACCAGGTCGCATAAGTTGAAAACTTGTATCCGCGCCGGTATTCGAACTTGTCCACTGCTTTCATCAGGCCGATATTGCCTTCCTGAATGAGATCGAGGAACTGCAAGCCACGGTTGGTATATTTTTTGGCGATGGAAATCACCAGGCGCAGGTTGGCTTCCGTCATTTCACGTTTTGCACGGCGCGCCTTGGCTTCGCCCGTGGACATCCGACGGTTGATTTCCTTGAGGTCCCTCAATGGAATACCCACCCGCTTTTGCAAGGTCAGCAGATTCTGCTGCTGCTCAAGCACATCGGGTCTGTAGCGCTCCAGAGCCGCGCTATAGGGCTTGCCGGATGCAATCTCGTCCATGACCCAATCCAGGTTGCTCTCGTTGCCGGGAAAGGATTTGATGAAATGGTTGCGCGGCATTCCGGCTTTGACCAGGCACAACTCCATGATCTTGCGTTCGTATCCCCTCATTTCATCAACCAGTCCACGCTGGGTATCGCACAGCCTTTCCACCATTTTTGCGGAAAAGCGGATGGCCATCAGCTCGGCCGAAATCTGCTCCTGAATATCCCGGTAGGCTTTATTTCCCGAACCTTTCTTTTCCAGCACCTTCTGCATTTCCGCATAGGCATTGCGGATGACTCCAAAACGTTCCAGTGCGCCTTCCTTCAGCTTGAGCAAACTGGCGTTCGCCGCCGCAGCCGCCATGTCCTCATCTTCGCCGGCGTCTGAACCGAGTTCCTGTTCGAGGGACTCATCGGAAATATCCTCGCTTACGATTTCCTCGGTATCCGGGTCCAGTAGTCCATCCACCACTTCATCGATGCGCATCTCATCCTTGGCCACCCTTTCGGCAAGATCAAGGATGCCGGCTATGGTTGTGGGGCAGGAGGAAATCGCATGGATCATGTGCTTCAGCCCGTCTTCGATACGCTTTGCGATCTCGATTTCGCTCTCGCGCGTAAGGAGTTCCACCGACCCCATTTCGCGCATATACATGCGTACCGGATCAGTGGTGCGTCCGAATTCCGAGTCAACCGTGGACAGAGCGGCTTCCGCTTCCTCCACCACGTCCTCATCGGCGACCGTGGGCGCGGTTTCCGACATCAGCAGTGTTTCCGCGTCCGGGGCCTCATCATAAACGGAAATCCCCACGTCGTTGATCATGCTGATGATATTTTCTATCTGCTCGGCGTCGAGCATGTCATCAGGCAGATGATCGTTGATTTCTGCGTAAGTCAGATAACCGCGTTCCTTGCCCTGAACAATCAGGTTTTTCAGCCGCAGGCGGCGTGCTTCCATATCCTGGGGGCCGGAGCCAGCCTTATCCCCGGCATCCTTGGCCGCGCCTGGTTTTCCTTCCTTTGCCACCCTGGCTTTGACGATTCTTGCGCCCAATGAACCTGACTCCTTCGCGGTCAAAACTGCCTTCGCAATTTCTTCGGCACCCATGGAATCGTTTGCCGCGGAGCGCAACTCGGCCGCTGCATGACCTTCGCTTGTTTCCTGTACTGTTTTTGTCGACCCTTTTCCAGTGTCTTTTGCCTGCGCCTTCGACGGCTTCTTCATATCGTCCGATTCCTTTGCGGTTGCCATCCGGATTTTGTTTTCTTGACGATTCAGATTCATGATTTCGGCCGGCAAAGCTTCATTCCTTGCTTTTACCGACACCTTGACTTGCGTTTTTGGTTTCACCATGTCTTTTCCAAATATAGCGCGTCAGAACTAAAAAAGCTTTCCATTATATCAAGATTCAATTGCAATGTATGTGCAAGTCCCCGGAAAACCGCATTCCCTGTAACTCCTGCCGCTCCTCCGGGGTAAGAGCATTCAGGGGCTTATTCTGCAGGACCGTCATCCGCTGCCTGTGTCTCGACTCACGCAGCCTGGCCATCGCACCGGCAAACTCCGCATCCAGGTCGATTTCGCCATCCCATGCGAGCGTCCTGCTTCCTGCTTGCTCCAGAAGAGCGCGATAAGGGCTCTCTTTAAAATAGGCGATCGCAAGGGACATTGCTGCATCCGCTCCAGCATTGGGATGAGTATCGATAAATTCAACCAGCGCACCCAGCGCGGCCATTTCTTCCGGGTTCTCATGTTCCTGCGCAAGCAGTTCCCTGTCCAGCTTCTGGATATATCCCGCATCGTGCAGCAATATCTGTATCAGCCAGAAGCAGGGAGAAGCGGGCTGGGGGCGTATGCCTGCTTTCTGGCCGGCATACGCGCGCGTACGCTTGATTTTCAGTATATTTTCCAGCTCTTCCAGTTGAAGGCCGCTGATCTCCCCCAGTCTTTTCAGCAGCATGAGCCGCAACCCCGGGGCACCCACCTGCGCCAGCAAAGGTTTGGCATCCCGCACCAGTTTGAGGCGCCCCTCACTGATTTTGAGGTCAATGGATGCCGACAGTTCCTTAAACAGAAAAATGGACAGTGGTAACGCCTGTTTGAGCAAACCCACGAAAGCATCTTTACCGAACTCGCGAACATAACTGTCCGGATCTTGAGCCTCCGGCAGGAAGAGAAAACTGATATTCTTGCCATCCACAAGCTGTGCAAGGCTGTTTTCAAGGGTGCGGCGCGCTGCCTGCCGGCCGGCCGGGTCTGCATCAAAGCAGAAAACCACATTATCCGTCTGGCGCAACAGCTTCTGGATGTGGAACGACGTAACGGCAGTGCCAAGGGCTGCCACTGAATAGCCGATTCCGTGCTGAGAAAGGGCGACCACATCCATATATCCCTCTACCACTACAACCTTTCCGGCCTCACGAATCGCCTTGCGCGCTTCAAACAGGTTGTAGAGTTCGCGGCCTTTCTGAAAAAGCGGCGTCTCGGGCGAGTTCAGGTATTTTGGCTCTCCCTGGTCGAGCACACGTCCGCCGAAACCAACTATTGTTCCCTTGAGATTGAATATGGGAAACATGATACGGTCGCGAAAACGATCATAGCTGTTGCCCTGAGCGCCCTCGATCACCAGACCTGCCTGCACCAGCAGTTCCTTTCGCAGCGGCTCCGCGTAATCGGAAAACACTTCGGCAAGATTACGCCATTCCGCCGGAGCGTAACCGATGCCAAAATGAAGAGCAGTTTCGCCGGTGAGCCCGCGCTGCTTCAGATAAGCAATGGCCCGATCCGAATGCCTGAGCTGCTTCCGGTAAAAACGTGCGGCAATATCCATTACTCCCACCAAATCTGCTGACGATCGCGCCCGGAGGTCTTCTTCTCCTTGCGGGCCCGGATGGACCGCGGGGTCGGACTTGGGGACCTGCATGCCTACACGACCCGCCAAATCACTCACCGCCTCGACGAAATGCATCGCATTGTATTCCATGACGAAACCAATGGCGTTCCCATGTGCGCCGCAACCGAAGCAATGATAAAACTGCTTGGTCGGGCTTACGGTGAAGGAAGGCGTTTTTTCGCTATGAAAGGGACAGCAGGCGGCATAATTTGTGCCTGCTTTCCGAAGCGGCAGGTGGCGGTCAATAACGTCCACAATATCGACGCGATTGAGCAGTTCCTGAATGAATGATTGTGAAATCATCTGTATCGGCCACGCGCCTGATATATCCCACGATCGCAGGGCGCAGCGGTGCATGGGCGTTGATACCGTCGTTCCTGCAGATTTTCGCGAAAGGCGAAAGGTAAAATCCGCACCCTGCCTGAAATTCGTTTCGAAGGCAGGGTATCAGTTGGCAAGTCTGATCTTGACCAGCGCCGATACTTTGCTCATGTCGGCCCGTCCTGAAAGCCTGGGCTTGAGCATAGCCATCACCCGGCCCATATCCTGCTGGCCTTTGGCTCCAAGTGCCGAAATGGCTTCGGTCACCGCATCCTCCACTTCGCGATCACTCATTGCCTGAGGCATATACTGGTGGAGAACTTCCGTTTCATACTTCTCCACGTCCGCCAGATCCTGCCGCCCGGCAGACTCGTACTGGGCAATCGCATCCTTGCGCTGCTTCAGCATCTTGTCGATTACGGCAATGACGGACGCATCGTCGAGCTCTACACGCTCATCCACCTCGCGCTGCTTGATGGCTGCCTGCAACAGGCGGATAGCATCGCGGCGGCGGACGTCGCCCGCTCGCATGGCGGTCTTCATGTCTTCGGTGATTTTTTGTTTCAGACTCACAACGGATCGGCGCGACTAGGAGTTTTGCGAAAAGGAGCTTTGCAAAAACAATGATTCGACTGGATGTGAACTAATAAAGTTTCGGGGGAAGCAACTGACTGCGCAGACGTTTGTACGTGCGTTTAACTGCCGCAGCCAGCTTGCGCTTGCGCTCGGCAGTCGGTTTTTCGTAAAATTCCCTGGCGCGCAGCTCGGTCAGCAGGCCACTTTTTTCTATGGTGCGCTTGAAGCGACGCATTGCGACTTCGAACGGTTCGTTTTCCTTGACTTTGATCGTGGTCATGAAGATTCTGTTCCTTTCAAAAAAAATTATAGTTGATAAAAAAGAAAATGCGTACAAGGCAAAAACAGCGCTGCCTGTCTAGTTAAAGACAATCTGTTATTATATAACAACTCCTAAACGCTGTTGCAAAGAGACTCCTTGTTCTTCTTGTTCTTCTTGTTCTTCTTGTCCTTCTTGTCCTTCTTGTCCTTCTTGTCCCTCTGACGGCGCCCTTGCTCGTACTTGGCATTGAAACTTCCTGCGATGAGACTGGCGTTGCGCTGTTTCACACCCGCTACGGGCTGCTGCGCCATGTGCTCCATTCCCAAACGGAAATGCATGGGGAGTATGGCGGCGTGGTACCGGAACTCGCCTCTCGCGACCACATCCGGAGGGTGCTGCCTCTTATCACGAAAACGCTGACAGAGTCCGGGCAAACGTTACAGGATCTGGACGCCATCGCCTATACCCGCGGACCCGGGCTGGCTGGTGCACTGCTGGTCGGGGCGAGCGTCGCCGCTGCACTTGGTTTTGCGCTGGAAGTTCCCGTAATCGGCATTCACCACCTGGAGGGTCATCTTCTGTCCCCCCTGCTATCCACCCCCTCCCCCACTTTCCCATTCGTGGCGTTGCTGGTGTCCGGCGGACATACTCAGCTGATGGAAGTGAAAGGCCTCGGGCAATATCGCCTGCTCGGGGAAACACTGGACGACGCGGCCGGGGAGGCATTCGACAAGACCGCGAAACTGCTAGGACTTGGCTATCCCGGAGGTCCGGCCCTGTCGAAACTCGCTGATGAGTTTTCCCATTTCAGCCGACCGGACTCTTTTCAGCTCCCCCGCCCCATGCTCCACAGCGGCGACCTGAATTTCAGTTTCAGCGGACTGAAAACGGCTGTCCTGACGCTGATCAATAAAAATGAGCTGACTCCACAGATCCGGGGCGCGATCGCCTTTGCTTTTCAGGAAGCCGTGGTGGACGTGCTGATCGGGAAATCACTTGCAGCGCTGGAAAAGACAGGTCTCACCCAATTGGTGGTGGCCGGTGGAGTAGGTGCAAATCGTCAGCTTCGCACCCGCCTCAGCCAGCAGGCGGAGAGCGTCGGAGCGCGCGTTTTCTATCCCCAGCTCGAATTCTGCACGGACAATGGCGCCATGATCGCTTATGCAGGCGCGCTGAGATTGGAAGCGGAGAAATCTCCGGCACGGGGAAATGATGAGGACGGCTTTTCGATAAAAGCGAGATGGGAACTGGAAATGCAGGAAATGGCACTCAAGGCATGAGCGGAGCCTCATCGGTTCATGTCGTGCTACGGTTGCCGATACGTGGTTCCGTCCCTGCAATCAGGCCGTCGATATTGGATTTGTGACGCCACACAAGCATCAGCGACATGACGACAACGGCAAAGGTGCGCACGTCATAGCCGAAAAAGAATGCAGTGTAGATCGGCGCGGATGCAGCCGCCACCAACGCGGCCAGTGAAGAAAAACGCCAGACGGCAGCTACAGCCAGCCAGATTAAAGCTGCGAGCAATCCCATCCACGGATTCAACCCTGTCAGCACGCCCAATGCCGTTGCAACCCCCTTGCCTCCCTTGAATCCCAGGAATACGGGAAACAAATGACCCAGAAATACCGCCAGCGCGACCAAGGCAACCCCTTCATTCCCCAGGTCCGATACCGTGGCAAGATATTGCGCTCCCGCCACTGACAACCAGCCTTTGCCGGCATCTCCCAGCAGGGTGAACGCGGCCGCCTTTTTTTTTCCGCTGCGCAGTACGTTCGTCGCTCCCGGATTTCCCGATCCATACGTCCTGGGGTCGGGCAGGCGAAAAATCCGGCTGGCGATCACCCCGAAGGAAATCGATCCCAGTAGGTAAGCCAGCAGAATCAGAACACCCACGGTCATGCCATTAGCGCCGCTTTTGCAAATCGAATAGAATGCATCCCCTGATTCTACGTTAAAACCGCTTCGACAGGAGCCAGCCTGCGCTGTGCCTGGGTCTTCAGCGGTTCCCCCATGGATATCATATTTCTGCGTGAGCTCAGGATTAAGACACTGATCGGGATTTACCCGTGGGAGCGGCATGCGCCTCAATTGCTGCGGTTCGATCTGGAAATTGCGCTGCCTGACAGCCGGGCCTGCCAAACCGACAATTTCGAGGATGCGCTGGATTATGCGCGTGTTGTACAGCGCATCGAAGATACCTTGGCACAGCAGCATTTCTCTCTGCTTGAAGCGCTGGCAGAGCATGTCGCGCGACTTGTCTTAGTGGAGTTCAATGCTCCCTGGATCAGGGTGAGTGTGGCCAAGCTCAATGCGATACGCGGAGTGAAAGCAGTAGGGGTATGTATCGAGCGGAAGGCAATTCCAGCCGTCGATTCCCATACAGCGTCCCAGGGAACACGGTGACGTTGTGAAGCTGGTGCGGCTTATCCGATCAAATATGGCGGCAGCGCCCCTCGTCCCGGACCGACCTGGGGACGAAGGGCAGAACGGTCTGGTGCAAAAAATGGAGCCTCGGCCGCAGAAGGGGACACCAGGCCCTGGCTCCAGCTGACATCGACGACCGGTCCAGGCGGCCCGCCAACTCAACCAACCCGGCATCGTCAAACCCGGCAGGACAAATTCGCTGCCTAATCCGCGATCAGCGCCGCCTCTATTTCCGTGAAGGTCCTGGCGATTTCCGTAGGAGGAATCGCCATGCCAAGCTGCTTTTCGATCTGGGTCAGGGAAAAAATCCCGCATACTTCAGGTCTCCCGCTGACATCGCCTTCAATCACGAGAGTATGCTGGCGCCCGCTTTCGCGCAGACTTGCGATGACGTCCCCGACCCTCGCGTGCTGAACTTCCCGGACGGGAATGGCTTCCAGGCGATCCAGAGGCGTCATGATATCGGACACTAAAATCTCGTTATGCTTTACGCAACGCTCCTGAATGAACCTTAGTGGTTTTTCACCGAGAATATCGGTCGCGGTAATGATGCCAGCGAGGAGCTTGTCCGAATCCAGCACAAGCAGAGAGCGGACGCCGCGTTGCATCATGTATGCGTTTGCTGTTTCCATGGTCATGCCCGGCCCGATTACAGCGGCAGATATTTGCCGCAGATCGGTCATCACGTCAAGAGCGGGCGATGTCAGTTGTACTGACTTGGGCAGGGCGGGGCGGGCGACCTTTACGGCACCCATCAGACGCTGAGCCGGAAGGAGTCTATAGTCGGGCATGGCATTATCCTCCAAGACGAATCCCGGAATGGGAAGAAAGCGGCTCCGGGGCGAGTCCACTTTACGCCTGCCCGAATCACGGGTCAATGGGCGAGAGCAAGGATAACAAGGCTTGGCAGTTTATCCCGCAACACCTGTGGATTCATCGGCTCAGTGGCTTCTTGTGTGGGAAAGCGTACAGAAGGCACGCCGGAAACTGCGCAAGATCACTTCCGGGTCATATCTGCCATACAAAGCCTTCTGCAAGAAGTTCCGGCAGCATCCCCCACCGAAATTTCAAACACGAACCGGAAGCATTCTTACACGTTCACGTTCATTTTTATTTTCATGGAGAGTCAGTGATATGAAAAAAGCATACCAGGGCGTATCCGATTTCAATCCTGAAGAGTTCGATAACTGGCTGGAGACGACAACAATAAAAATGTTCAAGCATGCAAAAGTGAACAGGAATAAATTCGGAAGCTACAGCGAGAGCGACCGCACCAGCCGGAAGAAAAAACGCGAAGGCAAATCCCATTCATCCTATTTATGAGCCATGAATAGGAAACAAAGAATGTAGGGCATGGACTTCATGGAACCATAGGCCTCCGGTATGGCAAGACTGGCGGAAATCTCTCTCGCCAGGCTTGAAGGAAAGAATACGGAGCGGCAAACCAGGGACTGCATGGGATCCCGCCATGGGGTTTACTGGACCGAATGGCGGGAATCAGACGATCATGTCGATCTGGACTTATAACGGGCTGCTGCCTGAATTGCCGATTTCCTCATTCAACCTTCGCAGCATTGCCCCCGGATCGCTTGCCTGGGTGACAGGTCTCCCGATAACCAGGTAATCCGCACCATTGACGACAGCTTGACGCGGAGTGGATATTCTCCTCTGATCGTCGGCGGCAGCGTCGGCGGGACGTATGCCCGGCGTTACCAGACAGAAGCCCTGCCCGATCATTTTTTTGAGTTCCGGCACTTCGAGTGGCGAGCAAACCACTCCATCCAGTCCGCAGTCGTACGCCAGTAACGCCAGTCGGCGCACCACATCCTGAGGCTCGCCTGTCAAGCCGATTTCCTTCAGATCACCGCTTTCCATGCTTGTCAGCAAAGTGACGGCGATGACCTTGGATGTGCCTGCCGGAATGGCTTCCCGAGCCGCCATCAACATCCTTCTGCCGCCAAGCGCATGGATATTCATCATCCAGACGCCGAGACGAGCGGCACTCTTGCAGGCGTTCGCAACCGTAGCCGGAATATCGTGGAATTTCAGATCGAGAAATACATCAAAACCTCTCCTCATCACTTGCTCCACCAGCTGCGGGCCTGCAGCGGTAAAGAGCTCCTTGCCCACCTTGAGCTTGCACGATACAGGATCAAGCTTGGCTGCGAGATCCAATGCCCTTGGCGCCTCGGGAAAATCCAGCGCAATGATGATTCTCGGCTCAGCCATGAGAAAGGTTCCCCCGGGATATTCGATGGAACAACTTGATGAAGCAGATTTAATGGTGAGAAATTGGTTCAGACCGGTTCATCGGGTAGCGGATATTTTTTCCTGTATGCGGCGATTTTCCGGTTCTGCCTGAATATTTTCCCCACGCACGAACCCACTCCGACCACAACGCCCAGCGCAAAAAACAGCAACAGGATCATTATCAGTGGCGCATGCCACTCATAGCCAAAATAATATCGCAGCGTGACGGGCCCCACGTTTCTCACAGTAAAGCCGAGCAACAGCACGAATAGCAGTGCGCGCAAAAACCACGTCAGATATCGCATGATCCATTCCATCAAGCAGGTCACGCATCGGGATAGCAGCGGTACTCCGGGGACAATCACACCTGGAGCCCTGCGCGATCTATAATTGTTCGTGCTGAGGCAGCTTCGATAACAAGGTGAGCATTCCTGCGCCGAACCCGTCCTTACAGGCAAAAAAAAGCGGCAAAGTCAGGGACCTGCCGCCATTATACCTTTTTGCCGAAGACGAAATTTTCAGTTTTTCTGATCGACCCGTTCCCGCATTTCCTTTCCCGCCTTGAAATGAGGCACGTACTTCTCAGGCACCTGAACCTTCTCGCCTGATTTGGGATTGCGCCCTACTCGAGGCGGCCGGTAGTTCAGATCAAAGCTCCCAAACCCGCGAATCTCGATACGCTGTCCCTCAGACAGGCTCTGGGCCATGGCATCAAGTATCACCTTGACTGCAAGCTCGGCATCTTTTATGCCCAACTGCGGATAGCGGGCCGCAAGCCTTGCGATCAGTTCAGACTTCGTCATTAATGACCCTTATTGCTCCGTGTTTTTAACATCCATCTTTGCCTTGAGCAGCGCGCCGAGACTGGTGGTTCCCGCACTGGCCGCATTCTCGCCCGCGACCTTCTGCATGGCATCCGATTCCTCAGCCATATCCTTGGCCTTGATGGAAAGGTTGATGGTCCGGTTCTTGCGATCGACATTGATGATCATCGCTTCTACCGTATCACCCTCCTTAAGGTGCGAGCGGATATCCTCGACCCTGTCGCGCGATACTTCCGATGCCCGGAGGTAACCCTCGATATCATTTTCGAGTGCAATTACCGCCCCCTTCGCATCGATCGACTTCACAGCGCCCTTGACGATACTGTTCTTGTCGTTTATCGAGACAAAGCTATTGAAAGGATCTCCTTCCAGCTGTTTTATACCAAGCGAAATGCGCTCACGCTCAACATCGATCGACAATACGACAGCCTCGACCTCGTCGCCTTTCTTGTAGTTGCGCACCGCCTCTTCGCCGGGTTGATTCCAGGAAAGATCGGACAGATGCACGAGCCCGTCTATGCCACCCTGCAATCCGATAAAAACGCCAAAATCCGTGATGGACTTGATCTGTCCCCGCACCTTGTCGCCTTTCTGATGATTCACGGCGAAGTCTTCCCAAGGATTCACCTTGCACTGCTTCATGCCAAGCGAAATGCGTCTGCGCTCTTCATCGATTTCCAGGATCATCACCTCCACTTCATCGCCCAATTGCACAACTTTCGAGGGGTACACATTCTTGTTGGTCCAATCCATTTCGGATACGTGCACCAGCCCTTCAATACCCTGTTCGATCTCGACAAACGCACCGTAGTCCGTAAGATTACTGACCTTCCCGAACAGACGGGTATGCGGCGGGTACCGACGGGAAAGCCCGACCCAGGGATCTTCGCTCAGCTGTTTCATGCCCAGCGAGACCCGATTTTTCTCCTGATCGAACTTGAGCACCTTGGCGGTCACTTCATCCCCCACGCTGATGACTTCCGAAGGATGCTTCACGCGCCGCCATGCGAGATCAGTGATATGCAACAGCCCGTCTATGCCCCCCAGGTCCACGAAGGCGCCATAATCCGTAATATTCTTGACGATACCCTTGACCACTGCCCCTTCCGTCAAGGTGGCGAGCAGCGTCTGACGATCCGCGCCCTGGGTCTCCTCGAGCACCGCACGGCGCGAGACCACCACATTATTGCGCTTGCGATCGAGCCTGATAACCTTGAACTCCATCTCCTTGTTTTCGTAAGGGGTCGTATCCTTGACCGGGCGGATGTCCACCAGCGACCCGGGCAAAAATGCCCGGATGCCATTGATCATGGCGGTCAATCCCCCTTTCACCTTGCCGCTTACGATGCCGGAAACGATGGCGCCGCTTTCCATCGCGGCCTCCAGGTCATGCCAGGCCGTAAGCCGTTTTGCCTTGTCGCGCGACAGACGGGTCTCCCCGTAGCCATCCTCGAGCGCTTCGATGGCCACGCTGACGTAATCGCCGGGCTTGACTTCAATTTCACCTCTGTCGTTCTTGAATTCCTCGACAGGAATGAAACTCTCCGATTTAAGGCCGGCATTGACCACCACGATGTTGTAATCGACACGGACAACCTGGGCGGTGATAACCTCGCCAACGCGCATTTCCTGGCGGGAAAGGCTTTCTTCAAATAATGCCGCGAAACTTTCGGAAGAATAATCTGCAATGGAGGAAGCAGTGCTCATTGTGAAAATACCTGATTGATATCCCATCAATATTTACCGATGGGGTTGAAGGTTGCTCATAACTGTCTGTTCAAACCCTGCTTTCTTTCCGTCAGACTTCCATCCGGCAACGAGAAAGCACAAGACAGCGTCCCATGTACTACAGTTCAGTTTCAACTACTCTGTTGGGCGGGTGGCAGCGATTCGGCTCACCTGGCCTGCCGGACATCCAGCAACCCCCGGCAGCGAACCCAACCCTGTTAGTCCTGCGTTACTGTGCGCTACGCCCATGAAAGACCAACATGCTCGTCATCGCCCCCGACTGCAGTCGGATGAAAAGATACATGCCCTTCGTGGCGAACTTTCATGCATCATCCTTCGCACGAACTTCCGCATACAGTTCCAATACGCGATCGACCGCCTGGGTAATGTCGAGCGGGGTGGTATCCAGTAAATGCATGCCGGCTCCCAGTTGCAAGGGGGCCACGCTGCGATTGCTGTCGCGGGTGTCACGCTCGCGTATATCCTGCAAAAGGGTGGCAATATTAGCATCGATCCCTTTTTCCATCAACTGCTTATATCGACGTTGGGCCCGTATTTCAGCGCTCGCGGTAAGAAATATCTTGAGCGCTGCCCCAGGGAAAACCACTGATGCCATATCGCGGCCATCCGCCACCAGCCCCGGGGGCTGAGAGAATGCTCGTTGACGCGCCAGCAGCGCTGTTCTGACCTGCGGATAGGCGGCTATTCGGGAAGCGGAATTGCCGCAAGCTTCCGTTCGAATCGCGTCTGTCACATCTTCATTTTCCAGCAGGATTTGCGTCTTTTCAAAAACAACATCCAGATGGCGAGCGATGCGGCTTAATGCATCCTCATTGCCTGGATCGGTTCCTGCCCGCATCGCCGCCAGCGCCACCAGCCGGTAGAGCGCTCCGCTGTCAAGATAATGAAACCCAAGCCTCGCCGCCGCGCGTTGCGCCACCGTGCCCTTGCCCGAAGCAGAAGGCCCATCGATCGCGATCACAGGAATATCAGTCGTACTCATGGAATTTCTCCGTGTGTTCTTCCAGGCCGGAGGAGCCAATCCGATCAGCCATGAGCGATTGCCGCAAATTGCTCAAAATAATCGGGGAAAGTCTTTCTAACACAATCCGGGTCATTGATACGCACCGGAGCACCAAACGATACCAGGGAGAAACACATGGCCATGCGGTGATCATCGTACGTATCGATGGCAGCGTGTGGGAAAAGGCCCTTTGCCGGCGGAGCAATGGTCAGGAAATCTGCACCCTCTTCCACTGTCGCGCCCACTTTTCTCAATTCGTTGGCCATCGCGGCAAGTCGATCGGTTTCCTTGACCCGCCAGCTTGCCACGTTCCGCAATGTCGTAACTCCTTCCGCGAATAACGCCACCATCGCCAATGTCATGGCGGCATCGGGAATATGATTGCAGTCGGCGTCGATGGCATGGAGACGACCGGACGATGGAGCGCGGGCCTCGATCCAGTTATCCCCCCAACGAATATCTGCGCCCATTGCTTCCAGCATTTCCGCGAAACGCGCATCGCCCTGGAGACTGCCCCGGCCGACACCCTCCACCCGCACTACCCCCCCGCCAATTGCGCCGGCAGCCAGAAAATAGGACGCCGACGAAGCATCCCCCTCCACAAAGACCTCACCCGGACTCAGATAACGCTGATTCGCGCCTATCGTAAAACGGTGCCAGTGATCGTCACGCTCCACCGTTACCCCGAAACGCGCCATCAGGGCAAGGGTCATATCGATATAGGGTCGCGAGATCAGTTCTCCCGTAACCGTTACGGCGCGCTGTCCACCCGGATTCGCCGAAAGCAGAGGCAGGGCCATCAGCAGCCCAGTCAGAAACTGACTTGAAACGCTCCCACTTACGGTTACTTCCGTGGCACGCACAAAAGCCGATCTGGTCTGCAATGGCGGAAAGCCCTCATTGCCAAGATAGGCGATATCCGCCCCCAACTGGCGCAGCGCATCCACGAGATCGCCTATGGGGCGTTCATGCATGCGCGGCACGCCTGACAGCCGGTAATTCCCGTCAGCCAGCGCCAGCACGGCAGTCAGCGGACGAAACGCGGTACCGGCGTTACCCAGAAACAGGCTCGCTTCAGCGACCGGAAAACGCAGGGGAAACTTTCCTCCCACGCCTCGAACCCGGTAATGGCGCTCATCCAGCCGGATAACGGGCACGCCCAGTATCTCAAGGGCATCGCACATCCGTGCCGTGTCATCGGAAGCAAGCAGGTCACGGATATCTGTAACCCCTTCCGACAAGGCGGCAAGTAGCAAAATACGATTGGAGATGCTCTTCGAACCGGGCAGACGGACGATACCCCTCGCATTCCTTACCGTCGGAAGATCGATAAAATTCACTTTTTGTGTTGCTGACAGCCTATGAATCTGTCCGGATCGATTGATTCGGTCGCCCGCTCCATATCAACGAGGCATGGGCGAACGGGCAATCAGCCGGTGAACGGGGATAGCCAGCGGTAAATCGGGGTATTATAGTCGAACCACGCCGGCTGAATAAATATCGGGGCAGGACAGCATCTCCAGCAACGAAGGCGCAGGCGTGGCTCTCATAATGCTGATCCTGATGAATCCGTCTTGAATGGTCTCGACGGAATGGAATAATATTCTTCTCCAATTTCCGCTTGTCTTGATGCTCGAATATCTTCATGCGCAGCCGGGCGCCCCGACTTCCGTAACTCCGGTAACTCCCGTATTTAAGGAACGCTTGCATGCCGCGCTGGTTTGAAGACAATTCGCAATCCATCGGACATACTCCCCTGGTACGGCTCAATCGCATCATCGACGGTGCGCCGGCCACGGTGCTCGCCAAGATCGAGGGACGCAATCCAGCCTATTCGGTAAAATGCCGCATAGCCACGGCAATGATCGAAGATGCCGAAAACCACGGGCGACTCCTGGCTGGCAAAGAGCTGGTGGAACCCACCAGCGGCAATACCGGCATCGCTCTTGCGGCTGTCGCAGCCGCAAGAGGCATACAGCTGACGCTGACCATGCCGGACACCATGAGTCTGGAGCGTCGCAAACTGCTTGCCGCCTACGGCGCAAAACTGATTCTGACCGAAGGTGCGCGCGGCATGAAAGGCGCGGTATTGAAGGCGGAGGAAATTGCCGCTTCCGATCCTCACCGTTATCTGCTATTACAGCAATTTAATAACCCTGCCAATCCAGGCATTCATGAACAGACGACCGGTCCCGAGATCTGGAACGACACGGACGGCGCCGTTGACATTTTCATCGCCGGGGTAGGAACCGGAGGGACCATCACGGGCGTTTCACGCTTTATAAAGAAGACGAGGGGAAAGCCAATCATTTCTGTGGCGGTGGAACCATCCGCCAGTTCGATTCTCACGCAACAGCGTGCAGGTAAAGCGCTCCAGCCCGGTCCACACAGAATCCCGGGAATTGGCCCGGGGTTCATTCCGGAAAATCTGGATCTCTCGCTCGTAGACGACATCGAGCACGTCAGCGACGAGGAAGCGCTGTGCTACGCACGACGACTCACTCGGGAGGAAGGCATCATTTCCGGAATATCATGCGGCGCCGCAGTGGCGGTGGCAGCGCGTTATGCGCGGCGCGGGGAAAATACTGGCAAAACGATCGTGGTCATTTTGCCGGATTCAGGGGAACGCTACTTGAGCTCCATTCTTTTCGAGGATATGCCGGATAATCGGGAGTGGGCACGCTAATGACAGAATCGGGAGAAAAAGCATATCCGTCATCGGGAGGAACAGGGCTGGATATCAATGATGTGGTTGCCGAGTTGCGTACGTTGCGGCTAACATCTCTGGAAAACCGGCAGAGACGCGACAGGCCGCCCAAACTTCCTTCGCGTAAGGCGCTGGTTGGAATCGCTGACGGGTTGAGCGCCGTATTATTCCCCAATCGCCTTGGCTTGCCCGAACTCAGCAATGAGAGCGTCGATTATTTCGTGGGACACACCTTGGATGTAACCCTTCGGGATCTCCTCGGACAGGTAAGGCGTGAACTGCGTTTCATGTCCGGACAGGAAAATATCAGCAATTCCGACCGGGAACAGGCCTTGGCGATCACCCAGGCCTTTGCCCGGCGGCTGCCTCGGATACGCGCTTTGCTGGAAAGCGACCTTCAGGCCGCATACGAAGGCGACCCGGCCGCGCGAACCGTTGACGAAGTACTGGTCTGTTATCCGGGAATCACTGCCATTACTCATTATCGGCTTGCCCATGAACTGCATTGCCTGGGCGCGCCATTGATTGCCCGCATGATTTCCGAAATCGCTCATTCTGCCACGGGTATCGAAATTCATCCGGGGGCGCGGATTGGCGGAAGTTTTTTTATCGACCATGGGACAGGCGTCGTCATAGGAGAAACGGCCATCATCGGCGAACACGTTCGACTGTATCAGGCCGTTACCCTGGGGGCGAAGCGCTTCCCCGTGGATGAGCATGGCAAGCTGATAAAGGGTAATGTGCGCCACCCCATCGTGGAGGATGATGTAGTCATTTACGCCGGCGCTACCATTCTCGGGCGTATAACGATCGGACGCGGTTCGACCATAGGCGGCAATGTATGGCTTACACGCAGCGTTCCCCCTGGCAGTGTCATCTCCCAGGCGCAGACGCGTAGTGAAGTATATGATCATGGCGCCGGTATCTAAATAAGCTGTTCGCGCTCCCATATTGCCCGATCCAGCTACCAGGAAATCTTCCAGCCCCATGACCGGAACTGCTCCGAAAGACCGCTCACAGGCCATTATCATTCCCGGGAAAACCCTGCGATAGGTGCGCCCGGGATTGCGCCGGTCAGCATCGCTACCTGTACAGGAATAGCTCAAACACAACAGAGCCTTC
>CAYXQR010000016.1:0-9858 GCA_964466955.1 uncultured Nitrosospira sp.
TTGTTTCACCCAATGTCCGCCAGTTCCCGAGCGGATAATCCCCATCCATAGCAAATGATCCGCGCCTTATGACAAACAGGCAAACGGTCCGGGTGGACGGGTGGAGGGCGGTGAATGCGTTCCGGAAGAAGAAAAGGGGAAGAAAGAGCCTTGGAGGCTCGCGCGCTTCGGCTCCTTTCCAGCCGGATGGCATAACCGCGCCGAGCCTAGTACCTTGGTACAAGGTGTACTTCAGTACGATGGACTCGGCCACTGCGGACTCGCAAAATGGCACCCGCAGTACAGAGAAAAAGCCTCCGCCATCTACGGCGGATTTTATTAATGATCTAAACAAGAGGAAAACATTATGAACAAAATCGCTCAAGGTGTGCAGCAATTCGTGAATGACGAAGAAGGCGTGACCGCCATTGAATACGGCTTGATCGCCGCCCTGATCGCGGTTGTGATTATCGGTGCCGTAGAATTGGTTGGCACTAAATTGGTAACAACATTTACTAGTGTTTCCAACAAGCTTCCCTAAGAGGAGTTCCTTCAACAAACCGCCGATACAGTTTCGACCCTAAGGCAGTTTTAGTTGGAGTTTCATGCCCGGCCCGGTGCACGTCACCGGACCGGCATGTCAAACGAAAAGAGAGTATTTGAATGTATCCCTGGAACATTGGATTTTTGCTGCCCCTATTGCTTCTGCTGGTCGCCGCCGCGTGGAGCGACATCCGCAGCCGCCGCATTCCAAACATCCTGGTTTTTCCGGGCGCGCTGATCGGCGTGCTGCTGCATGCCGTGCTGCCGCAGGAAGCAGGCGGACTCGGCGTCCTCGGTTCCCTGGCGGGGCTGGGCGCCGGCCTGGCGCTGTTGCTGCCGCTCTACCTGCTGCGCGCCATGGGCGCGGGCGATGTGAAGCTCATGGCCATGACCGGGGCCTTTCTCGGCGCGCAGGCGACTGTCGGCGCATTGCTGTGCGTCCTGCTTGCAGGGGGGGTGCTGGCGATGGGGGCCGCGCTGTATCGGGGCAAGCTGGGGGTGCTGTGGCGCAACCTGAATGTCATGCTGCTGGGCGCGCTCGCCGGCGCGCCGATGGCAAGCCTGCCCATGAACGGAAATAACGGCGAAGATGCCGGCGGGTCCGCCGGCACGCTGCCCTACGGCGTAGCGATTGCTACCGGCACGATGGCCTATCTGGCGCTCACCCGCTGGGGCTGAGCGCCGGGGCTGAGCGGATGCATGCCGGAATGCAGAAATGAACCAATCAAGTGGCCAAGTGGCGGGATCAAAAGAAAACGCCGGGTGGTCGGTGATCCGGAAACAATGATCAGCGAAGAGGAATGACCGAATGAAGAACGTGAGGGCGATATGGATGATCGTGATCTCCCTGCTGCTGGGGCTGGCCGCGGTGGCGGTCGCGGGCAAGTGGATCATCGACCGTGCCGCCGTGGATGCAGCCACCGTGATCGTCGCCGCGCGCGATATCGACGTCGGCACCCGCCTGACCCCGGATATGCTGCAGTCAACGGACTGGCCGCGCGGCACCGTGCCGCCAGGGTCCTTCCAGGACTTGAATCTGCTCGATGCGCGCGTGGTCAAGGTCAACCTGGTGCGCGGCGAACCCCTGCTGGAAGCCAAGCTGGCTCCGGAGGGAGCAGCAGGCGGGTTGTCCGGCGTAATTGCCGAGGGCAAGCGCGCCATCACGGTGAAAGTCAACGAGATTGTCGGCCTCGCCGGATTCGCGCTGCCGGGAAACAATGTGGACATCCTGGTCAACGCCAAGGATGAAAACGACAAGCCTATTTCCAAGATCGTGCTGGAGCGCATCCTCGTGCTGGCGGTGGGGCAGGACCTGGGGCGGGATGAAACCAAGCCGAAGGCGGTCACCGCGGTGACGCTTGAAGTCACGCCGCAGGAAGCGGAAAAGCTCGATCTTGCGCGCAGCATCGGCACCCTGTCGCTGGTGCTGCGCAACCAGATCGACAAGAGTCCCGGCACCACTGCCGGCGTGCGTGCCCGGGATCTGCTGACGCTGAATTCCGAGCCTTTTCCAGCGCCGGTGCGGCCCGTCCGGCACGCCAAGCCCGCGCCGGCCCGGGCGGGCGTCGAAATCATCCGGGGCATTGAAAGAACTGAAGCAAAACTGGTGGAAAAGGAAACCCGATGAAAATGCAGCTCTCCATGACCAGATTTTCTGTCATTCCTGCAGCCATGCGTACTTTGCACATTGCCGGCTCGCGCCCGTCCGCCGGCCTCGCGCTCCCGTTTCAAGCGGCGTTGTTCACGGCGCTGCTGGGCGCTTTCCCCGGAATGGCCGGTGAGCTTTCCGCTGCGGGTCAGACGGCGGGACGGACCGTCGTTGCGGTGGCCAGGCCGGCGGATGCGCTGCCCGCGGCCTCCGACATGGACGTGACCTATGGAAAATCGGCCCTGCTGAGGCTGCCGGCGCCGGTCACGCGGCTGTCGGTAGGCACTCCGGACGTGGCCGATGTGACGCTGATCAGCCCCAGCGAAATCTACGTGCTGGGCAAGTCGATCGGGACGACCAACGTCATAATGTGGACGCGGGGCGGCCAGACCGCCGTCGTCAACGTGACCGTCATCCTGGATGCGGCGGCGCTGCAAGCCAAGCTGCGGGAACTCATGCCCAATGAGACTGATATCAGGGTGACCGCGGCCGGGGATTCGCTGGTGCTCTCCGGCACGGTCTCCGATACGCTGAAGGCGGACCGGGTGGTGGCGCTGGCGGATGCGTATGTGCGCGCCGCCGCAGCCGGCCAGCGCGGCGGCAGGCAGGGCGGGGATGCCACTGGCGGGGGAGGCAGCCAGGGCGGCGGAGGGGGCGAACCCCAGGGTGCCGGCCAAGGGCTGGGAAGCATTCAGGTCGTCAATCTGCTGCAGGTGGGCAGCAACCAGCAGGTGATGCTCGAAGTGAAGGTGGCGGAGATCGACCGGAAGGTTGCGGAAAAGCTCGGTTTCGACTTCCAGCGGGCGGCCAGAAAAGCCGGGAGCGCCTGGACGCAGATCATGACCGGCATCATCGGCGGCGCGCCGGGCATGCTGTTCCAGTCCAGGGGCACGCCCGATATCGGCGACGCTTTCCTGATCGATGCCGAGAAAAAAGACGAACTGATCCATATCCTCGCGGAGCCCAACATCGTGGCGATCAGCGGCCAGGAGGCAAGCTTCCTGGTGGGCGGGGAGGTGATGATTCCCATTCCCCAGTTTGCCGGTGTGATCACCCTCCAGTCCAGGCAGTTCGGCGTAGGGCTGAGGTTCACGCCGACAGTGCTGGAGGAGGGCCGCATCAACCTCGTGGTATCGCCCGAAGTGACGGAACTGGTCAAATTCGACACTGTTGCCACCACCGGACTCGGCGGCGTGCTGGCCGTGCCCACTTTCACGACGCGGCGCGTATCCACCACCGTGCAGTTGCGCGATGGCCAGTCGCTCGCGATCGGCGGCCTGCTGCAGGACAACATCAAGGAAACGGTCAAGCGTTTCCCGGTGCTGGGAGAGATTCCGGTGCTCGGTGCCCTGTTCCGCAGCAGCGATTTCCAGAAAAACAAGACCGAGCTCATGGTGGTGGTGACCCCGCGCCTGATCAAGCCCCTGAACTCCGATTACGCGCTGCCGACGGACGCCTTCATCCAGCCTGACCGGCCGGATTTCCTATTCGAAGGCAAGATGGAAGGCTCGCCAACGGGCGTGCTGCCCAAGGGCATGCCCGCGTCGGAATACCCTCCCCAGTATCCGCCCCAACGGCAACTGGAGGGTCAACCTCAGGGCCAACCCCAGGCCGGGCCTGACTATTCCGGTTTCGAGATGAAGTGAGAATGAAATGAGAGACGAAAAGGATGCAGTCGACATGAACACGAACCTGATCATCACCGTTCAACACTGGTCGCGCCCAGCCAGCGCGGTAATTTTAGCCGCGGTCGTGGCTGGCTCCCTTGCGGGCTGCGTGCCGGTCACGCCCCGCCTGGACGCGCAATCCGGCGTTGCCGTGAACATGGCCCGGATCCAGCAGATCGCCAATCCCGATGCCTCGCGCGACAACGCCCCCGTCAGGGGAATTGACGGGCAGGCGGGTGACGCCGCCGTGGACAGCTACCGTGAATCGTTCGTGAATCCGCGGCCGGCCCTGTCCGGCGGCGTGGTGAACGTGGGAAGCGGCAGGGCCGGAAGCGGTGGCGGCGGTTTCGGCATGGGCGGCAGGTAAGTGAAGGTACCGGAAGATAACAGACGGTAATAAACGGTTCGAGCGCCTGCATATGCATAACCGGAGATGCGATTCATGAGATGCCCCCCAGTCAGATTGCCCGGCCGGCGGAGTTTGTCGGCCCCCCCCAGGGAAAAGGGCGTGGTCGCCATCATCGTCGCGCTGTCGCTGGTCGTTCTGGTGGGTTTTGCCGGCCTGGCGCTGGATCTGGGCAAGCTGTACGTAGCCAAGTCGGAGTTGCAGAACAGCGCGGATGCGTGCGCGCTGGCGGCAGTGCGCGAACTGACCGGCGCCAATACCAACCAGCTCGTGCTGGCAGAAGCCGCCGGCATGACCGCGGGCATGCGCCACGATGTCCTCTTCCAGGATGAAATGATTGCGCTGGCCGTCGATGACAGCGTGACCTTCAGTCAGACGCTCAATGGCGTCTATCAGGCCAAGGCCGCGATCGGTCCGACGGAAGCCGTGCTCATGCAATATGCGCGCTGCACGGTGGAGCGGAGCGGAATCGCCAACTGGTTCATTCAGGTGCTGAATCTTCTGCCCGGAGTCGCCATCGGCAACCAGGCGGTCGCGGCCGCGGCAGTGGCCACCCGCACCCCGTCGCAGGTCACCTCCTGCGCCATCCCGGTAGGCATCTGCAGCGGCGCAATCACGCCTGCGACGCCGGTCGGCACATGGCTGCAAAGCGTGATCGGCCCCGGGGGATCCGGCAGCGGCAGCGGCAACCTGACGGGAAATTTCATGTGGGTGGATTACAGTCCTCCAGGGGGTGGCGCGTCCGAAATTGGCGAAGACCTGACGGGGCCTGGTGTGTGCAATCTGCCCGCCATAGGCACGCAGGTAGGCGAAGCTGGCGTCATGTCTTCTCTCGCGGCCAACTGGAACAGCCGCTTCGGCATCTACCAGGGCAGCGTCAAGCAGGGGGAATCGATACCGGACCAGACCGGCCATGCCTACACCGATGCCGCCGGAAGCTGGCCCTCGAAATTCAATGCGTTTGCCGATTTCAGGAGCAAAAGAGCCACTTATGCCCCCTACCAGGGCGACAGCACGACCGGCTTGCGCACGAACGGGACTATCGCCGGCGCAGCCGCTCTCCAGGCGGACGGCGGCGATCGCAGAATGGCGACTGCCGCCGTGGTCGACTGCAGCGGTTTCACCGGCGGCTCGACCGTTGCGCCTGTCCAGTCCTGGGCGTGCGTGCTGATGCTGCATCCGATCAATAACAACATGGGAGGGACCGGAACGGGTGCGGACCGCATGTATCTCGAATACCTCGGCCGTTCGGACGATCCGGACAGCCCGTGCGCGACTTCAGGCGTGCCCGGCGGCCCCGCCAGCGGAGGACCGCTTGTGCCGGTTCTGGTGCGATGATGACGATGAATAATCAGGGCGGAGCGGCGCGTTCTCGCGCCGGTCACGGAAAGAAGCGAAGCGCGATGCGTGGCGCTGCCGCCGTGGAATTCGCCCTGCTGCTGATCCCTTTGATACTGCTGGCGTTCGGCATCGCCGAGTACGGTCGCGCCCTGTACCAGTACAACACCCTGGTCAAGACGGTGCGCGACGCGACGCGCCTGCTGTCGCACCATAATCCCGCGGACCCGGCTTCCTATGCGATGGTTCTGGAGGAAGCGCGCTGTCTTGCCGTGCATGGCAATACCAGTTGCAGCGGGCCGGCTCTGGCGCCGGGACTGACCACGGGGATGGTAACGATTGCCTCCAGCACCACGACTACCGCCGCCGGCACGCCGGTTACGCTGGTCGAGGTCAGGATCACCGGATATGTGTTCAACTTTGTCTTCAATCCCCTCCGGCTGATGGGGGCCGCCGCGGATACGATCCCGTTCAGCGAAATTCACGCCACCATGAGGCAGTTGTGATGAATGCGCGACACCCTTTCCGATTGCCACCGCACGCGAACCGGTTCCGGCAACGGGGCGTTGCCGCGGTCGAATTCGCGCTCGTCGCTGCGCTGCTGTTCACTCTGCTGTTCGGCGTCATGGAAATGGGGCGGGTGCTGTTCTACTGGAATACCGCGACCGAGGCCACGCGGCTGGGGGCGAGGCTGGCAGTGGTGTGCGGCAAGGACGCGGCGGTCATCAAGTCCCGCATGGGCGCCATGCTAGGTATCCTGACACCGGGCAATATCGATATTGCGTACACGCCGTCCGGCTGCGACGCCAGTTCATGCCGGTCAGTCACGGTCAGCATCGTCGGACTGAATGTTGCAACGTTCATCCCGTTTGTGCCGTTGAATCTCAGCATGCCCCCATTCGCCACGACCCTCCCGCGCGAAAGCATGGGCATGGATATGGGCGGCGAGACCAATCCGGACTGCAGTTGATCCGGCAGGATGAGAAAAATCTAACCAGTAAAACCAAGGAAGGCAAAAAGTGAAGATCGCCCTAGTCGCGCAAGACTTGCAATATCCCGGCACGATCCAGAGGTTTCTGGCCGAAGCCGACAAATCCTATCCGCTGATCACCATGATCGGCGGAGTGCAGCAGGTCGCGGCGGTGGCGGAACAGGAACAGCCTGACTTGCTGATGCTGGAGGGGCAAACCTTCAGTTCGATGGAACTGGAGGTGCTCAATCGCGTCACCTCCCGTTTTCCGGATGTGGGGGTGGTGATGCTGTGCCCGGCTCAACCCATTGAACTGCTCATCGAAGCCATGCGCGCCGGTGTCCGCGAAGTGCTGCCGACGCCACTGACCCGCCATGTGGTGATCGATGCCGTCGAGCGCTTCCAGCAAAGAATCGCTCTGGCGCGTACCCCCATGCATCAGTGCAAGGTGCTGGCGTTCATTCCCTGCAAAGGCGGCAGCGGGGCCACGTTTCTCGCGACAAATATCGCTTATGCGCTGGCCGCGCAGGAAAACAAGCGGGTCGCCTTGTTCGATTTCAACCTGCAGTTTGGCGACGCTTCGCTGTTCGTGCAGGATGACGCGCCGACCACTTCGATTGCCGACGTGACGCGGCAGATCCAGCGGCTGGACGGGTCCTTCCTAAACTCCAGCATGATCCAGATATTGCCGAACTTCGGCGTGCTGGCCGCGCCGGAAAATCCGGAAAAGGCCGCGGAGATCAGGCCGGAGCATATCAATCCGCTGTTCCAGGTCGCCATGAAACATTATGACTTCGTGATTCTGGATATCGGACGCGAACTGGATGCGATTTCGCTCCAGGCGCTGGATCGGGCCGATCTGATCTTTCCGGTATTGCAACAGACCCTGCCCTCCATCCGCGATGCCAGGCGCATGTCGACCGCTTTTGACGCGTTGAGCTACCCCGCCGAGAAAATCCGGCTGATCGTGAATCGTTACAAAAAAAATGCCGATATCACGTTCGACGATATCGAAAGCACCCTGAATCTGAAGATATTCAAGGCGGTGCCGAATGATTATGCGGTGGTCACCGGGTCGGTGAATCAGGGCATACCCGTGTCCAGGCTTGCCCCGCGCAGCCCGGTGGCGAAGTCTTTGCAGGAAATTGCGCATGAGCTGTGCCGGAGCGCCGGCCAGGGGAGCCTGTTCAGAAAACTGTTTGCGTTCTAGAGGAACGCAAAGCGTACTACGCTGATTTTAAGGACTGTCAATCATGTCGATACGAGAACGCCTCCAGAGCGTGAAGGAAACCGGGCTGGTCGAGCAACCCCAGGCGCCCGTCACGGTTCTGCACGATATCCCGGCCTATGAGGAATTGAAGGCGCGCGTTCATCAGAAGCTGCTCGACCGCGTGGATCTGGCGGTGATGGAAAGCCTGCCGGCCGAACGCCTGCTGACGGAAATCAGAAGCCTGGTGGAACGGTTGCTGGTCGAGGAATCCGTCCCGATCAACGAGACAGAGCGCCAGGGCATCGTCCGCGATATCCAGAACGAAGTGCTGGGTCTGGGACCGCTCGAGCCGCTGCTGGCGGATACGAGCATCTCCGACATCCTGGTGAACACCCATCGCCAGGTGTATGTCGAGCGCCGCGGCCGCCTGGAACTGACCGGCACCCACTTTGCCAACGAGAAGCACCTGAGGAAGATCATAGACAGGATCGTCTCGCGGGTCGGACGTCGCGTGGACGAGTCCAGCCCCATGGTCGATGCGCGCTTGCCCGACGGGTCGCGCGTGAATGCGATCATCCCTCCTCTGGCGATCGATGGCTCGATGCTTTCGATCCGGCGTTTTTCCGTCAAGCCGCTCAAGATAAACGATCTCATTGCCTACAAGTCCCTGACTCCGGAAATGGGCGAAATCATCAGCGGGCTGGTCAAGGGCAAGTGCAGCATCCTCATTTCCGGCGGCACCGGCAGCGGCAAGACGACATTGCTCAATATCATGTCCGGTTTCATTCCGTCCTCCGAACGCATCGTCACCATCGAGGACGCGGCCGAGCTGCAGTTGCAGCAGCCCCACGTGGTGCGGCTGGAAACGCGGCCCCCCAATGTCGAGGGCAAGGGCGAGGTCTCCCCGCGCGCGCTGGTGAAAAACAGCCTGCGCATGCGTCCCGACCGCGTCATCATCGGCGAAGTTCGCGGTTCCGAAGCGCTGGATATGCTGCAGGCAATGAACACCGGTCACGAAGGCTCCATGGCCACGATCCATGCGAATACGCCAAGGGATGCCTTGGGCCGGGTCGAAAACATGGTGAACATGGGCGGGATGAACCTGCCCATCAAGGCGGTGCGCCAGCAGATCAGCTCGGCCATCTGGGTGGTGATCCAGGTTCTGCGCCTCACCGACGGCAAGCGCAAGGTGACCAGCATCCAGGAGATCACCGGCATGGAAGGAGACATCATCACCATGCAGGAAATCTACACGTTCGAGCAGACCGGCATCGCGGCGGATGGCGCAGTACAGGGGCATTTTCGCGCCACCGGCATCCGCCCCAAGTTCGCGGAACGCCTTCGGGTACACGGCATACCGCTGCGGGAGGAGTTGTTCGATCCCTCCCGGCGGTATACATAGCATAGAGGGACGGCGCAAAATGGACACGCTCTATTATCTGTTTCTCGTACTCTGCTTCCTTGCCGTGGTATTGCTCCTGGAAGGAGGCTACCTGGCCTGGCACGCGCACCGCGGACCGGAGGCAAAACGCATACAGGAGCGCCTGCAGGCGGTTTCCGCGGGATGGGGAGATGCCGAGACGGGGCTGATGAAGCAGCGGCTGCTGAGCAGTTCGCCGGCGCTGCAACGTTTCCTGCTGCAGATTCCACGGATTCACAGCCTCGACCGGCTGCTCCAGCAATCCGGCATGTCGCTCATGGTGACCCAGTTCCTTGGCTATACCGCCATGGCAACCCTGGGGGGAATGGCGAGTGCGGCGCTGCTGGGCCTACCGTCCACAGTCACGTTGCTTTGCGGCGCAGGGGGGGGCGCGCTGCCCCTGTTTTTCACGCTCAGCGCGAAACGCAAGCGCCTGGAGAAAATAGAGCAGCAGCTGCCGGAAGTGATCGACCTGATGGGCCGTGCGCTGAAGGCCGGCCACGCGTTCTCCGGCGCACTGCAGATGGCCGCCACCGACGGGCCCGAGCCGGCCGCCAGCGAGTTCCGCCTGACCTTCGACGAGTTCAATTTCGGCGTCTCCGTGTAGGATGCGGTCATGAGCCTTGCCACGCGCGTCCCCTTCACCGACCTGCGATATTTTGTCATGGCCGTGATGA
>CAYXQR010000017.1:0-17009 GCA_964466955.1 uncultured Nitrosospira sp.
AGCGAAATTTCCTCGCGGACCACGGCTGTACCGGCTATCAGGGCTATCTGTACAGTCGCCCGTTGCCGGCGGACCAGTTCGAGGAATTCATCCTGGATATAGCGCGCCCACCACCATGATCCAGGCACAGGCACTGCGCTGCCGTATGGGCTCCATCCCGAGTTGCAGCTGATTCTGAAGGATGTTGCCGATTCAATCGAATTGACGCAACGCCTCGTAAAAATTTCCGATCTGCGTTTTTATGCTTGCCGCCCCCCTTTCGTCCTCCCCCGCCAGTTCATCCGCCAGTCTTTCCAGATGAGCGCGTTTTTCCCTGAATTCAGCCACAACCGCTGAAATGTCATCGGGCCGATAAAAAGCATGGTCAAAACTCGGCAGTTCCACAGAAGACTCATCGGACTTTACCCAGCCTGAGAGATCGTAGTCATAGGGAAAGACGATCCATCTTCCGTCGGTCTCGACCACTTTCATATTCCAGAGGCCGGACGAGTCCTGAATGTCATCCTGAAAAATGCGCAGATGCCAATCATAATTTCCAATCAAAGCCTGAAACAGCAGAATGCGAATGACATCCCTGGGGTATATGGCGCGAATGCTGGAACCGGCAGCTCTCGCATCGGCTTGAGCATCGACAATGCTGGTGAAGATGTACAGCTTGTCCGAATCCTGGAAGCGCGCGTCCGCCGCCCGGATCTCCTGCCCGTCGGCATACTTGACGAAAGTTTTGATATTCTCCAGAAAAAAAGCAGGCATGGGCCGATTCACGGCAAATCCGCTGGGTTGCGGCTCGACCGGCCCCCTGCCCGTGTTGCTGTCGATATAGGAAAAGAAGGTAGGCGCCGCTTCATAACCCGGAATCGAAAGCAATTCCTGCGCTTTATATACCAGCGCTTCCCGGTGCGGAGACGCTCCGCCCCAGACGCGGCGAAATCGTGGTGACAAGCCCGGCTTGCCGCCGCAATGCGTGCCCACTCCGACGGAAGCCAGCCCGTCGAACAGCGTTCCCTTGGAAACCCGTTCATCCGTTGCCGGGTCTTTCTTGAAGCCCAGAGTCATCTTCGGAAACGGGCACTGCGATTCGGACTGGCTGGTATTTCCGCGCAACTCGACCGATACCGGAATATCGTGATCGCCCATGCTGTCCGTCCACGAAAGACGCCCCGCCGCTTCGAAATCGCTGATATCCTCCGGCACTTCCGCATTCGGCGGCGCGCGATGATCCCACAAGCCGGCAAAATCGGTTTTGAGGGTAAAAATCACTTTTTCCGCTGTGGTAAAAACAGGTGCCTTGCTCTTCCCTATCTGCGCATCCGCGGCGGTATCGGCCCATGCGCCACCACAGAACAGAATGACGGCGGCAATGAACCCGATCCCGTTGACCAAGTACTTTTTCATTTTGAGTCACCTCCCGGCAGCGCCGCAGAAACGACTTTCGGAGAACATGTGAATCCGGCTTCATGGACGTTAACGCCTGTTCGGCGGGCCTTGAGGGGCGATCAGCGGATGATTCCATCCGGATGTCAGCCCTGAAGCATCCATAGACAAAATATAGACGAGAATTCCGGCGGATTCCGGGAGAGAAAAGAAAGGCAGGATGATGCGAAGTTAAATCACTTTTGTTAGCCCCCTCAAAGGGGAGAAAAGCTGGCGCCGCCTAAAGGCGGCATCTGGAGTTGGAGTTGATCCACTCATTGGATGACTGGATACGCCACATAAAATCCCGCCACCCGAATAAAGAATAGATAGCATGAATATCTTCCGAACAGTTCTTGCCATCGTGTCAGTCACGGGCGTACCTTGTCGTATTACACGTATTACACATGGAGGCCGCGATGGCAACCCTTTCGATTTGCATTCCCGATGAGTTACTGCAACGGCTGGAGAGAATGGCTGCTCAGACAGGCCGCCCCAAAGCATTCTTTATCAAGGAAGCGGTCATCAGTCATCTTGACGATCTTGAAGATATCTATATCGCAGAACAGCGATTGGCCGATCTGCGGGCAGGGCGTAGCCGTACCCACACGCTAGATGAAGTGGAGACTGCACTTGGCCTGGCTGATCCGGATTGATGATGCTGCAAACAGAGAACTGGCGAAAATGGACAGGTCGGTCTCGAAACGCATCACGTCATTTTTACGCAAGCGCGTATCGTTACTGGACAATCCTCGAGGCATCGGAGAACCGCTGAAGAGCAGCCAGGGGGAGCTATGGCGCTATCGCACAGGCGATTATCGGATCATCTGTGAGATACGCGACAAGGAGATTTGCATTCTCGTCCTGCGCTACCCTGGGTGAAGTAGATCGGGCCCTGAACACAAGTCGCCACAGTCCACGAGTCGGTATTCACATCTCTACCCGGAGCGCGTCAAAGAGCTCGTTGAGGTTGGCTGAGAATTTCGGATACCGTTGGTATCCGAAATTCTCAGCCAACCTCAGAGAACCCCGCGCATTAGAAAAGAAATGAAATCAATTATCCTAATTTTGTACATTTTATTCATTCTGAAATTGGGATATGACTGTTATGGAGAAATATCTTCATTCACGTTCATTGTTCTTATTTTTTTGCTGACTTTAATACTTCAAATTTTAGCCGCTATTGTCAGCATAATTTTAAATGGGGGTCATCAAATCCCTGCAGCTTTAGGCTTCCAGACCGCACCCTCAGCTTTCCTTTCATAAATCGTAACAATTTATTTTGACAAATGGCGAAAAAGTCTGCTGCAAGCCTCTCCATTGTTTCCCCGGGCATTGCCACGCCCCTGGGGCGCCAAAATCGCTGACTGCCGCGCAAAAAGAAATCTGGAAGGGCACCCGGGAAGCGGCCGTGGGATGGAGGATGAAACCTTTCAGGTGGTGGTGTTTGATCTGAAACTCTCTCCTAAAATTCACCATCTAAACCCTCCCACTTTGCCTCATTCAGCTTACGGCGGTAGCGCGATTCACTGAAAGGTGCGCGTGCTTAGCACGACCCATAGAGCTTGCAGCCGCTTATTCCTACCAAAGAGTATCGAATGTCTCAAGGTGAAGATACGCAGAAGTCACTGAGAAATTTATATCGGCGATTTCTCGTTCCAGAAGAAAGCATCACTATGAAAGTTCTTTTCGAAAACATAAAGAACTACACGGTATGCGCTGTAATTCTCGTTGCTATATCGTCATTGATCAACAGAACACCTTTACCAGAAGTATTGTTCGAGCCGACGCTAAATTCGATTGGCATTACAGCCTTTGTCATTTCATGGTTTATTTTAACTATTCTATGTGTTCTGCAATCCATAGAAATTGTTAACGTTGCGTCTCGAAATATCCACGAGAGACTTATCTCAGCTCTGCCAGCCCACGATGGGCTAATCAAAGTGCTGCTTGTTTTCGTGATAGGTATTATTGACATATTAATCGCTGCAGCAATGTCTGTTTTAGTCGGAACAGGGGTCTCACTTGGACTATTACTTGCCTCGTCTGGTATTCCCGAATCCATGCCAAGTATGAAGTAATAAAAACCCGCCCAGTGGCGCATTCAGCCTCATGGAATACCAAATGAGCACTCTGTCTTGCCGTTCACGTTGCTGACTGAGAAGTCTCCAATTGAAATAACATCCATGCTGTCAATTTACATCCGTTGGTGACATAAGCCATCTAGATGGAGCACGAAGCGCGGAGAGCAACAACGATTGTGAGCGGTTGACGTCAACTTAACCAACTAGTTACGCTGGTTTTGATGATGTTAATACGCATGAGGATGCCGCTTTATGTGCGCCTTTCGCCAAGTTTTCAATAGCTCGGTGTTTCCGCCCACCACTTCCAAAAGCATTTGAAGAGACAAGATAGATCCTGGAATAATGCCTTCTTCATCGACTTCTGTATCCGCGTAATCGGCGTTGATTGCAATTTCGACGTTGACTATCCACCATACCTCAATCTTTCGGACCAGTTCCACGAGAACACGGAACTGGTCTGTGTGGTTGGATTCCGCTTGACCCGTGACGACCTCAAAGAGTCGATGAGCGAGCAGGTTTCTGGTTTTCTTCAGCAGCTCGTATGTCCTTAGATCCTCGTCATTTATGACTTGGTGCTCATGGAGCCAGCTAAGCGATGCGTAGACTGCGCTTTTGTTGCGTGCAAGAACCGTTGCTTCGTATTCAGGAGACACAGTCGAACCCTCCTCCGACCAGCCAATTGAGTAGAAGTCCCGGAGGCGATCAACGATTGAGTTCTTAAGGATTTCAAAGGTCGTGATGAACATGGTGGCCACGAAGAGGGACGGCCTTACAACCTCAGGATCGAGGAAGCGTTCCCAGCGTTCTTCGTGTGTGCTCATAAGAGATTTAATGTAATCTACGGCAGGTATTCAAATCGTGTGCCAATTCTGCGTATTCGTCCGTAAGGAAGGAAACCCGGCAGGAATGCGATGCAGCAGCAGGGACAGGCGGCATAACGGGGTGGAGATTGAAGCCCTCTGAAAACAGGGGCTGATATGTCCGCATCTGTGTCATCGCAAAACAAGCCTGGGTGGCTAATAGTGCAGGATAGTAATAGAGCAGGATAGGTTGCGGCGCGTTTGGCTGTATAGGCCGCGATCCTGCTATGCTAGCTACTGGCAACCGCCGCTACTGCTAGTTTACTTAGTTCTTTTACAGTATCAAACGTCAACTCAAGACCTTTATCTTTTGCTGTAGTCTTGATGCGCTCCCATACGGTTTTACTTCGAATCGTTTGCAGCAGGTCATGCCCCGCCCATGTCAAACCTGTTGCAGATACCGCTTCACCAGACATATTGCTAGACTCCTTACCTTCTATGAAGCCTGATTTCCAAAGTAAGACGCCGTGCTTCGCTTTTTCAGGCTCGTCGCTCTCGCTTGCTGGTCCGTATCGGATATCTTCAAACTTCGCACTGTCCAGCGCCTCAACTTCAATCAATATATCCCGAATGACATCCCAATCTCTTTTCATGCTGTCTCTTTTATGGACTCAAATTAGGTTGAGAGTGTGGCAGGCTGGATAAGCAACAGCGCAGTGCTGCAAGGCGACAGCTTACAGACCTAAAATTAACAGAGACCTGTATTGCTGCAAGTAATTGTGTTTATTGGTGCCCGGAGCCGGAATCGAACCGGCACGGGCGGTTAAGCCCGAGGGATTTTAAGTCCCTTGTGTCTACCAATTTCACCATCCGGGCGGTGTTCAGGAATGAATGTTCAAGGGGGCGCTTCGAGTCGATTTTCCGCGCTCGAAGTGAATGGGAGGGATGGCCTCCACAGGTGGAATATTTGACTCGAAAGGGATATGATTCTATCACAGTCGACCGAACGCCCGGGGCGGACATATCAGCCTTCTCTGCAGCGGCTTCTTGAGGCTTCACTTCTTCGCTGAAGGTTTTTCTCTATGGTCACACTGTTTGCAAGCACCCTCGCATTTGCAGGGGCTGTTCTTTTAGCGACAGGTCTGCTGCGCTCCATACTGGAGCAACGCAACACGCTGCCTTACATCGGCGCATTTATAGCTACGCTGCTCCTGCTCGCCTCTGTCTGATCAAGCAAAATGGGGGCTTGCACGAAGGCGGAGCTTCGGAATGCGCTGATGCAGGGCATGCACCCTGCATTATCTGTGCTGAATGATGATCAGCAGGGCGTCCAGAATTTCCTTGGCTCTTGCTGGTGGCCCTGCTGATACAAAACTTCAGGCCCGGCGACGGGCGACCATGCTGACCACGGCCAGGCCAGCCAGAAGCATTGCATAGGCTTCAGGTTCGGGGATAGGGGCGAGGAACCCCCGAATCTCCCCGCCCGGGAACATGGTGCTGTGGATATTTGCGTAGGCGTGACCACTGTCCAACCCCTCCACCAGCGCAGTGAATGCGCTCCCGACCGTGCCGCCGTTCGCCGTGATGAAGGCTGAGTTGTAGCTGGATGCGTCCGTCATATCAAAGATGTGATCATAGGTGCCCGAGGTTACGCCAGAGGGAAAATCGGTAAATGTCGGAGTCGTGGTCGCCACCCCTGCAATCCCCGCTCCAGGCTCGCTCGTGCAGCAATGAATGTGCGATGCGGTCACACCTGCCAGCAGCCCGGTGAAATTCTCCTGAACGCGCATCGTGTTCGCATCGAAATCAATGGTGACCGTAGCCATTCCAGAACCGGGCGAGCCGTTCGATGGCTCTTCATTGGGACCGCTGAGCACTGCCGTGTAAATGGTCTGTTTGGCCTGTTCCGCCAGAGCCGGCATTGCCGCCGCTGCCGCCAGCAGCGTTCCCGCAAACAAGGTGCTGAGTTTCATGATCGCTTTCCTCCTTTAATTGAGTGGTCGATTTCAGGCACCGCAGATACCGCAACAAATTCCATGAATCGTGGCCGGGTCTCGAATCATGACCTGAGAGGCATTAATGCACACCCGCAACCGTCTATCAATAGTCCATGTGGTCGAGCGGCCCGAAGCGCTGCAGGGGAAAATCTTCGCGAGCGAGGATGATGCCATCCTTCCGGATATTGTTCAGATAAAAGAAGAGTTTTACTTTCGGCTCATGCGGGGAATGTTTACAATTCGGTGACGGAACGACCGATTGCATTCGGAAGCAATTAATGAACCCAGCATGCTTAAAAAGCTGACCATCAAATCCCGCCTGATCTTTACGCTTTCATTCCTGGTCATATTTCTTCTGGGACTCGGCGTAACCGGCCTGTTGGGCATGAGCAACGCCATCGAAGGCCTGAGGACGGTCTATCAGGACCGAGCCATCCCGCTCAGCCAGGTGGGATACATGGAATCGCTTCTCCTGCAGAACCGGCTTGCCGTCACATCCGCCCTCGTGATGCCTACGCCAGAAATCATCCAGTCCAAAACCAAATTGGTGGAAAAAAATATCGGGGAGGTCACCCGCACCTGGGAAACATACATGGCCACTCATCTCACGTCTGAAGAAAGAAAGCTTGCCGAGAGATTTGCGGAAGATCGCGAAAAATTTGTCGAGGAAGGCCTAATTCCCACCATGGCCGCTCTGCGGGCTGGAAGAATCGGCGAGGCAAACCGGCTCCTGGCGGAAAAGATACGCCCGCTCTACATACCCGTCGGCACAACCGTTGAGGCGCTTGTTTTGCTCCAGGTCAACGAAACCAAACGGATATACGATTATGAGCAGCAACGATACGAGAACATACGCAATGTTCTCATCGCTGCAATCGTTGTTGCTCTTGCGCTGTCAGCGCTATTCAGTCTCATGTTCATTCGCGCCATCTTTCGGCCTTTGGAAGAAGTGGTAGGGATTGCCCGGAGCGTTGCGGCAGGCAATCTGCGGCAGGAAATCGACATTCGCAGCGAAGACGAGATCGGCCAGCTCATGCATGCCTTGAAGGAAATGCGGGACAGCCTGGTCGAGACCATTGCCCAGGTACGCGAGAGCGAGGCGCATACCAAGGCCCTGTTGAGCAACCTGATCGTCGGCGTGGCATCCGTGAATGAGAATGGGTTGATCAAAACCTTCAACCCCGCAGCCGAGCGGATTTTCGGCTACTTGGAGGGCGATATAATCGGGCAAAATATCGCCCTGCTGTTCCCTCACCTGGAGCGTGAAGAGCGCCAGCGGATGGATTATTTCAAGCGCTATCTGAATGCGAAGAAAGCCGATTCCCTTGGGATCACCACTGAGGTGACGGGGTTGCGGAGAAACGGTGAAATGTTTCCACTGGATATCTCGATAGCCGAGATGCATGGTGGAGGGGAAAAGCGGATGTTCGTCGTCATCCTGCGCGATATCAGTGAGCGTAAGCAAACGGAAGAACAGAAAGCCAGGCTGATGGAAAATCTGGAAAATGCCAATGAGGAGCTGAAAAGTTTCGCCTATGTGGTTTCGCACGATTTAAAGGCGCCGTTGCGGGCCATTGGCGCCTTGGCGGAGTGGCTTTCCGCGGACTATACCGACAAGTTCGACGATGAGGGCAAAGAGCACATGCGCCTTCTCGTCAGCCGCGTTCACCGCATGGGAAATCTGATCGACGGCATCCTGCAATATTCGCGCATCGGCCGGGTAAAGGAAACGCCAGTTACAGCGGATGTGGGGGAGGTGGTACAGGACGTGATCAGTCTTATCGCCCCTCCGCCAAATGTTATTATTACTGTGGAAAATCCATTGCCAACCCTGGTGATAGAGCCGACACGCATACAGCAGATATTTCAGAATCTATTGTCCAACTCGATCAAGTATGCTGACAAGCCTCGATGCGAAATTCGCATCGCATCCAGCGACGAGGACGATCACTGGAAATTCAGCGTCAGCGATAACGGCCCTGGCATCGAATCGCGTCATTTTGATAAAATTTTTCAACTGTTTCAGACGCTCGCACCCCGGGATCGCATCGAAAGCACCGGGGTCGGTCTTGCATTGGTGAAAAAAATTGTGGAAATATATGGCGGCCGTATCTGGATTGAATCCACGCCAGGCCAAGGCAGCACATTTTTCTTTACTTTATCCAAAAACCCGGGGCAACCGATCATTCAAGCACAGGAACCATAACGTGAAAGTCACCAATAAACCCATTCTCCTCGTAGAAGACGATCAAGTAGATACCATGACAGTCGTGCGCGCTCTCAAGGAGATTCACGTAGCCAATCCGCTGGTGCATGTGGAAAATGGAGAAGAAGCGATCAATTATCTTCAGGACCCGCAGCATGATAAACCGTGCATCGTTCTGCTTGACCTGAACATGCCCATCATGAATGGCATTGAATTTCTGCAAGTCGTCAAGAATGATTCGCAGTTCAGGCGCATCCCGGTTGTCGTTCTCACCACCTCCGAGGAGCAGCAGGATAAAGTGAACAGCTTCAATCTCGGCGTAGCCGGTTACATGGCCAAACCGGTCGACTACCGGCAATTTGTCGAAGTCATGCGCTCCATCGACGCGTACTGGACCATAAGCGAGATGCCCTAAACAGAATCCCGATGAAGCTTTCTTATCGCCACGCCAGCCTTCCATGCCCAAGCCGCTGATTCGCGTACTGCTTGTCGAAGACGACGCTGTGGATCGCATGGCGTGCCGGCGCATGTTGGCGCGTGACCCGGACTATGAATTCGTGCTGACCGAGGCGGATTCCGGCCACGAAGGACTGCAGCTCGCGCGCGAGCAGAATCCGGACTGTATCCTGCTCGATTACCACCTGCCGGACCTGAATGGGCTGGAGTTTCTGGCCGCGCTGACCTCTGAGTCGGGCGAAGTGTCTGTTCCGGTGATGATGCTGACCGGCACGGATAACGCCGCCATCGCGGTGGAGGCGATGAAACGCGGCGCAGGGGATTATCTGATCAAGGATGTGGATCATCAATACCTGGAACTGCTGCCAGCCGTGATTCAGCGCGTGCTGGCAGAACGCCGGATGGTGATGGAAAAGAAACTTGCGGAAGAAAAACTTTCGCAGGCGGAAGCCAAATACCGGTCGCTGGTAGAGACGATTCCCGCGGTTGTTTACATCGCCGCCCTGGATGGCACCAATCGCTTTCTTTATGTGAGTTCACGCATAGAGATGCTCGGATTTCCGGCGGCGCAGTGGCTGGACAACCCCGACATCCTCCTGGCCCGGACTCATCCGGATGACCGGCAGCATACGCTGGAGGAGCGCGCAAAAAGCCGGGCTACCGGCGCCCCGTTGCGCTGTGAGTACCGTCTGTTTACGCGGGAGGGGAAAGTCCTGTGGTTTCGGGATGAAGCGAGCGTGGTAAAGGATGAGTCCGGGCGTTCCCTGTTTCTCCAGGGCATCCTGATCGATATCAGCGAAAGCAAGGAAGCCGAGGAAGAATTACGCCAGCACCGGTATCGGCTTGAGGAACTGGTGGCGAAACGCACCAACGAACTGGCGAACGTGAATGCGGAACTGCGCCGCGATATTGCCAAACGCAAACTGATCGAGGAAGAGCTGATCAAAGCCAAGACCGAAGCGGAAAAAGCGAATCTGGCGAAATCCGAATTTCTTTCCAGCATGAGCCATGAACTGCGATCGCCTCTCAATGTCATGCTCGGTTTTGCGCAATTGATGGAATCGAGCTCCCCGCCTCCCACGTTCACCCAGCAGACCATGCTCAAGGAAATCAATGCGGCGGGATGGTATCTGCTGGAGCTGATCAACAAGATTCTCGACCTTGCCGCCATCGAATCGGGCAGGCTGATGGTGTCACCCGAGCCAATGTGCCTGGGCGAAGTCATGATTGAATCCCGCACCATGGTGGAACCGCAAGCGCAGGAGCTTGGAATAAAACTCGTATTTCCTGCACCGGAAACACGTATTTTGATCAATGCGGACCGTACTCGGGTCAAGCAGGTCCTGATCAATCTTCTTTCCAATGCCATCAAATACAATCGAAAGGGTGGCATGGTCGAAGTCACCTGCTCCCTTCCGGCGTCCAATCGGATCCGCGTCAGCGTCAAGGATACCGGAACAGGCCTGCCGCCCGAAAAATTGAAGCAGCTCTTCCAGCAGTTCAACCGCCTCGGTCAGGAAGCCGGCTCGGTCGAAGGCACCGGCATCGGTCTGGTCGTAACCAAGCAACTGGTCGAACTGATGGGAGGCGAGATCGGTGTCGAAAGCACGGTCGGTGTCGGCAGCGTCTTCTGGTTCGAACTGGAAACCGACCAAAGCTCTAAGCCAGGCAGAGAAGAACGTAAAAGCAGGCAACTGGAGAAAAATTCCACCACTGGTGAATAGCCGGGTTCCTGTCTGCGCAGTTTCTCACAAGCTGGTTCTTACCCAGCGGTATCTTGCCAGGCGGCATCTTGCATGAGGCCACGCCATCCGTCGGTCCACCCTGAGAACCGATCCCGCAGACTTCCAGCCCGCTTCCCCGGTATCCGGTATCCGGATCTTCCGGCTTATCCATCTGAAAAACCCGCGAAACTTATCTAGAATAAAAAATCAAGACGCGGGCATTTTGTTTTGAGCAGCGTTATTGGATCAATCTGACGGGGCAAGTCGTACACCCCTGGAAGCGCGCGAGAACCCAGCCTCATGAAAACTATCCCCGAGGATGCCTCCCACCCCGCACAACGAGCCGGAAACTCGATCGCGGCCTTGCGCGAGGCGGCCGGCGCATGCCATGCCTGCCATCTGTGGGAACACGCAACCCAGACGGTCTTTGGCGAAGGCCCCTCCCCTGCGCCCATCATGCTGATCGGGGAACAGCCTGGCGAGCGGGAAGATCTGTCGGGCCGGCCCTTCGTCGGTCCCGCGGGGCTGCTTCTGTCACACGCGCTATCCGCTGTGGGCATTTCCCGGGAAAAAGTCTATATCACCAATGCTGTCAAGCACTTCAAATTCGAATCGCGTGGCAAACGCCGCCTGCACAAAAAACCCGTCGATGCGGAAATTACCGCATGCTACGACTGGCTCAAAAGGGAAATTGAGCTGGTCGCGCCACGCCTGCTGGTCGCGCTGGGAGCGACGGCAGCACGCGCGCTCCTGGGCCGGGCAGTCCCGATCACGGCCAATCGGGGCAAGTTGCATGATTATTCGTCGGGCGTCTCGCTCCTGATCACCGTTCATCCCTCGTTTCTGTTACGCGTGCCGGAAGAGAGCAAGGATCGTGAATACGAACACTTTGTCAGCGACCTCAAGCTGGCCAGAGGCTTTCGGGGTTGACGAACGTCCCTTCAATCGACGGGAGAAAAACAGATGAAGTCGAAGAATCTCCAGTTCAGCACCGGCTTCCACGTGGTCATGGGAAATCGGGATGCTCAGGCGGCGACAATGACGCGAGCGCCAGGAACCGCCGAAGGCGGCCCGGAAAACCGGCATCGGGGCGCCGACCAGTGGCTCTATATCGTATCTGGAAGCGGAACCGCTACGATAAACGGGAAACACCACCGGGTTAGTGAAGGCATACTCATGCTCATCGAGCATGGAGACGAGCATGAAATTCGCGATACCGGCGATACCTTGCTTCGGACGCTGAACGTTTATGTGCCGCCCGCCTATTCCCCCGATGGGAAAGAGCTGCCTGCGCAGCGAAGCTGAAGCGGTGACAGGCAGAGCATTCATCGGGATTTCAGGCTGGCGCTATCCGCCGTGGCGCGGCGTATTCTATCCCCCGGGTCTTGCGCAGCACCGCGAGCTCGAATACGCCTCGCGCATCCTGCCCACGATAGAGATAAACGGCACGTTTTATTCGCTGAAAAAACCGGAAAACTTTCAGCGCTGGTACGAGACGACGCCCGAGCGGTTCATCTTCAGCATCAAAGGGTCCAGGTACATTACTCATATACGGCGTCTGCGCGAGGTCGAGATTCCGCTTGCCAATTTCTTCGCATCTGGATTATTCAACCTGAGGGAAAAGCTCGGTCCGTTCCTGTGGCAGTTCCCCCCCAGCTTTCGCTACGAACCGGAGAGGATGAGGCAATTCTTTGAACTGTTGCCACGCGATACGGAACAGGCACTACGCCTCGCCAGACGGCGCGAGGCACGCATGAAAGGACGAGTGCGACTGGCGATCGACGCGGCACGTCCTCTGCGTCACGCGGTCGAGATACGGCACGAGAGCTTTATCGATGAGTCATTTATCCAGCTGCTGCGTGAACACGGCATTGCTCTGGTGATTGCGGATACGGCGCGAAAATGGCCCTATCGCGAAGACGTGACGACGGATTTTCTCTATCTCCGTCTCCATGGGGATCAGGAAATCTACGCAAGCGGCTACACGGACGAGGCGCTCACTCGCTGGGCAGGCCGCATCGATGCCTGGCGCAGCGGCTCGCAGCCGGAAGATGCCCATCTCATCGCCACCGGGTTACAGGTGGAAAAACAGCCGCGTGATGTCTACTGTTACTTCGATAACGACATCAAGGTAAGGGCGCCTTTTGATGCCCAGGCACTGCTACCCAAACTGAAACCGGGATAGATCGCGCTCCCTCGGGGAGCCCGCCCTTACCCTTATACAGTCCAACAGGCCATGAAAAAGGGGGGCATCATCCCCCTTTTTTTTCGGACACTATGTATTTTTATGGCTCAGGCTGCCGGCTTTGGCATGCTGCGCATGCATGCCGCCGCCGGAACTGGATCCATGACCGCTGCTGCGCGAATGGGACGAAGAGTTCTCGTCATCACGGTGTCCGCCGTGACCGCGCGATTCCCCGCCTTTCTTGCCGGCCTCACGTGCCTCCTTCGAATCAAACTCGTGAGCAGTGCCTTTCTCGTGCGCGGCCTTGCCGCCTTTTCTTCCGGCTTCCCGTGCCTCCTCGGAATCGAATTCATGCGCGGTGCCCTTCTGATGGGCGGCCTTGCCACCTTTTCTTCCAGCTTCACGCGCCTCCTCGGAACTGAACTCATGCGCAGTGCCTTTCAAATGAGCAGCTTTGCCGCCCTTGCTGGCAATCTCGCGCTGCTTGCTCTCGTCCATGGAAGCAAAACCGCGCTTATCTCCAGAACTGCGGCCGCTGCTGTCTCTTTCTCTATTTGAAGCCATATGCCATGTCTCCTTGCTAACGTTGGATATCTGAAAACTCCGGCGACGACGGCAACAGGCAGGCCCGCTCGCATCGCAGGGGATTCTTATCTCCATTTATTCGAGTTAAACACGGGAGATGGCCGCATCGTAAGCAACACGTCCATCTCTATCTGTTCGGCAACATACATAGAGCGTTTTGCACTGCCGCTGATTGTGAAGCTGCAAAATCGTATTTCCCAATGTTGGTCGACGTACAGATCGAATAACGTTTTGACGCTATGCTGGGTTTGAGAGAATCTCGAATGAGTGCGCTGCTTTCCACTGGCATTCCATATCTGCCAGAAGAAAGCATGCGAGCCATGAACAAAGCTGAAGCGGAGCATGCATCAATAAGGGGATATCAACGCAGCAGCGGAAAAGAAAGAGAATTCACTTTTTCTAAAGGACCACAAACCCGAAGATTCAGGAAAGGCAAAAACCAGGATCTCTAGAAAATCGGTCCCTTGATCGCCAAATGAAACCCGCCGCCGGATGGAAGAATGGAGCGCGAAAAACGCATGAAAGAAAAAGCTTTCAGGATAAGCCTTTGAAGGGGATTCTTGGAGAAACCACAGAGTTCACTTATTGTATTCACCTGGACGCGTTTCTCATGAAAAGGGAGCAGAACATGGAATGCAATCTCGATATGGAATCGCTGATCGTCAAATGCCCGCACTGCGGCAGAGTGTTTGAGGAGAAAGTTGCCCGGCTGAAATACCATCCTGCGCTCTCCTGCCCGCTATGCCGGAAATACATGGGCATTGACGCCCTCAAGTTGCAGGCGATCCTTGAATCTTCGCTCAAAACCATGGACGATCTGTTCAAGCGGTTGCTCATTCATGACAAATAATTGCACTCGGGGAGCGATACCGTGATAAACCGTGCATCGCACCCTCTTCAGCATGTGCTTGGCACACTGCCTTTCTTGACAAAAATAGCCGCGGCCTTATAATGCCTGATTGTTTTTTTGCGGGAATAGCTCAGTGGTAGAGCACAACCTTGCCAAGGTTGGGGTCGCGAGTTCGAGCCTCGTTTCCCGCTCCAGTTATTGGGGAAAATGGATCGTATGAGTAAGCCCGTCATTTTGCAACCTCAAGGGCTTTGCTGAATATCAATCCGTTTTCCCTTTTTGTTTACGCCTCTTTCCCGCTGGGAGAGAGGCGTAAACAAAGCGCGACACAGCCGTCCGGCTGTATCAGTCAAGGCGGGGTGGCAGAGTGGTTATGCAGCGGCCTGCAAAGCCGTGGACGCCGGTTCGATTCCGACCCCCGCCTCCATTCTCCTTGGGGACCACCGCTTATTTGCGCGTTCCGGAGTTGGCGGCAATACGCATTCGCAAGGCATTGAGCTTGATGAACCCTGCCGCGTCGGTCTGATTATATGCACCCTGGTCATCTTCAAACGTGGCGATATTGGGATCGAACAGCGAATCCGTAGCTGAGTCACGGCCGACTACGATCACGTTTCCCTTGTAGAGCTTGACGCGTACCCAGCCATTTACGTGCGTCTGGGACTCGTCGATCATGGTCTGCATCATCTTCCGCTCCGGGCTCCACCAGTAGCCGTTGTATATTAGCTCTGCATAGCGCGGCATCAGCTCGTCTTTCAGGTGAGCGACTTCCCGGTCGAGCGTGATGGACTCGATTGCGCGGTGCGCGCGCAGCATGATGGTCCCGCCCGGGGTCTCGTAACAGCCGCGGGATTTCATCCCGACATACCGGTTCTCGACCAGATCCAGGCGTCCGATGCCGTGTTTGCCTCCCAGCTCATTGAGCCTGGCAAGAACAAGGGCGGGGGAAAGCTCCTCTCCGTTCAGGGCCACGATGTCTCCGCCGCGAAACTCCAGGTCGACATACTCCGCCTGATCCGGCGCGGCCTCCGGGGAAACGCTCCAGCGCCACATCGATTCTTCCGGTTCCTGCGCGGGGTTTTCCAGGATACGGCCTTCGTAGGAAATATGCAGAAGATTGGCATCCATGCTGTAAGGGGAACCTCCCTTTTTCTTCATTTCCACCGGTATGCGATGCTGCTCTGCATAGGCCAGCAGCTTCTCGCGGGAGGTCAGGCTCCATTCACGCCACGGCGCAATCACCCGGATGTCCGGTTGAAGCGCGTAATAGCCGAGTTCGAAGCGCACCTGGTCATTGCCCTTTCCCGTTGCGCCATGCGAAACCGCATCCGCACTGGTTTCCCGCGCGATCTCGATCTGCCGTTTGGCGATCAGCGGACGCGCGATGCTGGTGCCCAGCAGGTATTCACCTTCGTAAATCGCGTTTGCCCGGAACATCGGAAATACGAAATCCCGCACGAACTCTTCACGCAGATCCTCGATGAAAATTTCTTTCACCCCCAGTTGCCGCGCCTTTGCGCGCGCGGGCTCCACTTCTTCGCCCTGGCCGATATCGGCAGTAAAGGTCACCACTTCGCACTTGTATGTATCCTGCAGCCACTTCAAAATGACGGAAGTATCCAGCCCGCCGGAAAAAGCCAGGACGACCTTGTTGATTTCAGCCAAATCATTCTCCCTGTTTTTTATATTCTGATAAAAATAACCGATAAATCATTTCGAACTGCCTGAAGGGATTGAAAGACCTCCGATGCGGGGAGCTTGCGAACCGGCAAGGGAACCGTCTGCTCAGACTGGCGTGTTATCCTGAGCCTGCAATCTTCCCAGCAACAGGTACTCGATCAGCGCCTTCTGCGTGTGCAGGCGATTTTCAGCTTCTTCCCATACAATGGATTGCGGGCCGTCGATTACCTCCGCTGCCACTTCTTCCCCCCGGTGCGCGGGCAGGCAGTGCATGAAAAGCGTTTCTTTCCGGGTGCACGCCATCATTTCCGCATCTACGCGAAAATTGGCGAAGTCCTTTTTCCGCTCCTCGGTTTCCGCCTCGAACCCCATGCTGGTCCAGACATCCGTTGTGACGAGGTCGGCATCCCTCACCGCATCATGCGGGTCGGCAAATTCCTCGTAGTGATCGGTTCCGTACAGCCCGGCACGCTCCGGCTCCACTTCGTACCCCGGAGGGGTGGAGACATGCACATTGAAACCGAATATTTCCGCGGCCTGAAGCCAGGTGTTGCACATATTGTTGGAATCACCAATCCAGGCAACCGTCCTGCCGGAAATGCTGCCGCGTTTTTCGATGAAAGTGAAGATATCGCCAAGGATCTGGCAGGGGTGATATTCATCTGTCAGCCCGTTGATGACCGGCACGCGCGAATGCGCGGCGAACCGCCGGATGATATCGTGCTCGTAAGTCCGGATCATGACGATATCCACCATGCGGGAAATCACGCGCGCCGCATCTTCAACGGGCTCACCACGTCCCAGTTGCGTATCGCGCGTGGACAGATAGATGGCAGCACCGCCCAGCTGGTGCATGCCTGCTTCGAAAGACAGCCGCGTCCGGGTTGAATGCTTGTCGAAGATCATTGCCAGCGTACGATCCTGCAAGGGCCAATACCGCCGGTACTGCTTGAACTCCTGCTTGATCCAGCGTGCCCGCTCGAACAGATATTCGAACTCTTCCCGGGAAAAATCGTTGAACTGCAAGAA
>CAYXQR010000018.1:0-26357 GCA_964466955.1 uncultured Nitrosospira sp.
AACACTTGTTTCGCAACCGCGTTGCTGTGCGAAAAGTGTGAGGGCAAGGGGCAAAGCACAGGGCATAGCAGGTCTATGGCCAAGCTTTGCAACGCCGCACCCGCGTTTTTTCGTGCGCAACCCGGAGGGATGGGACGGATTTTTACCCAGCCCATCGTTACTCGCCGCTTACAGAGCCTGCTCTGCTGCGCGGCTCGTACCTCGTTCCGGCTGAAATCCGTCACCATCGCGGCATGTGAAACAAGTGTTGACAGGCCCTAATATCCGTTCATCCATTATGTGAATAAAGCATGGCTACAAAAAAACGCTTGAGCAGAATCGAATTCGAGGCCATCCATCCGTTTCTTCGCCTGTCGGATGAGCGGGTGATGGCGGCTCGCTATGCCCTGGTTGAAGGCATCAGGTACCAGTGGATCGCAGACGAATTCGGCTGGACCAAACAGGCGATCGGAAACCTGGTGCGAGATGTATGGAAAATCGTGGAGCGATACCGGGAATCCCAGCGGCGTATTCTCAATAGCAGCGAGAGCATTCCCCCGGGATGGGAGAAGGTCACCCTCGTTACGCCAAGTTTCCTGATTCCCAAATTCCGCGCGGAGATCGCCGAGGCGATTGCTCGCCCCCAGAACCGGACAGGGGTTCGCTGCCCGATCTGCAAAAAAATACCTTCGCGCACGCGCAAAAATCAGGCTGAAAAATCAGGGTCTCTGATCGTAACCGACAAGGTACAAGGGCCTTAAGGGAAGCGGGGAAGCGCTGAACAAGCCCTGAAAAAGGATGGAAAAGGGCATGCACCGGAGCCTCATCGACGGGACGGCCTTCAAGCCTCGATCCAGTTCAGCAAGCGCCAGCCCGGCGTGATCTGAACGTGACCAGATTCCGGTTCGCGCGCTGATGTAGCAATCCCCTTGAGTTCTTTCGCTATCACGGGCTGGCCGGCAGGAACCTCTGCATCTCGTCAGGCCTCATGCCCTTCAATATCTCAAACTGCGAATCCGTTTCGACACCCTGGACCGCTACATCCATATCGAGCGTGCGAGCAGGCCTGATGATCGCAAAGACGATGGCGCTGCCTTCCTGTCCATACTCATTCAGGCCATCGGTGAAGAAACGGTCTATCTTCAGTTGCCAAGCGCGGAAGCGCTGCAAACCCCGCGAGGCGTGATGGCGCCAGGGCGCGCGCAGCGCGCATTCGTTTCCCCCATGTCCGGCTAAAAGCGACCATGCAGAAACCGATTTGTTCGATGGCCCACATACAAGCGCTTTTGCTCCCGGTATCATCGGTCTGGCGTCGACCGGAGCGCCGATTCCCGATCCACGGGAACCCTGATCGGGAATCCGGAACATTCAGGCGGAACAGGACAACAGGATAAAACGGATGGCCGGCCGCGCTCTTTTTCAGTATCCGTGCTCCCATGCTCCAGCGCAGGGGACGCTGACCGACGCTGCTCCCCGCGGATGCCATGGCGCCTACGCGACGCTTCGGGACATACAATTTGGGGACAGATAGCGAGTTCCCGGCTGCTTCCGTCGTACCCGCGTGGCTGCGGCTTGATTCCGTCTGACAGATGACAGGACAGGAGTAGCCTCCGCAGTCTCACAATCGAATCATCCGGTTCAATCGGACGAAGGAGGACGGAAATGGACATGACAATCGGGCCTTTGAGCGGACTGATGCTCCAGCATATGGCGCTGATGAATCTGGCCGTCCCCGGCCTGGTCTACCTGCTGCGCCCCACGGTTCCTCCTGTTCTCTTCCGTTACTGGCCTCTGGCCACGGCCCTCCAGCTGACCCTGCTCTGGGGGTGGCATGCGCCCCCATCCCTTATGGCGGCCATGTCGAACCCGCTCGTCATGCTTGTCATGAGCGCGAGCCTGACCGCCGCGGCTGCATGGTTCTGGCTGGCGATTTATGCAATGCCGGCGGCAGGGCGCTGGCGCGCGATCTTTGCCCTGCTGGTCACTGGAAAGCTCTTCTGCCTGCTCGGCGCACTGCTGGTGTTCGCGCCGCGCACGCTGTTCGGCGCGATGAAGCACGGGTCTCAAGCGGTTTCCATGGCCGAAGGCCTTGCCGACCAGCAGCTGGCGGGACTGGTGATGCTGGTGGTGTGCCCGCTGATCTATATCACGGCAGGTGTCGTGCTGGCGTCGCGCTGGTTTCTGGGGATGGAAGCGTCAGCCACGAAAGCCGGGGTGAATCCATGAGGATGGAACCCGCGAGAATGGAATCCATGAGGCTGGAACCCGTGAGAATGGAACCCGAAGGCCGCGCCGATGGCTGAAGACAAAGCGGTCACTCCCAGCCTGCTGGCGGACTTGCTTGTCCGGCTGCGTAGGCACCTGCGGCAGGGAATACCGGCTTTGCTGATCGTTGCGGGGGGTCTGTTCGTGGGAGCCACGGTTTTCGTCCTTTCGGGGGTCTACAACGTGGCTGCCCGCAGCCCGCACTGGTCCATCACAAACTGGCTGCTCATCGTGGTGCGGGACCGCGCCATCGCGACATCCGCCTTGGGCGTACGTGTGCCGGATCTCGCAGACGAGGGCCTGGCCGACCTCGGCGCCGAACACTACCGGGGTGCCTGCGCCACCTGCCACGGCGTGCCGGGTCAGGGGGCAGGCCCGGTCTACCGGAGCATGCTGCCCGCCCCGCCGGATTTGATCACGGCCCGCGACGATTACACCTCCGCGGAACTGTTCCGGATCATCTACGACGGGCTGAAATTCACCGGCATGCCCGCCTGGGCCGGGGAGGGGCGCAGCGACGAAGTCTGGTCTCTGGTCGCCTTCCTCGACCGGCTCGGACGTGAAGGCGCCAGACGTTATGCAGGCAGCGAGCGGTCGCCGGTGCTGCCCCCTGAGCTGGAAGCCGCGGGGGCGGCCAACCCGCCGCTGGAGAACTGCGTGCGTTGCCACGGCGATGCGCGCTCCCTTCCGCTCAACGACCGCGTGCCGCGCCTCCATGGCCAGTCCGAAGCCTACCTGATCCGCTCGATCGCAAACTACCTGGACGGCACCCGTCCGAGCGGCATCATGGCGCCGATCGCGCACGGCATGTCGCAAGAGGAATCCTCGACGCTGGCCCGCTACTATGCGAGCCTGCCCGTACCCTGGCACGAATCGCGGAAAGAATCGCGGAAGGAATGGCGGGCGGGGATAGCGGAAAACCAGGACCCTGAAGCGGTGTCGCGCGGGCGCCGGATCGCGAGAGACGGCGTGATCAGACGCGGCATCCCGGCGTGTTCGAGCTGTCACGGGGGGGTCAACCCGCAGTTTCCTAAACTGGCGGGGCAATCCGCGACCTATCTCCGCGGTCAGCTGGAGCTTTGGCGGAACGGACTGAGGAATCGGTCAGGCTATGGCGCCATCATGGCCGTGATCGCGCGGCGCCTGGATGATACGCAGATGCGCGACGTCACTGCATTTTACGCCAGCCTGCCACCGGGGCAGCGCTTCAGGCACGAGGCGCAGGAGGCTGCAGCCAGATGAAGTCCATGAGTCCCATGAGCGCGATGAACCACGCGCGCGCGGCAGGCGGCACTCTGCCTGGCAGCAATCGGTCCGGCAGGGCTGGAAGCCTGGGGGGGCGCAGGACAGCGGCGGGCGCAGTCTCTTTGCTGGTACTGGCGCTGCTGCTCACACTGCTGCTGGCGGGCTGCAATCCGGAGCAGTCGGCCTTCGCCCCCGCGGGCGCGGAGGCGGAGCGGATCGACGTCCTGTTCCGGGTCATGACCGTCGGGGGCGGTCTGATTTTCCTTGGCGTGATCCTGCTCAGCGCCGTGGCCATGTATGGAGACGAGACATTGCGCTCGCTGCTGTCCAGCGAGCGTTTCGTCACGGGCGCGGGCATCATTTTTCCGGTCGTCGTGCTGAGCGTGCTGCTGGTTTACGGCTTCGTGGTCCTGGGGGCGGGCGCCAGCGCGCCGCCGTCCGATGGCGTGCTGCGCTTTGCCGTCAAGGGGGAACAGTGGTGGTGGCGCATTACCTACGTGGACGCGAAAGGCAATCACTTCGAGAGCGCCAATGAATTGCACCTCCCGGTTGGCCAGCCGGTGCGCCTGGAACTGAGAACCGCGGACGTCATCCATTCGTTCTGGGCGCCGCGCCTGGCAGGCAAGCTCGACATGATTCCCGGACGGACCAATATTCTCACCGTGACGGCGACCGAAGAAGGGATCAGCCGCGGCCAGTGCGCCGAATATTGCGGGGGCGCCCATGCGCTGATGGCATTTCACGTCGTGGCGCAATCCCCGGAGGATTTCGCCGCCTGGATGGAAAAGGAATCCGCCCCTGCCAGCGCAAGCGGGAACGACGCCGCCGGGCGCGGCAGGCAGCTTTTTCTCGGTTCCGGTTGCGGCGCCTGCCACACGGTCCGCGGCACGGCGGCTGCCGGCGTCATCGGCCCCGATCTCACCCATGTGGGAAGCCGTCTCTTCCTCGGCGCGGGGATCCTGCCGGCAAGCGCCGAAGCCTTCGCGCGCTGGATCGCCGATCACCAGCGCATCAAGCCGGACAACCGGATGCCGCCCTACGATATTTTCACCCGGACCCAGCTCGAGGACCTCGCCGTCTATCTGGAAGGCCTGAAGTAGCCATGGCAGCCATGCCCGACCTCGCCCAATTCAGCATGCCGCTCAATTTCTCCATCTTCGCCGTGGCGGCGGCGGTGGTCTGGGCGGCGGGCACGCGTATCATCCGCTATGCCAACGCGATCAGCGCCAAGACCGGCATCGGGCAGTCAACCATCGGCGTGCTGTTGCTCGGAAGCATCACCTCCCTGCCCGAGGTGGGCGTGGTGGTGACCTCAGCGGCCACCGGCGCGGGGAACATGGCGGTCAACAATCTTTTCGGCGCCATCTCCGCGCAGATCGCCATGCTGGCGATCATCGACCAGCTGAGCGGGCGCAGGGCGCTCACCTCCGCGCTTCCCGATCCCAAGGTCATGGCCCAGGGCGGGCTGAATATCCTGCTGCTCGCCATCGCGGCGGCGGGGATCGTGGCGGGAGACAGGAGTTTTCTGGGCGCGGGTGTCTGGGCGTGGATCTGCGGCGCCGCCTATGTCTCCAGCGTCTATCTTCTTTCCCGGGCGAAAGGCAGCAAGGCGTGGATCGCCGCGGAGCATGGCAAGGTCGATGACCGGCTCGACTTGCAGCAGGCTGAGGCGCAGGAAAAAGTCAACCGGGAGTTCGGGGATCGTTCGCTGCTCCGCCTGATTGCCGGCACCGCCGTGCTGGCGCTCGTCATCCTGGTGGCCGGTTATCTGCTGTCCCGCACCGGAGACGCGCTGGCCGGGCAGACGGGGCTGGGCCGCAGTTTCGTGGGATTCGCGCTGCTGGCCTTCGCGACCTCCCTGCCGGAGCTCAGCGTAGCCATTGCCGCTGCCCGCACCGGTCTTTATACCCTCGCGATTGCCGATATCCTGGGTTCCAGCCTGGTCAATGTCGGCCTGATCCTCGTCATCGATCTCGTGGGGGCGGGCGAGCCGATCCTGAATCAGGTCGGCGCCTTCAGTATTTTCGGGGCGCTGCTGGGCATCGTGCTCACCGCGCTTTTCGTCATTGGCATGGCCGAGCGCGGCGACAAAACCATCCTGCGCATGGGGTATGATTCCGCCGCTGTGCTCGCCTGTTATTCCATGGGACTGATCGTCCTGTTTTCCCTGCGCTGACCGGGAGCTCCATGACTCGAACAATTTCCACAGAACTGCCCAACAAAGGCCCCCGCCCCGAAGGGGAACTGGAGGCGCTCGAGCGGATATGGGCGACGCCGAAAGGCTTCCGGCTGGTGACGGCGGTGAACAACACCGTCATCGGCACGCTTTATATCGGCGCCGCATTCCTGTTTTTCGTGCTGGCGGGGATCCTGGCGCTGCTGATGCGCACGCAGCTGGCGGTGGCGGAAAACGACTTTCTCGGCCAGGACCTGTATAACCAGATCTTCACCGTCCACGGCACGACGATGATGTTTCTCTTCGCGGTGCCCGCGGTCGAAGCGCTGGGGGTGATGCTGCTTCCGCAGATGCTGGCCGCGCGCGATCTCCCTTTTCCCCGCCTCAGCGCGTTCGCCATCTGGGCCTACATCATCGGCGGGCTGGTGTTCTTTTCCACCATCTTCTACGACATGGCGCCCAAGGGCGGCTGGTTCATGTATCCGCCGCTGACCCTCACCGAGTATTCGCCCGGCGACAATGCCGACTTCTGGCTGCTGGGGATCGGCTTCATCGAAATATCGGCCATCGCCGGGGCGATTGAAATCATCGTCGGCGTGCTGCGCACGCGCCCCCCCGGCATGACCCTGGCGAGGATGCCCATTTTCGCCTGGGCCATGCTGATCTTCGCCGCGATGATCGTGTTCGCCTTTCCCGCCGTCATCCTCGCCACCATGCTGCTGGAACTCGAGCGCGCGTTCGGCTGGCCCTTCTTTACCGCGCGGCTGGGTGGAGACGCGCTGCTGTGGCAGCATCTGTTCTGGTTTTTCGGTCACCCGGAGGTCTATATCATCTTCCTGCCCGCGGCCGGCCTGGTCTCGATGATGATCCCGACCATGGCGCGCACGCCCCTGGTCGGCTACCCGCTGATCGTCGTCGCGCTGATCGCCACGGGTTTTTTCAGCTTCGGGCTGTGGGTGCACCACATGTTCACCACCGGCATTCCCGGGCTGAGCCTCGCCTTTTTCTCGGCGGCGAGCATGGCCGTCGCCATCCCCTCTGGCATCCAGGTATTTTCGTGGATCGCGACCATCGCGGCGGGAAAAAAGCCGTTCCGCATTAACGTCCCGTCGCTGTTCATCCTGGGCTTCCTGTTCATCTTCGTGCTCGGCGGGCTGACGGGCGTGATGGTGGCGGTGGTGCCATTCGATTTCCAGGCGCATGACACCTATTTCATCGTCGCGCACCTGCACTACGTGCTCGTGGGGGGGATGGTGTTCCCGCTGTTTGCCACTTTTTACTACTGGGCACCCATGGTCAGCCGCAGGATGCTGTCGGAAAGGCTGGGCCGCTGGGCATTCTGGCTGATGTTCATCGGCTTCAACACCGCCTTCTTTCCCATGCACATCACCGGGCTGGCCGGGATGCCCCGCCGCGTCTGGACCTATTCGGAGTATCTTGGCTGGGACCTGCTCAACTCGATCTCCACGGCCGGCGCTTTCATCATGGCTGCGGGAGTTCTGGTTTTCATCATCGACCTCATGCGCAACTTCCGCTTTGGCGGCGGCGGGCCGGAAAATCCGTGGAACGCGGGGACGCTCGAATTCCTTCCCAACGATGTATATTCGACCCGCTCCATCCCCCTGGTGACGAGCCGGGAGCCGTTGTGGGACCAGCCTGATCTGGCCCGGCAGGTGCGCGAAGGACTGCATTACCTGCCCAATGCCCCCACCGGCGGGCGTGAAACCCTTATCACCTCGGTCGTGGAGGCCACGCCGCAGTATGTGATGCAGATGCCGGGACCGAGCTGGACGCATGTGGCTGCCGCGGTCTTTACCGCCGGGTTCTTTCTGCTGCTGACAATCAAGGCGGTGACTATCGCCCTCATCAGCGGCGTGCTTGCCATCGTCTCCTTCATCGTGTGGGGATGGCAGCTGGACCGGCCGGGCAAGGGGGAGGTCGATATCGGCGGGGGGATCAGGCTGCCGACCTACATGACCGGCCCCTCGTCCCACAGCTGGTGGGCGATGGTGATCGTGATGCTGGTGGCAGCGTCCCTCTTCATATCCTACATCTTCTCCTATCTCTATCTCTGGACGGTTTCTCCGCATGTCTGGACGCCCGCCGGTTCCCCGGCGCCGCCCCCGCTGACCTACCCGCTTGGCTCCGCCATACTTTTCGCCTGCGGCAGCGCACTCGTCTACTGGGTGGGAAAGCGGCTTCCCGCGGGGGACCGGCTGTCCCTGCCGGCGCCTGCCATGCTGGCGCTGGCGGCGGTATTGCTCGCAGGCGCGGTCGGCCTGGAGCTGGCCGGTCATCTGGGGACCGGCCTGGATCCGTCCGCCAGTTCGTATAGCGCCATGGTATACATGGGCTCGTTTCTCACCGGGCAGGCAGCTTTCGCCACGGTCATCCTCTGCGGTTTCGCCTGCGTCCGGATGGTTTCCAGGCGGCTGGACCGCAAGCGCAGCATCATGTTCGACAACGCGGCCCTTCTCTACTGGTACACGGCGGGGCAGGGGCTGTGCGGGCTCGTCCTCATCCATGGTTTTCCCAGGCTGATCGGGTGATGCGCATGAAATACCGGTCCAATCGTCAGGACATGGGCACGCTGGTTTTCATCCTGACCGGCCCCATCATCTGGGCTATTCACCTGACGCTTGTCTACGGCAGCCAGTCCTCGCTCTGTGCGTTCAACGCGGGTGAAAGCGCAACTGGAAGAAATGTCGTCGTCGGCATCATTCTGGCCGTGACCGTTCTGTGCATCGCAGCCACGGGTTACAGCGCGGCCCGTCCCGGCTTCGTGCATGCGCTGATCGCGCGCGCCTCCCTCCCCGCGGAACAGGCCGGGTTCATCGTGACTGTCATGCGCATTCTCGCCGGGCTTTCGATTCTGGCAATGTTTTACGCCGGACTGGGTGCCGTCATGCTGCCTGCCTGCGAGCAGTTGCGCTGAGGAGCCCTGCATCCTTTTGCATCTTTCCGGAGGCGCTGCGGCCGATACCGTCTGGCGTTGCTTCGCCAGCCAGTCGCTTCGGATGGCGGTCAGGAATCCGCGCGGGGGAAACCCGAGGTTCTATCCCTGGCCAGGCCAACCCCAGGAAAATATTCTCCTTCAGTCGTGAGTTACCGAACGGATCGGAAGGGTTGCCGTTCCTAAAATGGCTCATTCCATGCGGGAATACGGCAGGGACAGAAAGGAAAAGGCCGGAATATGGCTGACAGATCTTTTGGGAAGCGTTTCCTTGGCCGGCGATCTTCATTCATTGGCTATTTCCAGGATCGCTGTATCGTGCGGAATAATGGTTCGGTGCAAGCCCGGCAGCCATGATTCCACTTGCTTCAAGCTGGTATATGTAGTCCGGCAAACTCGCGCTCCTTGCGGAGATTATGGATCATGTTCGCCGCAAAGTCAGGAGCAATCTCCGCGCGCAGCATATCCCAGGCCGGGTTCCCCCAGCTGCTCAAATACTGCCGGCGCGCCTCGACAGCTCATCCGCTTCACTGACCCGGTTGGTCGTCCGGTAAAGCTTCGCAAGGTTGGTCAGGCTGGCCGCGACATCGGGATGCCGGGGGCCGAGCGTCTTTTCCCTGATCGCCAGCGCCCGCTTGAAAAGGGGTTCGGCCTGGGAATACTGGCGCCGGGCGTCGTACAGCATCCCCAGGCCGTTGAGGCTGATCGCCAGATCCGGATGTTCCATGCCGAGGGCCTTTTCCCGGATGGCGAGCGAGCGGCGGTAGAGCGGTTCGGCCTGTTCATACTGCCCACGGATGCGATACAGCGCCGCGAGGTTGGCCAGGCTTGCCGCGACGTCAGGGTGATCCGGCCCGAGGGCTTTTTCCCGGATGGCCAGCGAGCGCTGGAACAGCTGCTCGGCCTGCGCGTACTGGTCCCGCACGAGATGCATGACTCCGAGGCCGTTCATGGTTGCCGCCACATCGGGGTGGTCCGATCCGAGGGTTTTTTCCCGGATGGCCAGCGCGCGGTCGAAGAGCGACTCGGCCTGCATGTATCGGCCGCGGGCGTCGAACAGCGTCGCGAGGCCGTTGAGGGTGGTCGCCACATCGGGGTGGTCCGATCCAAGGGTCTTTTCCCGGATGGCCAGCGCGCGCTGAAGGAGCCGCTCGGCCTGCGCGTGCTGATTCTGGTCGCGATGCAGTTCCGCGAGGTTGTTCAGGCTCGTCGCCACATCTGGATGGTCGGGGTCGAGCGCTGCCTCCCGGATGGCGAGCGAGCGCTTGAAAAGCCGCTCGGCCTGTGCGTACTGGCCCTGGGCGTGCAATAGCAGCGCGAGGTTGTTCAGGCTTGCCGCCACGTCGGGATGATAGGGGTCGAGGGATTTCTCCAGAATGGCCAGCGACCGCTTCAAAAGCGGTTCCGCCTGCCCATGCTGGCCGCGGTCCAGATGCAGCAGCGCGAGGTTGTTCAGGCTTGCCGCCACTTCGGGATGATCGGGCCCCAGGGATTTCTCCAGGATGGCCAGCGCACTCTTCAGAAGCGGTTCGGCCTGCCTGTGGTGGCCCCTGGCATGATACAGAAGGGCGAGGTTGTTCAGGCTCGCGGCGGTATCGGGATGATTGGTTCCGATGGTTTTCTTGCTGATCTCCACGGAGCGGCGGTAAAGCGGCTCCGCCTGCGCGTACTGGCCCTGCGTGTCGTACAGCAGGGCAAGGTTGTTGAGGCTTGCGGCCACGTCGGCATGATTGGCTCCCCGGGCCTGTTCCGCCATGGCAAGCGCGTTCCTGGCGACGGTGGTCGCTTCCCTGTACTGGCCCTTCTGATAGAGCGAGATGATTTCGTAGGAAAGCGTATTCCACTTGCTTGGTTGCGCGCCTGCGTCCACGCTGAATGCCATGAATGAAAGGAAAAGAGCGGTGGATCTTTTAATGAGCGTCATGTAGGACTCACAGGGGGGTTACAGGAGATGATGGGGGATTTCCGGCTCCTTGATGCCGGGACCGATCGCCATTTTTCTCAACGGGCCGTTCTCCATTCGAGCGGCAGTGTTTGTTCAAGCGGCTGCCTGAGCTTAAGTTTAGCAATAACGCCCGCTTTTTCCGACTGGTTGATGGAAATATTCACGCGTGGATGCCAGAGGCCTCCGTTGCCAGCCCCCTTGAAGACCCTGAAGATGGGCATCGGTCCCGACTCCTTCGCGAAAAATTCCATGTACCCGTTGCGGGGTCGAGTCGCGGCATTCTCCCGGTTGTACTTCTCCTGGTTGTACCTTGGTCCAATAGCCTGAAAGCATAGCAGGAATCACAATGATCGTACGCAGGCGGCAGCGCGGGATGCCGCAATATACGGGAAAAAAGGAAAGGAAAAATGAACAGGACGATGTTCGCGGTCGCGCTCATCGCGCTAGGCGGGCCGGCTATCGCCGGAGAATGGATGAAAGGTTATTCCAGACGGGATGGCACCTACTTTGCCCCCTATCATCGCCTGGAACCCGGCAACCGCCAGGACGACAGCCGGGGCGGCAAGGATGGCGTCGCGAATCAGGAAGCCGCCGGCCCTGAGGCCGCTTACGAGAGGCATCGGAGCGAGGCATTCCACGACGCTTTTCTGGGGGCACGGCTGCAAAGCCCGTACCGTAACACCAGAAGCGTTCCGTACAGCTGGTTGAAATGATTTCTTCGGGTGACTTGTTCTGCCGCTGATGCCGCCGTCGGAACAGCCCGGGCTGGTGCTCGGGTTTCGGGTTCCTGGCTGAAGCGGCTGAGCGGGAGACGGGCAAGTCGTTGCCTCCTCCCGGGAACATGCCGGAAAGAGGCTGTGACCATCATCGGTCAACCGAAAGGTTTTATCCTCCGCCGGAGTGGACCTTTCAGCCGGCGGGCCCTGCCGGCCTCGTGCTCTCGCGGCCGAAACGGGATGCCTTGAGTTTCACATCGGCCCGCTCCCATGCCTTCCTGAATCGCACTTCGATCATTGCTGCCTGGTCATTCCTGCCCTGCGCTCTCAGGGCCTGCAACAGCCCGAAAAGCGCCCATCCATTGTCGCGATTGCGTCGCAGGTCCTCCCAGTAGACGGTCTCCGCTTCGGCCGGATGGCCCGCTTCCAGCAGAATGGCGCCAAGCGTCAGCCGCGGGGGCGCGTTGAACTCGAACGGTTCCGTATAGATCAGGGCGTCTTCCAGACGGACCGCCCGCTCGAGATGCGCAATGGCCCGGTCGAAGTTTCCGCGTGCCGCGTCGATCTCGCCAGCGAGCACTTCGGGGGCCGGGCTCAGTACCGTGCGGGCAGTGTTCTTGGAGAATAGCGGAAGATCCAGCGAGGGGCTTTTCATGATCGCGCTCAGCGCATTGAGTTCGCGTTCCGCCTCTTCGATCTGCCCTTTGGCGACGAACGCAAGTCCGCGCACGTAATGCCAGCTTCCCTGCAAAAAGGGGCTGCTGGACGGCGGGGCAGGCTCTGTGAGAACCTGATCCCAGTGCCCGAATCTCGCAAGCGTCCAATAGGGCACCATGCGGAATATCGCCGCCATTGGAACCGCTGCCAGCATTGCATCGTCCACCTTGCCTGCGGCTTCCCGTGCCGCCTCGATCGCAGCTTTGCCCTGGCCGTCCGCCGTGGCCGCGAACCAGAGGAAGTGAATGTTATGCGGATAGTACATCATGGGATAGATTCCCTGGGCGCGGCACTGCGTGATGTAGTCCTCGTCGGCGGCAATGGCGAGCCGGTTGCTCTTCATGGAGTCGGCATATCGGCCCACGCGCTGATAGATATGGGACGACATGTGCACCATGTGCCCCGCTGCCGGCATCAGCGTCAGCAGGGTGTCCGCTGCCTTCTCCGCGCGCTCCGGCGTGCCTGTCGGCTCCATGAGATGGATATACATGTGCAGGGCGCCGGGATGTTTCGGGTGGCGCGCCAGCACCTCTTCGGCGATGGCCACGATTTCGCCCGTTCCTTCGTGGGGAGTGCCATCGCGCATCCAGTAGCCCCAGGGGCGCAAATCCATCACCGACTCCACATAGAGCATGGCGATGTCCGGATCGCCGGGGAAGCGACGGTGCACTTCCCGCATCGCTTCCGCGTACGCCTTGTCACCCGCTGCCCGTTGTCCGGTTTCGCCGGTATAACGTTTCTCGAGGGCATCGATGAGCGCCCGCTCCCTCGGCGATGCCTTCGCCATGAGCGAACTGGCCTGCCGGGCGAGTTGCCGGGCTTTGGGTTCGTCCTCCGGGTTCATCATCGCATTGATATTGGGGCCCAGCACCAGCGCCTGGCCCCAGTAAGCCATCGCAAGGCCGGGGTCGAGCCGCGCGGCCTCACGGAACGCGCGCCCTGCCTCTGCATGGTTGAAACCATAGGCGAGATTCAGTCCCTGGTCGATGTATCGCTGTGCCAGTTCGTTGCGGGTGCTGACGGCGAATGTATGCGTACCCAGATTCTGCAGCCTGGGCGCGACCTGGCCATCCGCTCCCGGCTGGTCCGCCAGGGCGGATTCCAGATAATGCTTGTGGCCGCCGGCGCTATCCGCTCCATCGGTGGCGGAAAACGCGCTGGCGGGAATGCCTGTCGTCGCGGCGAAGGCGAGGCCCGCCAGGGCGGAAAAGAAGGTAGAGGAATGCATGGGATTTCTCCTTGAAGACTTGTTCAGTTTCGGGATCGTTCAGTTTCCGGTAATGCGGGTGAAGCAGGCGACAAGCGATGCAGTGCTGGAGCTTCGAAAGTTTCCCGCCCGATCGTATACTTTGACATTGAGTAACCTCCATCTGTCATTCACAACATGACCGGTCGTCTTGTTTTGGGGCAAAAATCCCGGGCAAAAGTCAGGCAAAAACTATGGCTTGAAAAAATCCCCCAGCAGATCGTCGCAACACTGCCTGACCGGCGCGGCCGATTTTTCGATCTTTGTTCTCAACAGTGCTCCCTGCCATGCGTTCAGCAACAGGTCCGCCATTTCTCCGGATGATTTATCCATCCTGACCGTGCCTTGCTGCTGAGCCATTTCAAGTCCTGCCCGCAACAGGTTCCGGTAGCGGTCGACAGCTTCCTGGAGCGATTTCCGGCAAATATCACTGGTGTCGCCTATTTCACCCATGAGGTTGCCAAGCAGGCAGCCGCCGCGGAATTCATCCTTCTCGAGCTCTGAAATGAGTTCGCCGAAATAACGCCTTATTGCGCCCAGCGCATCGGAGCCGGATTGCTCCAGATGGAGATTCAGCTGCCCGATGAACGGGTCGGTGTAGTGCTGAATGATTTCAGCGCCGAAATCTTCCTTGCTGTGAAAATAATTATAGAACGACCCCTTGGGAACATTAGCTACATCCAGGATTTCCTGGAGTCCCGTGCCATGATAGCCTCTGCTTCTGAGCAGCCTGACGCCCTGGTTCAGGAGTTTTTCCCTGTTGATTTCTTTTCTGGTCAGCTTGGGCATGAAGGATATAATATGACCGGTCGTCTTGATTTGTCAAGCACATCGAGGGTGGATGGGCTCTCCCGGGGCGGGCGACATATCTCTCCGTTCGCCTGTAGTTTTCCTATACTTCAGTCAGGAGCGGCTGTTGCCCAGGTGCCGTGAAAAGCCGGGCCGGCCCGTTTTGCTTTTTACTGGCGGAGGCTGTACCGGTCCGCATGAACGGATAGCCATCCATAAGGGGCATGCCGATGATTGGAGCGAGCCTGATCGGCGAAAATGTACATTTTCGTGTCTGGGCGCCGGAGAGGCATTCAGTCACCCTGGTGCTGGAAAATGGCGAAGATGAGAAAACTTCTTCCCATGGCATGAAAAAGGACGGGGAGGGCTTTTTCCAGGTCACCGTGCCGCTTTCCCGGGCTGAAAGCCTGTACCGGTACCAGCTGGATGACGACGCCAGCCTCTATCCCGACCCGGCATCCTGTTTCCAGCCGCAGGGGCCTTTTGGTCCGTCCCAATGGATCGACCATGGTGCTTTTCCATGGACCGACCGGAACTGGACCGGCATTTCCGAAGAAAAGCATGTCATTTACGAAATGCATATCGGAACTTTTACCGGAGAAGGGACCTGGCTTGCGGCAGCTGAAGAACTGCGGGAATTGAGGGACCTGGGCATCACCACGATCGAGATGATGCCAATTGCCGATTTTGCCGGCTGTTTCGGCTGGGGATACGATGGCGTCAACCTGTTTGCGCCGTGTCGCCTCTACGGGACGCCAGACGACTTGAAATTTTTTATCAACCAGGCGCATGAAGCAGGGCTCGCGGTGATACTGGACGTGGTCTATAACCATCTAGGCCCCAGCGGAAATTTCCTGCTCCTGTTCTCAGGATATTATTTTTCCAGGAGTTACAAGACCGACTGGGGCGCGGGCATCAATTTCGACGGCGAGCGCTGCGGGCCGGTGCGGGAATATTTCATCGAGAACTGCCTGTACTGGATCGAAACGTTTCACTTCGACGGCCTGCGCATCGATGCCAGCCAGAGCATCCGGGATTCATCCGGGAAACATATCATCCAGGAAATGATCGAAACGGCGCGGACGCGCAACCGGGGCCGCCGCCTGTATTTCGTGGCGGAAAACGAACCGCAGGATTCCACGCTGTTCAGGCCCGGGGGCTACGGCGTCTCGGCGATGTGGAACGACGACTTCCACCATGCCGCCGTGGTGGCATTGACCGGGAGGAGCGAAGCCTACTATACGGACTACGAGGGATCGCCCCAGGAATTCGTTTCGGCCGCGAAATACGGATTTCTTTTCCAGGGCCAGAGGTACGAATGGCAGGACAAAAGACGCGGCACCCCGGTATTGGGGATGACGCGCTTCCGCTTCGTTCACTTCATCGAAAACCACGACCAGGTGGCCAATTCGGGACGCGGCGAGCGCATCGCGAATGTGGCTGGCCCCGCGCATTACCGGGCCATGTCCGCGCTTCTTTTGCTGATGCCGCAGACCCCGATGCTGTTCCAGGGGCAGGAGTTCGGTTCCTCCCGGCCGTTTTTTTATTTTGCGGATCATCGCGAACTGGCGCAAACTGTGGCAAAAGGGCGGGCGGAATTCATGCAGCAATTTCCCAGCCTGGCAACCGAGGAGATGCGCACCGTTCTGCCGGATCCATGCGATCCCCAAACCTTCCTGGATTCCAAGCTGGATTTGGGAGAACGCCTGCGGCACCGGGAAACCTACCGGCTCTACAGGGACCTGCTCGCCCTGCGCCGTGAAGACCCTCTGGTCACAGGGGCGGAGCGGATAGACGGCGCGGTGCTGGGACCGGCGGCCTTTGTCCTGCGTTATTTCGGCAGGGATGAAGACCGGCTGCTTCTGGTCAATTTCGGCCGCGATCTGAACCTGCGCCCTGCGCCGGAACCCCTGCTCGCGCCCATGGCCGGCAGCGCGTGGAAGGTCGCCTGGTCCAGCGAACATCCCTGCTATGGCGGCACGGGGACGCCCGAACCGGACAGTGCGCGGAACTGGCATATACCCGGCCGTACGGCCCTGTGGATGCGGCCCGCCGGTTCCGCCGGAGCCGGGACCGGCATTGAAAAATCAGGAGAGGCAGGATGAATCGGATTCAGGTTCCCCAGCGCGTTTTCAGGCTTTCCAGTGCAACCGAGACCGATGCCGCCGCCGTTCTCCTGAGCCGGGAATGGCTGGTGACCAATGGCCTGAGCGGCTATGCATCCGGCACGATAGGCAACGTCAATACCCGGCACTATCATGGAATCCTGGTTTCGGCGGAAACCGAGCCGCTTGGGCGCATGATGGTCGTCAAGAATCTCTCCGAACAGCTCCGGTTTTCGTATGACAGGACAGTTCCGCTCACAGGTGAGGAAACGGAACCGGGAGCCATCAATATTCCGGGAGCGGGGCAGCTGCAAGAGTTCCGCCTGGAATGCGGCATTCCCGTCTGGCGGTACGCGGTCGAAGACATCGAGATCGAGCGGATGATCTTCATGCTTCACCGGCAGAACACTGTTTACCTCAACTACAGGATCCTGTCCGCTCCCAGCGCAGTGCGACTCGAGCTGAGGCCTTTCGTTTCGTTCAGGCCCCTGCAGGAGCCGGAGCACAGCCTGGCCCTGCCCTTCACCCTGCATATGCAGCGCGACCGCTATGAAGTCTCGGCCGGGGAGCTGCTTCCCCGGCTGCGCATGTCCTTGTCCAACCAGGGGGCCTATTTCGTCACCGAAGGCGGCATGAGCCGGGATAATTTTTTAAGGAAGGAGGCGGAACGGGGCTACGAGGCGCGGTATGTCTCATGGACGCCCGGATTTTTCCACATGACGATCACGTCCGGACAGGAGATCACGCTCATCCTCTCGACCGAGAGCTGGGCCAACATCGAAGCGATGAGGCCAGCCGAAGCCCTGGATTTCGAGCAGCTGCGCAGATCGGGGCTGATCGGGCGCGCCGAAGCTTCCGTGCAGGAGGGCATGGCGGCGGAACTGGTGCTGGCGGCGGACCAGTTTCTGTTCGAGCCGCGAGGACGCCTGCGCGACAAGGTGCAGGCGCACGCCATGGACGACCAGGTGCGGGCCGTCATCGCGGGCTACCACTGGTTTACCGACTGGGGCCGCGACACCATGATCGCGCTGGAAGGGCTGACCCTGACGACCGGACGCTACGCCGACGCGCGAGGAATCCTGCGCACCCTGAACCGCTACGTTCATGACGGCCTCATACCCAACTTCATCCCGGAAGGGGCGGAGCAAGGCGTCTACCATACGGCCGACGCCACCCTGTGGTACTTCCATGCCCTGGACCGTTACCTTGCCTATACGGGCGACCGCGCGACCCTGCGGGTGCTGCTGCCGTCGCTCGTCGGCATCATCGAGCGCCATGTCAACGGCACCCGGTTCGGCATCCGCGTCGACACCGGGGACGGCCTCCTCGTCCAGGGAGAAGAAGGCTACCAGCTTACCTGGATGGACGCAAAGGTCGCCGGCTGGGTGGTCACGCCTCGACGCGGGAAAGCGGTCGAGCTCAACGGTCTTTTTTACAATGCGCTTTGTCTTCTTGCCGAATGGCTGGAAGCGGAAGGGGAAAACGCCGCCTCGGCGAAATACAGGATGCATGCTTCCCGCCTGCGGGCATCGTTCAACGAACGGTTCTGGTTCGAGGGCGGCGGCCATCTTTACGACGTCATCGATGGCGAAAACGGGGATGACAGCGCCTGCCGCCCGAACCAGCTCATTTCCTTTTCCCTCAAGTACCCCGTTCTCGATAAAAAATACTGGCAGCCGGTGATCGGGATCGTGCAGCAGAAGCTTTTGACCCCCGCCGGCCTGCGTACCCTCTCCCCGGATCATCCCGACTACAAGCCTCGGTATTTCGGGGATTTGCGAGCACGCGATGCAGCCTACCACCAGGGCACGGTCTGGCCATGGCTGATCGGGCCTTTTATCGACGCGTATCTCGCCCTGAATCCGGACAGCAGGCAAACCGGACGGGAATTCCTGGAGGGATTCATTCCCCATCTCGATGAAGCCTGCATCGGCTCGATCAGCGAAATCTGCGATGCGACAGAGCCGTTTACGCCGAGAGGCTGCATTTCCCAGGCCTGGAGCGTGGCCGAAATTCTGCGCTGCTGGGCCAAAACCAGTTGTCCCAAGCAATAACGCAATAACTCAGCAACGCAAGCAGGTCGTTCAGAACCGGAAAGGTATTCGAAGTTGCGGGCTGTCGAGCGACATGGTTCAGTTCATCCCGAATGCGCCGCGGCGCTTCGCATCTGCGGCGCAGACCGTACGTCACCCAATCAAATCTCCGGTCCTGTGCGCCAGCAAACATGGATTTATTACGGAAGGATTTGATAAATAATATGTTTGTTAGCGTACAGAGGGCGGAGGAGTCGCACCATAGAGTGGTGTCATCCGGTGCGCAAAGCGACCGGAAACGAAGATGCCACATGCCCGCGAGCATATGACCGAATATCCGGCATATGCTTTTGGAATACACGGACTGTCATTGGAGGACATCATCATGCAAAGGATCAGGCAGGTAATGAATACGGATGTGCAGGCAATCAGCCCGGAGGCGACCATTGAAGAGGCGGCCCAGGAGATGCGCGAGGGAGATTTCGGAGTCCTGCCAGTTGTGGAAGCGGGAGAACTGATCGGCATCATCACCGATCGGGACATCGTCGTGCGCGCCATTGCGGAAGGCATGGACGCGGGCGCCAGAATCAGGGATGCCATGTCCAATGAAGTGGTGTGCGTGCACGAAGACAATTCGCTGGATGCGGCGGCTCAGCTTATGAGCGACCATCAGATCCGCCGCCTGCCCGTGACCGATATGGACGGGCGGCTCGTGGGGATTGTCTCGCTCGGGGATTTTGCGGTGGAAAGCTCGGATATTTCGCGGGTGGTGGAGGCGCTCTCAAACATCTCCGCGCCTTCCTGACGACCACGCGTGTCTTGAAGTGTTGCGGCATGACGGCATTGGTTGCCTGGTTTCGTAATCCCCCGGTCATTCCGCTCCGGAAATCCTGCTTCTCATCCCCAAGCTCTTAATTTCCCTATCTCCCGCCCCTGACTCCCCGTCTTCCCTCAAGGCAGGCAAGGCAGGAGAAAGCCTTCATCCTGCGGCAACACCGCCCGCTCTGTACGAGGTCATACATAGGCAGCCTGCTCACTACAGCTGGCTGGACACTGCTTAACAGTCACCTTAAACTAGGTCTGCTTACTTCAATCTCATCCAGATATGAAGAATTTCCACTTATTATCATGCAGATGCCTTCCTCGTTTTAGGAAATGGCTTCTTTACGAGTGGAAATATATATGGGCTGCGTTAGGGGGCATGATGATCGTAATTTGCGCTTCATTGCTGCTTCCAGTCTCGCAAGAGTATGCGTTCCGTATAGCCGGATTTTCCTTACAGCTTCTTGGTATCGCAACCGTCGGGCGAGGGGCGGCGTCCAAAACCGGTATCGGCGGATTCAAGCGCTATTACTTGTCAATTTCAGGAGGAAAGCCGCATGAAAGAGAACGGGAAACCGCACATCGTCGGAGTCAATCACATTGCGCTCGAAGTCGGGAACATCGACGAGGCGCTGGCCTTCTACGGCCGCATCTTCAACTTTGAATTACGGGGACGCGGAGAGCGCAGCGCTTTCATCGACATGGGCGACCAGTTCATCGCGCTGATGGAAGGACGTTCACCGGTCCCGGACGGGCAGCGTCACTTCGGGCTCGTCGTCGATGACCGGTCGCAGGTGCGCGAGCTGGCTAAAGCGGCCGGGGCGAAGCTGCTGGAGGATGGCTTCCTCGATTTCCTCGATCCGTGGGGCAACCGCGTCCAGGTCATCGAATACCGCGACATCCAGTTTGCCAAGACGCCCGCCGTGCTGAAATACATGGGACTGGACCTGGAAAAAAGCGAAGAGGCGAAGGCGGAACTGCGCAAGAAGGGAATCGGGCCGTAGAAAAAAAAGCGGGGAAAGGGCAGGAAATCGACCAGGAACCCGAGCAGCAACCTGAGGATTAGAGTGCTCATGAGCGCGGGTTTCCGGCCGTATGCGGCAGACTCCTGCCGCATTTTGCGGGACGCATCTTCCAGGCTGCCCGCAGAGACGCCGGCAGCTGCGATAGACTGTCGCATTGCGCTTGTGCTATTTATGGACATGCGATACACGCACTGAAAGTGGTATCGAAAGTGGAGTCGCACCTTTTTCGTACCGGTAAACCCTTCATGATGAATCCGCCCGGCCCCAAGCCCATCATGATCACGGCCCGCATGAGCCAGACGACGGCCGCGGCTGCGCTTGGCCTGCTCGTGCTGGGGCTTCTGGGAGGGGAAGCGGGTTTGAGGGTCAATGTCAACCGGAGCATTCCGCTCGGGCTTTACCGGGTCACCGATGCGCCCGTGGGAAAGGATGAATACGTCACCTTCTGTCCGCCCCGATCGGAGTTGTTGGATCGGGCGCGCGAGCAGGGACACATCGGTGCGGGGCCCTGCCCGGGCAATTACGGATACATGATGAAGCGCGTGGCGGCCGTGGAAAACGACCGGGTTTCCTCGGACGGCGGGGAGATCATGGTCAATGGCGAGCCGCTGCCGACAAGCGCGGCGCGGGAGGCGGAGGATACAGTCCGAAATCTGACGCCCTATCCGTTTGTCGATTATACGCTCAAGGCGTCCGAACTGCTGCTTATGTCGGATGTGAGCTGGACATCATTCGACAGCCGCTATTTCGGACCGGTGAAAGCGGAGCAGGTGAGGGAGGTGATCCGGCCGGTGGTGACGTTCTGAGCCACCTGCTGCAGCTCTCGTACAGTTGTGGTGGCCTGGCCATGCTTGCGGTCCGTCCTATCCGGCCGGCTTGCGCATGCACTCGATCAGATCGCCGATGGCGGCGATCAGCTGGTGCGATTCGACAGGCTTGGCAAGGTGGACCTGGTAGCCGGCCGTCATGGCTCTCATACGGTCATCCTCGTGGGCAAAGGCGCTCAGCGCGATGGCAGGCGTCTGGCCGCCATTCGCCTCAGAAAGGCTCCGTATTTCGCGGATCAACTCGTACCCATCCCGCTCGGGCATGCCGATGTCGCTGATGACCAGATCGGGCCGCTGGCTTTTGAGGATTTCGATTCCTTCTCCGGCGCTGGCGGCGGTGAGGACGTTCGCCTTGCATTGCGCCAGCACTTCATTGATGAGCTCGCGCGCGTCGGCTTCGTCGTCGATCACGAGTATCTTCATGCCCGGAAGGTCACGGTGTCCGTTCGTGGCACGCCCGGACTGACCCGCCTGCTGTTTTTCCCCGCTGTCGGCCGCTTGCGCGAGCGGCAGGGTGACGATGAACGCGGCTCCCTTGCCTTCTCCTTCGCTTTCCGCGCGCACGGTGCCGCTGTGCAGTTCCACGAGCTGCTTCACGATAGCGAGCCCCAGGCCCAGGCCACCGTGCGATCGCGTGCGCGATGAGTCGGCCTGGCGGAACCGGTCGAAGACATAGGCCAGGAACTCGGGCCTGATGCCGATGCCCGAATCCCTCACCGTGATTTCAATCTGAAAATCCCTTCTCCTGGCCGTGACTTCCACGGTGCCGTCTTGCGGCGTGAATTTGACCGCATTGGAAAGGAGGTTCCAGATGACCTGCTGGATGCGGTTCTGGTCGGCCGGGACGGTCTCCCCTGTGCATTCGAGCGCATCTCGGATGTCGATTCCTTTCGCTTCCGCGCTGGGCATGACGGTCTGAATCACGCTGTCGATCACGCAGGCGATCTCCACCGGATGGATATCGAGCCGGACCTTGCCCGACAGGATGCTGGTCATTTCCAGGAGATCTTCGATCAGCTTGTTCTGGGCGCGGGCGTTGCGCTCGATCGTTTCGATGCCCCGCCGGACGCTGTCCTCGTTCATCGCTCCCTGCAGAATCAGCTGGGACCATCCCAGGATCGCGTTAAGGGGCGTCCTCAGTTCGTGCGACAGGGTGGCGAGAAATTCGTCCTTGGTCCGGTTGGCCTGCTCCGCTTCACTGCGCGCAATGCGTTCATTCTCGAGGAGCCGTTTTCTTTCCTCGGCCGCCTGCTTGATGGAATCGATATCGGTATTCGATCCCACCCACATGGTGATGCTGCCGCGAGCGTCGCGCTTGGCCTTGGCCTGGATGAGGTGCCAGCGATATTCCCCGTCCGCGCGGCGGAAACGGCACTCCATGCGGAAAGGCTCTCCCGTCGCCAGGGAATGGCGCCAGCAGCGCATGCACTCGGCGACGTCGTCCGCATGGATGAGCCGGGTCCACTCCCACCCCGCCATCTGTTCGAGAACCAGGCCGGTGTAATCCCGCCACTGCCGGTTGAAATAATCCGCGTCGCCGTCCGGCCGGGCGGTAAATATTTTCTGCGGCATGGCGTCCGCCATGAAAAACAGGCGCTCGTTGCTGTCCCGCAGCGCTTCTTCGGCGCGCCTGCGCGCGGTGACATCCCGGAAGCTCCAGAGACGGCCGATGCTTTTGCCTCCGGCATGCTGGATTTTCGAGGACGCTTCGAGCATCCTGCCATCGGTGAGTTCCACCAGATCGTGCGTCTCCGGTGGCCAGGCTTCGTAGATTTCCTTCATCCGGTCGAGGAATCGCTGCGGATCGGTGACATGCTGGCAGCAGAATTTGGCAAGTATTCTATGTTGCGCCGCGTTCATTACATCCGGATGAATGCGCCACATCTGGAGATAACGTTCGTTGAAGCGCAACACGAGGCCTGTGTCGTCCGTGACCAGTATTCCATGGCTCGCCGATTCCATGGTCGCCCGCAGGATAGTGAGCGAGTGATCCAGCTGGCGGGTCTTCTCTTCCAGTTCCCCTCTGATCCGCATGAGCTCCTGCTCCACGCGCTCGCCGGCCTGAAGAACGGCATTGGCGCTGTGCGGAGGGGAAAAGGGTGAAACGTTTTTTTCGTTTTCGTCGTTGTGTTTCATGGACTGTATGACCCTCCCTGACTGACCATCGGGGATATCCGGAAAGCGTTGCCAGCAGCGGAGCGGGCACAAGAGAACTGGGCGGCCGGACTGGCTGGCTATCCGGATCAATACCGGCGCTTTTTTGACAGTGGAAAAAGAAGGAGGTTTGGCTGTTTCAGGAAATGAGTCTGCTGGCAAGAAGATTGCGGACAAAGCGGAATAATCATGCAGGAAGGAATCGTCTTGATGGCCATTCAGCGGCTGTCGAGCATCGTCGGGCTGCCCCTTCCCTTCCGTGTCCACGCATGTATGTTGCAATGGGAAGCGCTGAACAAATTCTTGTTGAGCGCGTTGCTGTTAAATCGGAACGATCATAAGGCGCGCGGCGCTGGTCATAGCCTGGCCGATGATGCCAGGGAGCGCCACCAAAAGTGTACACGAGGCGCCAACAGCCCGCTATGGGGTCGCATCTTCCTCTGGAAGTGCTGCTCGTACAGATTAGCAATATTGGCCGGCAGAAGTAGGTTAAAACAGGAAAACCGGAAGCGGGGCGCCGACTGGCGCGTTCCTCGACGGGCACAGGCCCAGCAATGGCAGTATAGCAAGAAAGTCTGGCGCTTATTTTGACCTGTGTCAAAATAAGCAAGGATAAGCGTTTCCGGGAGCATGACCCGTCGACGCTGCGCGCGCTGTTGCATGGCGGTCGCCGTAACGGGTGCGCCGACCCCGTGCCCGTGCCTGCCAGTGCCGCCTTGTCCGGCACAAAGGACAAAAATACGTTGCCGACACCGGCGCGACGAAGATGTGCCAGGGCCTGCCAGCCCTTGTTTGAAGAATAACGTTCCTTATTTTTCCATGAAAAAGCACAACATCCACCATACGGATATGCAGGGGACGCAGTATCCCCCATTAGAGAACGGCGGGATGCCTGGCTGGCTGCAGGGAAGCGGGATGGGGCGCATGATCTTTGAATATGACTGGTCAGAATCCGAACTGGGGCCGATCCATGACTGGCCTGCCCATCTGAAGACGGCAGTCGACTTGATGTTGTCGCTGCCATCGGCCGCCATCCTGCTCTGGGGGACAAACTTCATCCAGATCTACAACGATGCCTACCGCGACCTGATGGGACGCAAGCACCCCGACGGGTTGGGGCAGGGCGTGGCTGCATGCTGGCCGGAAGCCTGGGCTTTTGTGGGCCCTGTCTGCCACAGCGTCATGCGGGAGCACAAAGCATATATCTTCGACGATCAGCGGCTGGTCCTGGAGCGCCAAGAGATCCCTGAGGAGTCGTTTTTCAGTCTCTCCTACAGCCCTGCGCCCGGAGCGCTTCCGGATGAGGCCGGGAGCGGGCGGGCTCCTCCCGGCGGCGTACTGGTGATGGTGACGGAAACGACCGAACTCGTGCAGGCGCGCATGCGGGAAGCGCGCCGGCGAGAGGAAATGGAAGCGCTGCAAAAGAAGCGGCTTGATCTGTTCGAGGAACTGTTCCGTACTTCGCCCTCGTTTCTGTGTGTCCTGCGCGGACCCGATTTCGTCTTCGAGTTCGCCAACGATGCCTATTATCGACTTGTCGGACAGAGGGAGCTGATCGGGCGTCCCGCATTCGAGGCCATTCCCGAGGCGGCGGGCTGCGGCTATGAGGAACTGCTGGCCAAAGTAATGTCCACGGGCAAGCCCTACATGGGTTTCGGGTTGCCGGTTCCCTTCATCAGGGAGCCAGGCCAGGCTGCGGAAGAGCATTTTATCGATCTCGTCTACCAGCCTCTGTTCGACGAGGAGGGGGTTTGCCGGCGCATCCTCTGCCATGGTAAGGATGTGACGGCCCATGTGCAGACGCGCAAACGGGCCGAGCAGGCCCTGACCGAAAGCAAGGAGCACTTCCGCCGCGCACTGGGGATCGATACTGTCGGGGCTGTTTTCTTCGACATGCGGGGAAAAATCAGCGAAGCGAACGATGCTTTCCTGAAAATGAACGGTTTGAGCCAGAGGGCTGGCGAGTCAGGTCTGCTGCCTTTCCGTGAGCCGACGTCCGCGGAATGGAGAGAAGTCGTTTTGCAGGCCATCGGCGCGTTCCGGGAAACAGGGTGCGCAGGTCATTATGAAAAGGAATTCCGCCGCACGGACGGCTCGCGCTGGTGGGCGCTGTTCGCCGCGAAGCCGCTCAACGAGAAGGAGGGCATCGGTTACGTGCTTGACATCACCGAGCGCGTGCACGCCGAACAAAGCCTGCGCGAGAGCGAGGCAAGATTCCGGGCTATGGCGGAGGCTTCTCCTGCGCTCGTCTGGCAGGTGGATGAGAAAGGGAATACGGTCTATCTCAACCCGAGATGCATTGAGATGCTGGGCAAGCCCATGGAGGAACTGCTGGGCGCCGGATGGCGCTCCGTGATTCACCCGGAAGACGCGCGCGACTATCTCGCGGCAGTGGAACATGCACTGCGTGGGCACTCGCGCTTCGAGCACCGGTTCCGCGCGCGGGCGGCCGCCGGAGATTGGCGCTGGCTGAGATCCTACGCGCTGCCATGGTTCAGCGCTTCCGGAAAATACGCGGGACACGTCGGCATGTCCATCGACATTACCGGCAAAGTCAACGCGGAAACGGCCCTGCTGGAGGCTGACCGACGCAATGACGAGTTTCTGGCCACGCTGGCGCATGAGCTGCGCAATCCGCTTGCTCCGGTCGCCAATGCACTGGTGCTGGCCTCCCGCCCGGAAGGCGCCGCCGTTCTTCCCCGGCTGCTGCCCGTCATCAATCGTCAGGTCGATTCCATGATACGTCTGGTGGACGACCTGCTGGAGATATCGCGCATCACCAGCGGAAAGATCGAGCTGCGGCGCGCGCCCATTGATGTATCGACCGCATTGCGCAATGCGGTCGAAGCAAGCAGGCCCCAGATCGAGGAAAAGGAGCACGAACTAAGCGTTTCCCTTCCCGATGCGCCTTTGATCGTGGATGCGGACGCGGTGCGCCTGGAGCAGATATTCGCCAATCTGCTCAACAACGCCGTGCGCTACACGCCACAAGGGGGCAGAATCTGGCTTGCCGCGGACTGGCAGGAGGAAATGGCGGTCGTCTCCGTGCGGGACAACGGCATGGGCATTCTGCCCGGCATGATGCCGCGCCTGTTCGACATGTTCTCCCAGGAGCGGCGTAGCGGCATCGGAACGCAGGACGGGCTGGGCATCGGCCTCAACCTGGCCGAACGGCTGGTCGGGATGCATGGCGGAAGCATCAAAGCCCGCAGCGCCGGCAAGGACCAGGGCAGCGAGTTCATCGTGAGCCTGCCACTGTCCACAGCTGCGGCACAGGAACAGGCACGCCAGGACATGACCGGGGAAGAAAAAGCCGCGTCCGTACGGCGGAGGCCGCGCGTGCTGGTGGTGGATGACAAC
>CAYXQR010000019.1:0-23571 GCA_964466955.1 uncultured Nitrosospira sp.
CGCGCGCAATTTGGTGATCGCGGTATCTCGGCGCATCAGGACTGGGAGAAGCTTTTTTCATCCTATCGGTCCCGGTACCCTGATCTGGCTGAGCAAATCGACTCGCTGGAGCAGCGTAATGTTCCAGCAGGCTGGGACAGCGAATTACCGACTTTTCCAGCCGATCAAAAAGGAGTTGCCACCCGCGAATCATCGGGAGAGGTGTTGAATGCAATCGCTGCGAAGATGCCCTGGCTGCTCGGCGGGGCAGCCGATCTGGCGCCATCGACAAAAACGGCATTGAAAGGGGCGGTTTACGGGGATTTCCTTGCTTCTGATTGCGGCGCTAATGCGGATGGAAGTTATCGCGGGCGCAATTTCCATTTCGGACTGCGTGAGCACGCAATGTGCGCCATTGCCAATGGGATGAGCTTGTGCAAGTTGCGGCCATACGCTTCAAGCTTTCTGGTCTTCACCGACTACTGTCGGGCTGCGCTCAGGCTGAGCTCCATGATGGAGCTCCCCATAATTTATATCTGGACGCACGATTCGATCAGCCTGGGTGAGGATGGGCCGACCCACCAGCCGATTTCCCACCTGGCTGCCCTGCGGGCTACGCCAGGAATGATTGTCCTACGGCCAGCGGATGCGAACGAGGTGGTGGAAGCCTGGCGTGCTCTCGTCCGGATCACAGATCATCCGGTGTGCCTGATCCTGACCCGGCAGGCCGTTCCCACCCTGGATCGCTCGAAGTATGCTTCAGCTCACGGCCTGGCCCGTGGAGCCTATATTCTTGCTGATGCGGAAGACGAAAATCCCGATGTGCTGCTGCTGGCTACCGGCAGTGAAGTCTCTCTCTGCGTGGCAGCTTATGAGGAATTGAAATCTGAAGGGATCAAGGCTCGTGTCATCAGCATGCCGTCGTGGGAATTGTTCGAGGATCAGAGCCAGGAATATCGCGACAGCGTTATGCCGCCGCGCATACTGGCGCGCGTCGCGGTTGAGGAAGCATCCATCTTTGGCTGGGAGCGCTATGCCGGCACGGGAGGAAGCATTCTCGGAATGCGGTGTTTCGGACTGTCCGCGCCCGCCAAAATCGTTGCAGAACACTTTGGATTCGAGCCTGCACGCGTTGCGGACGCCGCAAGACAGCAAATTGCCCGGCACGCGGCGGCAACGCCAGATCAGGCATAGTCTCGCTCTCGATTGGGAAGCAATATATGACCGCGGAAAAAATTATGGAGGAAACCAGTCCGCTTGCCGGAAAACCAGTAGAGACCGAAATGCTCCTGAATGTTCCAAAACTCGTATCTTCCTACTACGCGCTGGTTCCGGATGGATTCGTGCCTTCGCAAAGGGTCGCATTCGGGACTTCGGGACATCGAGGTTCCTCGCTGGACAGCAGCTTCAATGAATGGCACGTACTGGCGATTGCTCAGGCGATCTGCTTATATCGCAGCCAGCACGACATCAGCGGTCCCCTGTTCCTGGGCATCGACACACACGCGCTTTCCGAGCCGGCCTATATCAGCGCGCTGGAAGTGCTGGCTGCGAACGATGTCGACGTGATGCTCGCCGAAAAGAGTGAATACACTCCCACACCTGCCATTTCGCGCGCCATATTGACGCATAATCGGGGCCGCTCGACCGCGCTTTCAGATGGAATCGTCATCACGCCGTCGCACAATCCGCCCGAGAGCGGCGGTATAAAATACAATCCTCCTCATGGGGGGCCGGCAGGCACCGAAGTTACCGGCTGGATCGAATCGAAAGCCAATGAGCTTCTCCAAAAAAAGCTCGCGGGAGTGCGGAGAATGCATTTCCAGGCTGCATTGCGCGCATCCACAACACATCGCCATGACTTTCTCAACACCTATGTGGACGATCTGAGCAATGTGATCGACGTGGATGCAATACGTGCTGCAAATGTCCACATGGGTGTCGATCCGCTGGGCGGGGCGGGTGTGCATTACTGGCACGTGATTGCCGAACGCTACGGTCTGAACCTGGAAGTGGTGAATGAAACGGTCGATCCGACTTTTCGTTTCATGACGCTCGACTGGGACGGCAAAATTCGCATGGATCCGTCCTCCCGCTATGCCATGCAGGGACTGATCGGCTTGAAAGACCGTTTTGATATTGCCTTTGCCTGCGATACTGATCATGATCGGCATGGGATTGTAACGCGCAGCGCGGGTTTGCTTTCCGCGGATCATTTTCTCTCATCCGCCATCCACTACCTGTTCCAGCATCGCCCCGAATGGAATAAGAACATTGCGGTAGGCAAGACGGTAGTAAGCAGCAAGATCATTGATCGGGTGACCGCGAAGCTCGGCCGCAAGCTCTACGAAGTGCCAGTTGGCTTTAAATGGTTTGCAAGCGGCCTGCACGAAGGCACATTAGGATTTTGCGGAGAAGAGAGTGCAGGAGCCTCTTTTCTCCGCCGTGATGGAACGGTCTGGACAACGGATAAGGATGGAATCATCCCTGCTCTGCTATCGGCGGAAATGACAGCTCGCGCAGGCCGTGATCCGGGTGAAATCTATCACGGACTGGAGCAGGAACTCGGCCGGTCGGTATTCAGGCGAGTCGACACTCCCGCTACTCCGGAACAAAGAAAAATTCTGGCCCGGCTTTCGCCGCAACAGATTCAGTCTGAAAATCTGGCCGGGGAAAAAATTCAGTTCATCCTTACCCGCGCACCCGGCAATGATGCACCTATTGGCGGCATCAAGGTCATCGCGGAAAACGGGTGGTTTGCGGCGCGCCCTTCCGGCACCGAAGATATCTGCAAGATATACGCGGAGAGTTTTCTCGGGATCGACCACTTGCTTCGTATCATTGAGGAAGCGCAGACTATGGTTGGCGATGCGCTTGCCACAGCGGGGGCCTCGCTTCGCGATACTGCGTCCTCGTGACCCTTTCGGGATCGATTTTTCCGGGATAGTTTGCTGGAAGCGCTTCAATATACCGGGATTTCGTTTGTTCATATCAGTGGTCCATCTCCCGAAAACGGGCATGCTACCGGGAAGATTTTCGCGATTATCAGGAGAAAAGGAGAGTTCTAATGCACGGAACGAACGACGGACTAAAACAATCCGATGCACTGGTGCTTTTTGGCGTCACAGGCGATCTGGCATACAAGAAAATCTTTCCCGCCCTTTACGCTTTGGTTAAACAGGGCTTCCTTGATGTACCGGTGGTCGGCGTTGCATCCTCCCCATGGAGCCTGGAACAGCTCGGTGAGCGGATAATCGATTCCGTCAGCAAATCCGGCAGGGCGGTCGATCCAGCCGTGCTTGCCCATCTGGTTTCGCTGTTCCGGTATGTGCGGGGGGATTACAACAACCCCGATACGTTCAAGATGCTCAAGCGTGAACTGGGGAATGCCAAACGGCCCGCCCACTATCTTGCCATCCCGCCCCTTCTTTTCGGGGAAGTCATAAAAGGACTGGGAGCGGAGGGCCTGGAAAAAAATGCGCGAGTGATTGTCGAAAAACCTTTCGGGCGCGACCTTGCATCTGCCCGGGAACTCAATGAGATTGCGCGATCAGTATTTCCCGAGGAGTCCATTTTTCGGATCGACCATTTTCTCGGCAAAGAGGCGATCATGAATATTCTGTATTTCCGTTTCGCCAATTCGTTCCTCGAACCTATCTGGAACCGGAACTATGTGGCGAGCATCCAGATCACCCTGGCGGAAAATTTTGGTGTGGAAGGACGCGGCGGATTTTACGAGTCGGCGGGTTGCCTGCGCGACGTGATTCAGAACCATCTTTTTCAGATCGTCGCTCTCCTGGCTATGGACCCGCCAGCCTATACCGGTCTGGGCTCCGTGCAAAATGAAAAAATCAATATTTTCCGGGCAATGCGCGCGCTTAGGTCATCCGATCTGGTGCGAGGCCAGTACCAGGGTTATCGCGAGGAAGCAGGGGTTGCACCGGATTCGGATGTGGAAACGTTCTGCGCGCTTCGTCTTTTCATCGACTCCTGGCGCTGGGAAGGTGTGCCGTGGTACCTGCGCTCGGGAAAATTTCTGGCGGAGACCGCCGCTGAAGTCATTGTCCAGTTAAAACCACCCCCGCAGCGGCTTTTTGCCGATTCAGCAGTCGAGGATTGTCAGGCCAATTATCTGCGATTCCGGCTATCTCCCATTTCTGCAGTTGCGATAGCGGCAAGAGTCAAGCGAGCAGGAAAAAAGTTCATCGGCGATCAGCAGGAGCTTTGCCTGGTGGAAGAGCATTTTGGCAGGGAATCAGCTTATGAGCGGCTTTTGCATGATGCAATGATCGGGGACAATACGCTTTTTACGCGAGCCGAATCAGTAGAGGCGGCCTGGGCAGTTCTCGATCCCGTCCTGAAAACGCACCGCCCTTCATTGCCCTACGAACGCGGTACCTGGGGGCCATCGGAAGCCGACGCGCTGATCGCGGCGGACGGTTGCTGGCATAATCCCGAATCAAGAATATGATTTCGATTCTCCGGCAGAAACTTTAGCAAGCGGTGCGTTGATAAACAGCGGCAACCCCAGCCAGAACGCAGCCACGCAAGCGGGGAGCGAATAGGCATTGTTCCTCCTCTTGCGGCCGTCCGTATCACCCATTCCCTGCCTCAACCGGGCTCCCGGCCACGTCCTATCCCTGCTTATCCGCATCGCCTGCAATGCACAGGTGATCAACAACGGATGAGCCTGACGAAACCTTGACATTTCTCTGACGCGTTCTTCACGCGGAGAATGCTATTGTGCTATCTCGCCAGCATCACTTCCCTTCTCACGATATGCATTTTTCACAGGAGGATCCTGCATGAAATTATCATTGTTCAAAGCGTGGCTGAAAACATTCGTCATCCTGTTGTTGCTCGGAGGATCGGGTCTCGTCTTGGCGGCCGATCCGCCCATGCTGTTTCAAAGTCCTGTCGATATTCGTCCGACCAATACCTATTTCGGAAATCTGCCGCCACTTCACTTTAACCTGAGCAGCGACACCCCGTTGAATGTCATCAATAACGGCTCGCCCGGAGTGGAGAAAACTGCTGTCAGGGCGAACGTCGAAGCAGGGGCGGGAACGCTCACGCTATCCGGGCATCAATGGAATTTAGCGCAGTTTCACTTTCATTCCCCGTCAGAGCATCTTCTCTATGGACAGGCATTCCCGATGGAAATGCACCTCGTGTTCAGCGATGCCAGCGACAAACTTCTCGTAGTCGGACGCTGGGTACAGGCTGGCGCTTTCAATACTGCCCTTGATTCCATTTTCTCGAATATTCCGCAGACGACCAGCGAAACACTTCACATTGATCACTTTAATCTCAACGAGCTCATACCCGACGATCTAGGTTCATTCCGCTACTCTGGATCGCTCACCACTCCTCCGTTTTCTGAAGGTGTAACCTGGGTGGATCTCGCCCAGCCGCTGCTCATGTCCGAAAACCAGATCAATGCCTTCAGTTCCCTGTTCCCCGATGGAGATGCGCGCGAAATCCAGCCTCTCAATGGCCGGATTATCCTCACCGATGTGCCGGGATTTGTCTCGGCTGTTCCGGAACCGGAAACCTACGCCCTGCTGTTAGCAGGATTGGGGCTGATCGCTTGTGTCGCCAGACGCAGAAATAGGCAGATGCAGGGAGAGGGAGCGAGTGCGTTGGCGTTGACTACGTAAGCTGCGCGGCTCTTACCGAAATCCTTGATCAGCCCTTGACCAGGGGAGGATCAAGGGCGCACCATTCGGCTATTCCGACTGAAAAAAGGTGCGCTATGAAAAGTCGTTCCTTCGTGACCAGCCGTGAGGCTTCGGCACCCTTGCTCATCTTGATCGGTATTGCGCTTTTCGCTGCCACGAACATATGCCGGGCGCAAACCGCATCCGAACCGGCCTCGAACAGCCTCATACCCGGCCTGTTTATCGACACCACGGGCCAGCCAGCCATTGAGCAGGAAAATACCGAATCCGGCTGGAAAGTTCCGCCTCAGGAAAACCGCTCCCTCGAAAAAGAACCGCAGCCCGATCAGGCAAGCACTTCGCAAGGCTGGTCGCCCCCGGCGCAAGGATCCGAATCCGGCTATGGATCGTGTAAATACGCCACGCCTGAACAGGAAGATTTCTTCTGCAAGATGGTTCGCATCCTGTATGGGCCTGACACGCCGCGCGGTCCGAACCGGGACGTGGATGAAAATATTTCCGCGGGCGGGGCGGGAGGATGATGCCGCCGTGTTCCTGTCAGGCGCTTCCGGGAGCAGACTGAACCGCACCTCGTTCCTTGGCGGCCTGTTTGGCGCTGTGGTGGCCATCCACACATGCTGTGCGGTTGCTGCGGGCTTCGCGGGGTGTTATTCCACCGCGCATGGAGCGGACCATCTTCCTGCCAATGCTTCCAATCAAAAGAATTCCATCGAAAATACGGAACGCATATCCCACGACATCAATCCTGGTACGGAATACACCGGGCCAGCTCAGCAAGATAATTCAGGTTCATCTTCAGCAGCCGGGGTCGCGATCTGCAAACGGGAAATTCCAGCCCAGGAGAGTTTCCTCGACAAAGCCATCAGAATTCTGTTCCGCCCTAATGCATGCGGCGGGAACCAGGAAACAGATACCAGCCTTTCCGCGGGCGGAGCAGGCGGCGGTTGAAGCACCGATCGGCGCTTGTGCGCATCTCATGATCTTCGATGCGGTGGACAGCCGCGGCACGATGACCCCATCCGATATGCTTTCTGAGTGTACAGGCCAGCGATTGACAGTCTGCTGCTCTTTCCTCCGACTGTCTTTTTCCACTTTCCTTTGTTGAAAGGTTCACCATTTCTTCACCCGGACATGACATTTTCTTGACATATGCCATGTTATTTTTCTTTCTAAGCTCGGCTTTTCCCACTTCATCTACGGGTAAGTAATCGAGCAGCATAATTACAGAACAGGGGGTGCGTATGAAGTGTCGTCCGTCGCTGGTGCTCTTGTCCGGTTGTCTGCTTTCCGCTCCGCTTTATGCCGAAGACAAACCGGCATCTCTTCCAGATATTCCAACCGCATCGGCGAACTCATATGTCATTGATCTCTACGTTGACACCAAGACCAAGCAGATCTATGCGGAACCTGGAGAGGGGCGGGTGCGCGTGGGCTCGTTCGAGAAACTTCCTGATACGCCCTCCGAGGCAGCGGCAAGGTCCGCGTCCAATAAACCTGCCGAATTACCTGCTCCTGCGACACAGGGAGGAAGTGGCATCGCAGGCTCTCCCGGAAAACTGGAAACCGCGGCTGTCAAACCCCAGGGAGTCGGATTTTCAAACTGGAAATCGCCCGACCCTTTCAAGTTCAACCTGAATCCGGACGGGAGCCAGTATCTCAAGTTCGGGTTCCTGAACCAGGTCTGGCTGCGGTATGAACAGAATAACCCCGGTTCCCAGGTACTGGGAGAGCCGGTCGACGATACCACCGATATCAGCCTTCGCAGGACACGCCTGGTATTGCAGGGGCAACTTACCGACCGGGTATATTTTTATACTCAGTACGGGATGAATAATTTCAATTTTCTCAGCCAGAATGGGGATAACAGAAAGCTTCAGTCCTTCTTTCACGACGCCTTCGGCGAATTGCGGCTGACCCAGGGCCATCAGATGATTGTCGGTGGAGGCCTGGTCATGGCAAACGGTCTCTCCCGCTTCAGCAGTCCGAGTGTCAGCACCATCATGACCATGGATGTCCCGCTATTCGCGCAGGCAACCGCGGACCGGACAGACATATTCAACAGAAAACTGAGCCTCTACCTGAGAGGGCAGATCGGCAACCTCAACTACCGCATTACGGCAAGCGATCCTTTCCCCATCAACAATGCCGGCCTTCCGCCGGAAACGATCTCGCTCACGGAGGCCCAGTTCGCCAGGACCGGTCACAGGAAACAGTATCAGGGCTTTTTCATGTGGAATTTCTGGGATAAGGAGCCCATCACCAATCCCTACATGCAGGGTACATATCTAGGCAAGAAAAGCATCCTCAATCTGGAAGCCGGCTTTATCACGCAGAAGAATGCCACCTGGACAGGCGCATCGGAGGCGACAGCCCAGTTTCATGATGCAAATCTCTGGTCTGTTGCCGGGTATCTGGATGCGCCCGTAGACAAGGTCAAGGAAACCGCCATCTCCGCCTACCTGGGATATTTCAATACCAATTACGGGCCCAATTACCTGCGAGCCAACGGCAACGGCGTCAACCCCACCAGCGGAAGCACTGCCGGCGCCGGTGTCATTGGCAGCGGCAACGCGTTCCCGATGTTCGGCACAGGCGATCTTTGGTACGGGCAGATCGGGTACCTGTTGCCCAAGGACCTGCTCGGTGGGAACAACGGACAACTGATGCCATACTTTGCATTCACCAGCGCGGATTTCGAGCGTCTACGCGAGCAGATGAACGTATTCAGTGCCGGTGTGAACTGGCTGATCAAGGGGCACAACAGCAAGGTCACATTTGATTTTCAGAACCGGCCCGTGTTCAATACCGCCGGGTACAAAATCTCCAACAGGAATCAGTTCGTCCTGCAATACCAGATCGCCTTTTAAGAATTTCAAAACATGACGATTTGCTGGCAACCATGGACGAGGCAGTAAGAAACATGAATGCGAGCCGTTCGGCAAGAAATCTGATCGAGCCCTTCAAGGCAAACTAAAAGAAGACCTTTCCCCCCTGGCAACAGGGGTCCCCCATCGGGTTGCACTTCCTGATCTCGCAATCCGCCATTCCTGTTGCGCTCCGCAACAGACAACATCAGAGCTGGTCACCAGCCCTCCTGATCTTCAGGTCTGCCTTTCCGGCAAGGCCGGGCAGCGTCCCGGAGCTTCATTCATGTTCTCCAGCCGGTAACATTTTCCATCCATCAACATTACTTGTGAGGTTTCGTTTTATGAAAGTATCCTTGTTTCGGTTATTACAGCGCATCGCCATCATTTCGGCTTTTTTTCTGTATGGACTGCCAGTCGCGCGGGCGGACCTTTCAAATAGTCTCGCCCTTATGGAGGCGCAAAGCCCTATCGACATCCGTTCGGACAGCACCTACTATGGCAATTTGCCGGCGCTTGACTTCGACCTGAGCCCGGACACTGCATTGACCGTGATCAATAATGGCTCCCCTGGTACCGAATCGACTATCCGGGCCAATGTCAGTCCCGGGGAGGGCAGTCTGCTGCTTTCAGGGCATCGGTGGGACCTGGCTCAATTCCATTTTCATACGCCTTCGGAGCATTTGATCAACGGGCACTCCACCCCGATGGAAATGCATCTCGTGTTCACCGACAGCGCCGACAACCTCCTTGTGGTCGGACGGGGAGTCAAACAGGGCCTTTTCAAGAATCACGCGCTTGAGCCTATCTTTTCCGAGCTTCCACAGACTACGGAAGAAACGCTGCATATCGATCACTTCAACCTCAATGCGCTTTTGCCGGGCTATCTTGGTTCGTTCCGCTACTCCGGTTCGCTCACCACTCCACCATTTTCCGAGGGCGTAAGCTGGGTTGAACTGGCCTCGCCCCTGTACCTGTCAGGAAGCCAGATTGAAGCTTTTGAAGCGCTGTTCCCTGATGGCAACTCGCGCGAGGTTCAGGAACTCAACGGGAGGATCGTTCTCACCGATGTGCCGCTTTTCGTCAATCCCCTGGGAGGGGCAGGTGCTGTCGGAGAGATTCCCGTGCTCAATGCAGCCACAACGGTTCCGGAGCCCCAAGCATACGCCATGCTGCTGGCCGGTCTTTCGCTGATGGGGCTGATTTCCTTCAGGCGCCGGCAAGCGCTTTCCATATTCACCTGAATCAGGTTCAGTCTGCTTCCGGGGAGCCCCTGATGCATGCCCGGCGCGCCCGTGAAGGCTGCGACACTCCAGGAAAGGTACCAGCAGCAATACAGCCGGCCTGGCAACCCATAGAAGGGCTTGCCAGGCCGTTGCTTCACAACAATGAGGTGTTGATGACGCACCGAGCGGTGAGCAGGAGGCGTAGAATCGGATAAAATGCCTAACAGGGAAATGGAAATGCAAGGGAATCAGCAATAGCGTGACTGAGAACGAACTTTGATTTTCTGATCCCAGGAACCAGTAGCAAGCATTTTACGCTTGGCGAAAGTTGCTTTGCTGAGCAGTTCATCTTCAGTTTACTCTAGGCATGAAAGCGTCTGGGCCGGATTTAGACATAAGTACAGCCATCCCATATGCGCTTTGTTGAGTCACGCGAGCACAATACAAACAGGCTCTCGCTCTCTCACTCTGAATTGAAATATGACAGGGCGAGAGGATTATTGCTTGAATGGAAGAAATCCTTTATATTTTCCACATGATACGATTAAAACGCATCTGCCCTTCCTGCTTTCTGCATCATCCGCTGCTTCTTGCCAGACAGCTGCTGCGCCTCGTGCGCTAAATCAATTCATTCCCCTCACCTCAAGTTTTCATTCACGGAATCTGTTTCTGGATTCCCTGCTGCAGTTCGAGTATTCTTTGAGAAACGGAGAAGCAATTGAAAGATCATCTTATTATTTTTGACACTACCCTGCGCGATGGCGAGCAAAGTCCCGGCGCATCCATGACCCGGGAGGAGAAGCTGAGGATTGCCCGCCAGTTGGAGCGCATGCGCGTGGATGTGATCGAAGCAGGTTTTCCAGCCGCTTCCAATGGAGACTTCGAAGCAGTGAAAGCGGTAGCCGATGCAATCACGGAGAGTACCGTTTGCGGTCTGGCCCGAGCAATGGAAAACGATATCAGGCGAGCCGGCGAAGCTCTGCGGGGAGCCAGTTCCGCTCGTATTCATACATTCATTGCTACGTCACCCATCCATATGGAGAAGAAATTACGCATGTCGCCGGAGCAGGTGGTGGAACAGGCGGTCAAGGCGATAAAGTGGGCGCGACAGTATACTGACGATGTCGAGTTTTCTCCTGAAGATGCGGGCCGTTCGGACATTACATTTCTCTGCCGGGTGCTTGAGGCCGTGATCGACGCCGGCGCGACCACGGTGAATATTCCCGATACGGTAGGCTACACCATGCCGGAGCAGTTCGGCATGCTGATACGCACTCTGCGCGAGCGCATCTCCAATTCGGACAAAGTCATATTCTCGGTGCATTGCCACAATGACCTAGGGCTTGCGGTTGCCAATTCCCTGTCGGCAGTCGCAAACGGTGCGCGTCAAGTCGAGTGCACGGTAAATGGTCTGGGCGAGCGTGCCGGAAACGCCTCCCTGGAGGAAATCGTCATGGCGGTGCGCACCCGCCAGGATTTTTTCTCCTGCGAGACGCGCATAGAAGCGGTTCACATCGTTCCGACCAGCAAGCTGGTCTCAGGGATCACCGGTTTCCCGGTACAGCCGAACAAGGCCATTGTCGGCGCCAATGCTTTCGCGCACGAATCCGGCATCCATCAGGACGGGGTACTCAAACATCGTGAAACGTATGAAATCATGCGCGCTGAGGATGTCGGCTGGGGTGCGAACAAACTGTTGCTCGGCAAACATTCGGGACGCAATGCATTTCGCAGCCGTCTGGCGGAACTCGGAATCGAACTGGAATCGGAAGAAATGCTGAACACGACGTTCGTGCGCTTCAAGGAACTGGCTGACAAGAAGCATGACATCTTCGATGAGGATCTGCACGCGCTCGTCTCGGATGATACTGGTGCCCCGAACGAACACTACAAACTCCTGTCGCTGGTAGCGCACAGCGAGACAGGCGAAACGCCCCACGCCCAGGTCGTCATCAGCGAAGAAGGCAAGGAAACGCGCTCGGAGTCCGAGGGCAGCGGCCCGGTCGATGCCGTATTCCGGGCTATCGAAAAGATACTGAGCAGCGGCGCCGAACTGCAACTGTTTTCGGTCAACGCCATCACCAGCGGTACCGATTCACAAGGTGAAGTAACCGTGCGACTTCAGAAATCGGGCCGTATCGTAAACGGCAACGGAGCCGATACGGACATTCTGGTTGCCTCCGCCAAAGCCTATCTGAGCGCGCTGAACAAGTTGCACAGCAAGCTTGAGCGAGCACACCCGCAAATCTGACCATTGGTTTGCGGCGGCTGGCACCTCGCGTTGCTCCGCGCGAATTGCTGGCTCCGCGTGAGGATAAAATGGGTATCGGACGCTTCACTCTATCGAATCTGCCATTCCCGCACCTTTTGAAGTCCTCCCGCTCTCTGGATTTCATTCGATATGTCTTCGTGCGTTTTTTTCAGCACAATTGCACCCAGGTTGCTGCCAGTCTTACCTTTACGACATTGCTCTCTCTGGTACCGCTGATCGCGATCGGGCTATCGATCATAGCGGCTTTTCCGGCCTTTGCAGAATATTCTATTCAGATAAAGGAATTCATCGTCACGACCATGGTCCCGGCTGCCGCAAATCGGGTCATAGCCGTGTACATGCAGCAATTCGCCGATAATGCAGTAAAACTCACCGCTATCGGAACAGCGTTTCTCGCGGTGACAGCATTGGCGCTCATGTTGACCATCGACAAGGCGCTGAACGGAATATGGCTGGTAGGCCGCCTGCGGCCCTTCGTGCATCGCCTGCTGATCTACTGGGCAACGCTGACGATCGGTCCGCTGATGATCGGCGCAAGCCTGTCGGTGACTTCCTGGCTGATCCGGATATCCATGGGGTTGACCCAGGACATCCCGGCGATCGGCGTCGCGCTTCTGCAGATCGTGCCCCTGCTTCTGACCAGCATTGCCTTCTCTGTTTCCTATCTCATCGTACCGAACCGCCGGGTTGCGCTGACTCACGCAATCGCGGGAGGCGTGGCTGCTGCCATCGGATTTGAAATGATGAAGCAGGGCTTCGCGCTGTATATCACTCATTTTCCCACCTATCGGGCCGTATATGGCGCCTTTGCCATCGTCCCGATTTTCCTGATGTGGGTGTATCTTTCCTGGTTGACGGTCCTGCTGGGCGCAGTGATTGCGGCATCCCTTTCGAGTTGGCGGTTTGGCGAATGGGGACATATCGCGACAACCCCTGCGAGACAATTCCTGAATGCCTTGCGGCTGCTCCAGGCGCTCGGTAATGCGCTCAGGGAAGGAAAAGTCGAAACTTACTCCAGCCTGCGCAAACAGCTGAAGTTGAGTGTCGAAGAGATGGAGCCGATCCTGGAGGTAATGAGTCAGGCCGATCTTGTACGGCCCGTGAAAACAGGGGGATGGGTGGTGATATTCGATCCGGATAGAATTCCGGTTGCCGATATTTACCGGCTGTTCGTATTTCGCCCTGAGGCTGCCCGCTTGGCCGCGTCGAACGATGTCAGGCTGGCGCGTCTGCTGACCGAATTTAGCGATATGCTGAATGAAAAAATGAGTGTGCCGCTGTCGCAATTTCTTGGAGCGCCGGAGCCTCATGACCGTGCAGCGTCGACCAAGCCCTTATCACCTCAGGTTTTTGAATCAAAAAAGGATGCTTCGATCTGAAAATGATACGGTACGCGATCACCCTTCTGCTTTGTCTCTTCTTGTCCCTGTCAACCGGTCTATATGCCAAGGGTTTCATATTTACCGACCATACGGGAAAAAAGCTGACGCTTGCTGACTATCGGGGCAAGTGGGTACTGATAAATTTCTGGGCAACCTGGTGCCCTCCCTGCCTCAAGGAAATTCCCGACCTCGTGTCGCTCTACGAGAGCCGCAAGGATGTCGTGATAATCGGCGTGGCGATGGATTACCGCAATCCTGATACCGTACTGAAGTATGTCAGGACGCTCTCCATTTCCTATCCTGTCGTGCTGGGCAATCGAAAAATTGCCGCCCAGATCGGTCCGGTATCGATGCTGCCAACGACGTATGTATTCGATCCGCAGGGCAATCCGGCGGTCTATAAAGTCGGTCTGGTTTCGCGGGAAAGCCTGGAGGAATTCATGCGGGAGCATGCGCCTTCGCCAGGCAGGCTGCCTCCTGGCAAGAGCCTCCCCAGAGGCAAGCCGGGCCCACAGTAACTGTGACGAACTGCCGGGTGCCTGACTGCCCGCCGGCTCCGGGCACGCAAATCAATCGGAGATTCAGCTTAGCGGGGCGAGCGCGTAGTCCATCCTCCGCTGCTCAGATCATCCGTTTTCTTTTTCTATCAATGCTTTCAAAAAAAGCGGAATATCGCAACTCGCCAGAGACAGGGTCCCGGGTTTTTGATCGCGGCGGCCCTGATACTCGACATTTCCCTCATTCAGGCCGCGCTCGCCGATGACAACGCGATAAGGAATACCGATCAGTTCCATGTCTGCGAACATGGCGCCGGGACGCTCATCCCGATCGTCCAGCAAAACTTCGATGCCAGCATCCACACAGTCCTTGTACATTCGTTCGGCTGTATCTCGCACCCTTTGGCTTTTCCAGTATCCGACCGGAATGATGACAAGCTGGAATGGGGCAATGGACAGGGGAAAAATAATACCGCGCGCGTCATGGCCCTGTTCGATGGCCGCTGCGACTATGCGTGATACCCCGATTCCGTAACAGCCCATTTCCATCGGCCGCGGCTGGCCGGATTGATCGAGATAACCTGCTTTCATCCCTTCGGAATACTTGGTGTGCAGCTTGAAGATATGCCCCACCTCGATGCCACGGCAGATTTCGAGCTTCCCTTTTCCGTCCGGAGACAGGTCGCCTGCGACTACATTCCGGATATCGAGGATGTGATCCGGTTCCCTCACATCGCGACCGAAGTTGACATGGACAAGATGAAAATCTTCTTCATTTGCTCCGCAGATAAAATCGTTCATGACCGCCACGGCAGGATCCGCGATCAACGGAAGGGAAAGTCCGACGGGGCCGATATAACCTGGAGCACAACCGGTCTTCGTCTGGATTTCCTCATTGTTTGCCAGACGGAAGTCGGAAAGGAACGGAATCTTCCGAACCTTGTTCTCGTTGAGATGATGATCTCCGCGCAGCAGCATCAGATACATTTCATTGCCCGCCACGATCGCAAGGGTTTTCACCATCCGTTCCAACGGCATATCCAGGAACGCGCTAACCTCTTCGCAGGTTTTCCTGGATGGCGTATGCACCCGCTTCATGGGGTCCGCGGCGGCGCCGGGCCTCCCGGCCTGCGGCAAAGACTCTGCCAACTCGACGTTGGCAGCATAATCCGAATCCGGGCAGAACGCGATGGCATCTTCGCCCGAATCAGCCAAAACGTGGAACTCGTGCGAACTGCTGCCGCCTATCGCCCCTGTGTCCGCTCTCACCGCGCGAAATCGCAGACCCAGGCGCCTGAATATACGGCTGTAAGCCTCGTGCATGACCTGGTAGGTTTTCTCCAGACTGTCACTGTCGATATGGAACGAATAGGCATCCTTCATTACAAATTCGCGCGCGCGCATGACTCCGAAACGGGGTCGGACCTCGTCACGGAACTTGGTCTGAATCTGATAGAACGTCAGGGGCAACTGACGGTAGCTTTTGATTTCCCGGCGCGCGATATCCGTGATGACTTCTTCGTGGGTAGGACCAAAGCAGAAGTCACGCTCATGCCTGTCCTTGATTTTCAGCATCTGCGGGCCGAAAACCTCCCAGCGGCCGGTTTCCCGCCATAGTTCCGCGGGCTGCACGGCTGGCATCAGAAGCTCCAGCGCACCCGCTGCGTCCATTTCCTCACGCACGATATTTTCCACCTTGCGCAATACCTTCAGCCCCAGCGGCATCCATGTATAAAGACCGCTTCCCAGTCGTCTGATAAGGCCAGCCCGCAGCATCAGCTTGTGGCTTGCCAATTCTGCTTCGGCAGGTGCTTCCTTCAGGGTTGAAATGAAAAAATTGGACAGTCGCATATAGGTGCAGGATGGAGTGTGGATTGTATTCTACTCGAAAAGATCTCAGTACCCCATGACATAGTACTTCTCCGTTCCCCGTCGTACCATTCGCATCGTCGCCTTTCGCGCATTCCACCCCGCAAAATTGCCGTTGCGGCAGCAGAGATTTATTCAGCGTTCCATTTGAAAGACCGCCCGGCGGAATGTCGGTATGAACGCCCGGCGGTAAACCTCAAAGCATACCGCAGCAAAATGGGCAGGCTCGGAACTATTCCGCATCCAGATCACCCTGCGGAGAAGGGACGGCTTTCAATCCACGATAAAATATGGAAAAATCCAGACTATTATGATGGATCAAGCAGGTGAATCTCATGATTGACCGTAATGGATATCGCTCAAATGTCGGTATCGTCCTACTGAATTCAAAAGACGAGGTTTTCTGGGGAAAACGTATCAGACAGAACTCATGGCAGTTTCCGCAGGGCGGCATCAAGCCGGGCGAAAGCCCCGAACAAGCGATGTATCGTGAGTTGACGGAAGAAGTAGGCTTGCATCCGCGCCACGTTGAACTCATCGGCCGAACACGAGACTGGCTTCGATATGAGGTTCCGGATCAATGGGTAAGACGCGACTGGCGCGGGAATTATAAGGGGCAGAAGCAGATCTGGTATTTGTTGCGATTGATCGGGCGGGATTGCGACGTATCTTTGCGTACGAGCGTTCGACCGGAGTTCGACGCATGGCGATGGAACCAGTACTGGGTAGAGCTTGAATCAGTGGTCGAATTCAAGCGCCAGGTCTATCGGCAGGCTCTGACCGAACTGGCACGGTTGCTCAGCCGTCCGCCATCGTCGCTTGGCTATAGCGGTTACGGCTCCTCTGGCGGCGAGACGCACGAAAAGCCCGGCGCCGCCTCTATCAAATAGGGAAGGAGTCGGGTGACCGCATCTTTGACATTCGGTCGCGTTGCTCTGGGCTGTATTTCGGGATCAGGATTCAGGGGGAATCCGGACAGGACAACTTTTCTCAAAGAGGAATTCCCTTTGAATCATATCGTTCCATCCGCCAACCGGGGTTCACGCGTATCGATATTTTTGTTCTCGTCTCCAGATGGCGGATGACCATGCCCATCGCTGGAACTTTGCAGGCGTAATCGGCTGCGCCACTACAGCCGCGTTTTTAGGAGATTACTGATGATAATGCGGGCATTAATCGTATCGCTGCTGTCTGTTGGAACCATTGCTACCCCTCTTGTCGCGGCTGCTGACGAGCCCATTCAGCCAATAGAAGCCGTGAAGCCCAAAAATGAAAACAAGGTAGAATTGGGCAAAATGCTTTTTTTCGATCCTCGCTTGTCAAAATCGGGATTCATTTCGTGCAATTCATGCCACAACCTCAGCATGGGCGGCACGGATAACCTGCCAACCTCCGTTGGGCACAACTGGCACCAAGGCCCCATCAATTCCCCGACAGTGCTGAATTCGAGCCTGAATCTGGCCCAGTTTTGGGACGGACGCGCCAAGGATCTCAAGGAACAGGCTGGAGGCCCCATTGCAAATCCCGGAGAAATGGCATTCACTCATGAACTGGCAGTGGATGTTCTGCGTTCCATTCCTCAGTACCGGGATCGGTTCAAGCAGGTCTATGGTTCCGACAAAATCGATATCGACAGAGTGACGGACGCGATCGCTGCTTTCGAAGAAACACTGGTGACGCCTGGTTCTCGATTCGATAAATGGCTCAAGGGTGACAAGAACGCCATCAATCAGACGGAACTGGAAGGATACAAGCTTTTCAAGGAGGCTGGATGCGTCGCCTGTCACCACGGCCCTGCGGTGGGGGGCGCGTCATTCCAGAAATTTGGTGTTCATGAAGCGTACAAGACGAAAAGCAAGGCGGAAGGCAGGTTTGCTGTCACCGGCAAGGATGCTGATCGCTTTATGTTCAAGGTGCCTACGCTGCGAAACGTGGAACTGACCTATCCCTACTTCCACGATGGCGCAGCCGCAACCCTGGAAGAAGCGGTCGACATAATGGGGCGACTGCAGCTTGGCCGCAAGTTCACCAAGGAAGAAAATGCGAAAATCGTGGCGTTCCTCAAAACGCTCACGGGGAAACAGCCCGACTTCAAGCTCCCTATCCTGCCGCCTTCAACCAAAGACACGCCGAAACCGAAGCCATTTGGTTAAGCCGTCCGACAAAGGTCAGAATTCATCCTATAATGGATTGATCGCAAGTGTTTTATAATTACCCGGACTGATGCACCGTCCGGGTAATTCCGGCGCGAGTTCATCCGTTGGAAACTGCGTCCTGAAAGGGTGTCGCCACGGATATGGCTGCGCATTTTCCCTATGTCATCCGCCGACCTTTTCGACGATAAGGCTTGGCCCGCCCCCCGTGCAGAGAATATGGATTTAGTCTTGAAAATCAAGTAGAGTTAACTCTTGAATAACTAAAATACGGAGTCATCAATGAGCGCTAAGGGGCAATTGTTACAAGACCCGTTTCTGAATACATTGCGGAAGGAACATATTCCGGTTTCGATCTATCTGGTAAACGGGATCAAGCTGCAGGGACATATCGACTCATTTGATCAGTACGTGGTACTGCTCAAGAATACCGTCACTCAGATGGTGTACAAACACGCGATTTCCACCGTAGTCCCGGCAAGAGCTGTCAACATTCCATTTGAGGCCCCTGCCACAACTGATGCCTGAGCATTCTCCCGGGAGCATCCTTGACACCAACACTGCTACTGACGCAGCTGTACTGGTCAGCCTCGACTTCAACGATAATAACGACACCGATTCAGCAGAGAATCTGGAAGAACTACGACAATTGGCGGCCAGCGATCGTCTCGGGGTTTCCGCGGTAATCAGAGGCAGACGCTCGAAACCCGATCCGGCCACCTACGCTGGCAAGGGCAAGGTCGAGGAGATTTCTTCGGCACTTGAGCAAACCGGAGCATCACTGGTTATTTTTAATCATGATCTTTCTCCCGCACAACAACGCAATCTGGAGCAGCGCCTCGGGCACCGCGTAATAGACCGGACAAGCCTGATTCTCGATATTTTCTCCCAGCGAGCCAAAAGTCATGAAGGGAAGCTGCAGGTAGAGCTTGCCCAGCTTGAACATCTCGCCACACGACTGGTGCGTGGGTGGACGCACCTTGAGAGGCAGAAAGGGGGTATCGGCTTGCGGGGACCTGGCGAGACACAACTGGAAACCGATCGACGCCTGCTCGGCGCCCGCGTAAAGACGCTGCGGGATAAACTGGCCAAGTTCGAGCGGCAGCGATCATTGCAGCGACGTTCAAGGCAACGTGCGCAGGTGATGTCCGTTTCGCTTGTGGGCTATACGAATGCCGGCAAGTCTACTCTGTTCAACAGCCTGACCCGCTCAGACGCTTATGTTGCCGATCAGTTGTTTGCCACCCTGGATGCCACCACGCGTAAACTTTTTGTCCCGGATCATGGTCCGCTTGTGCTGTCCGATACGGTAGGGTTCATTCGTGATCTGCCCCACACCCTGGTTGCCGCATTCCATGCCACGCTGGAAGAAACTGTGCATGCCGATTTATTGCTGCACGTGGTGGATGCCAGCAGCCCCAACCGCGCTGGACAAATTGCGGAGGTAAACAAGGTTTTAAAGGAAATCGGGGCGGATCGCATCCCGCAGATACTGGTCTTGAACAAAATTGATCTGGTCGATTTTCCCAATGCGGCTAGGGATTATCATCGCGACGAGTATGGTAAAATCGATCAGATTCGATTAAGCGCGAAAACCGGTGAAGGCCTTGAGCATATCCGGCTTGCATTATCCGAAGCCCTGAGGGAACGCAATCAACCAGAATATCAGGATCGAACGAGATTCGAAAATTCAGTCCGGCACGGACAAATCAATTGAGTAAAAAGGATTCCGTAAACCACCCATGTGGAGTGGGGGACCGCGGTTTTTTTATTACCGTTTAATGGTGTACTCTCATTAAACAAAAAAACGGGAATCATTATGGGATTGAACGATCCCCAATGGGGAAGAAAAAAAAGTAATTCCGGTCCGCCTGATCTGGATCAATTGTGGCGCAATTTCAATAGGAAGCTCAACAACCTCCTGAAACGCAAAGGTGGCGGCAACGGGTCGGGCGGAGGCGAAGGGCCAGCGCCTAGCAGCCCCAAGCACTACGGCGGTGGAATCGGGTTGCTCGCCGGGCTGCTTCTGTTGCTCTGGATAGGAAGCGGGTTTTATATTGTCAATGAAGGCCAGCGCGGGATCGTATTGCGTTTCGGCAAGTTTGTGGAAAGCACTCAGGCCGGGTTGCGCTGGCACCTTCCCTACCCCATCGAGGCGGTTGAAGCGGTGAATGTGAGCCAGGTCCGCACAGTGGAAATCGGCTACCGGAACAATGTTCGAAGCAAGGTCCTCAAGGAATCGCTGATGCTGACAGACGATGAAAACATCATCGATATTCAGTTTGCTGTGCAGTACATTCTCAAAAACCCGGAAGAATTTCTGTTCAACAACCGGGAGCCGGAAAACGCGGTCCTGCAGGCCGCGGAGACCGCCATCAGGGAAATTATCGGTAAAAGCAAGATGGATTTCGTGCTTTACGAAGGACGGGAGCAGGTGGCTGCCAAGGCGACGGAGTTGATGCAGGACATTCTGGACCGCTACAAGATCGGGATCGCCATCAGCAAAGTAACCATGCAAAACGCGCAGCCTCCAGAACAGGTTCAGGCCGCGTTCGATGATGCTGTCAAGGCTGGGCAGGACCGGGAGAGACAGAAAAATGAAGGTCAGGCCTACGCCAATGATGTGATTCCAAGAGCAAAAGGTAATGCAGCACGCTTGCTGGAAGAGGCCGAAGGGTATAAAGAGAGGGTAGTCGCAAGTTCTGAGGGTGAAGCGAATCGGTTCAAGCAGATCCTGGTGGAATATAACAAGGCTCCCGGCGTGACACGCGACCGGCTTTACCTTGACATGATGGAGGAAGTGCTCTCAAGCGTTACAAAGATCGTGATCGATCAGAAAAGCGGTGGTAACCTTCTTTATTTGCCGCTGGACAAGCTGATCCAGATGAGCGGGCCATCGCCATCACCCGCACCAACGTCGGATACCCAGCTAACCCCCGTCCAGGAGGCGGCCCCTGAGGGCGCTGCTCGGACGCGTGAGGCATTTCGGGGCCGTGAACGGGAGACAAGATAAGTGAAAAACTACGCTTCCATCTTATTAGGAGTCATCGTTGCCCTGCTTCTGCTGGTCAGCTCTTCCATCTACATCGTGGATCAGCGTCAGCAGGCCATCCTGTTTCAGCTGGGAGAGGTGGTCGATGTCAAGACATCTCCTGGCCTGTATTTCAAGATCCCCATAGCACAAAACGTTCGCTACTTCGATTCCCGTATTCTCACCATGGATACGGCGGAGCCGGAACGCTTCATCACTTCGGAAAAGAAGAATGTCCTGGTGGATTTGTTCGTCAAATGGCGCATTATCGATGTGAAACAGTATTACGTGAGCGTACGCGGGGACGAAATGCTGGCGCAGACGCGTCTATCGCAGACCGTGAATGCCAGCCTACGTGATGAATTTGGCAACCGGACAGTTCATGACGTGGTTTCCGGCGAACGTGACAAGATCATGGAAATCATGAGGCAGAAAGCTGACGCGGATGCACGCAAAATTGGCGTTGAGGTTGTGGACGTGCGACTGAAGCGCGTCGATTTGCCGCAGGAGGTAAGCGAATCCGTCTACCGCCGCATGGAGGCGGAGCGCAAACGAGTGGCGAATGAATTACGTTCTACAGGTGCAGCCGAGTCGGAAAAAATCCGCGCGGATGCCGATCGTCAGCGGGAAGTGGTACTTGCCGAGGCCTATCGAAATGCGCAGGAGATAAAAGGTGCAGGCGATGCGAAGGCAGCTGCAATCTATGCAGGCGCTTTTCAGGAAAACCCCGAGTTTTACGGATTTTATCGCAGTATGGATGCCTATAAGCAAAGCTTCAAGGACAAGGGAGACATGATGGTCCTGGAGCCAAGCTCCGAATTTTTCAAGTATTTGAAGAGTACGGGGCGGGGTACGAAATAAATCAGCCGTTCATGAATTCCCAGCTGGGCCTGCTCCCTCTTTTAGCCAGAAAGCGTGAAAGCTGGATTGCGCGGCAAGGGGACTTTCCGCGCTCCTCTTTGTCTGGCTTCATGCGGGACTATTCATCCGGTTATGAATAGCGGGAAAATACCAGGCGGAATATCAGGAAAATGTTGTTCCATATTTTCCTGCAAGACCTTCCCGCCTATTCGATCTCGAAATCCTTAGTCATCAACAACATGTGGGACACATTGTTGATGGCCTTTGCGCTGATTCTGGTCCTGGAAGGACTTCTTCCCTTTCTTACTCCTGGTTTGTGGCGTGAAACGTTCCGGAAACTCACGGAAGCAAACGACGGACAGATACGCTTCATCGGCCTGACATCCATGCTACTGGGCCTCCTTCTACTCTACTTTGTGAAATAGCCGTCAGGCTGAGTGGCCTGCGCTTTAGTGCAACCAAAATATGAACATGCGCGCCTGGCTATTGCCCGAGTATATTGAGGATATCCTGCCTGCGGAAGCATTGCGCATGGAGATGATACGCCGGCGCGTGATGGATGGCCTTCGCTTGCATGGCTATGAGCTTGTGATACCGCCTTTGGTGGAATATGTGGATTCCTTGCTGACCGGGACGGGGAGCGACACCAATTTACGTATGCTCAAGGTGGTCGACCAGTTGAGTGGTCGCATGATGGGGGTCCGGGCAGATATGACACCTCAGGTCGCACGTATCGATGCCCATTTATTGAACCGTGGCGGGGTTACGCGCCTTTGTTATGCTGGGAGCGTGCTGCACGCACGCCCCTCCGGCCTGAAGCGAACAAGAGAGCCGCTCCAGATCGGGGCAGAACTTTATGGACACTGGGGAATCGAAAGCGACCTTGAGATTCTGCGACTTATGTTGAACTCGCTCGCCATAGCGGGCGTCAGCCGAATCCATCTTGATCTCGGTCATGTAGCTGTATTCCGAGGTCTGGTGCGGGGGGCCGGAATCCCTGCCGAGATGGAAAGGGAGTTATTTACGGTGATGCAGACCAAGGATGTCAGCGCGTTGAAGGAGCTCTGCAAAGGATTGAGGCAGCCTGTGCACAAGCAGGCGCGCGACGCGCTTTTACTACTGCCCGATCTATATGGTGATACTGCCATTTTATCCCAGGCCCGCGAGTTCCTTCCTCATTACCCGGAAATCATGGCCGCACTGGAGGAATTGGAAACGGCCGGAGCAGAGATGAAGCCGCTGGTGGAAACGCTGGCTTTTGATCTGGCGGACCTGCGTGGCTACCACTACCACAGCGGCATGGTCTTTTCGGCCTATACTCATAATAGCCCCAATGTCATCGCTCAAGGCGGACGTTATGACGAGATCGGCAAAGCCTTTGGCAGAGCGCGCCCTGCGACAGGGTTCAGCATGGATCTGAGGGAGCTATCCGGCCTTGTTCAGGCCGACGCATATCCAAAAGGAATACTCGCGCCCTATGCAAAGGCAGATCATTCTCTAACCCGGACAATCGAGCAGCTTCGTGCCGAGGGGCAAATCGTCGTCATCTGCTTGCCCGGACATGAGAACGATCAGGATACGACGAACTGCGACAGAAAGCTGGTGCGGAAAGATGAAGTCTGGTCCATCGTGGAAATTTGAGGTGAATGCGGACTGCACGACGGCTGTCGTCCAGTGGAATATCGAAGATAGGGGATATGAGTAAAAACGTCGTAGTAGTAGGAACACAATGGGGCGATGAAGGTAAAGGCAAGAT
>CAYXQR010000020.1:0-4534 GCA_964466955.1 uncultured Nitrosospira sp.
AGAAAGATATTGCTGCGAAAGTGGGATTCGAGAAACCGAATATGATCACCATGATTAAGCAGGGCAAGACCCGTTTGCCACTCGATAAAGTTGGTCCGATGGCAGTAGCACTGGAAATAGACCCACTGGACCTCCTGCACCTATGCATAGCGGAGTATCACCCCACCACTTGGAAAGCGATCGCCTTGCTTCTAGGCGGGCACGCCGACAGATGAAAGAAAGTTATTAGCCGGGAGAGCTCACCTCCCATATAACAACTATTAGCAGAAAGGAGGAAAAAAATATGGAATTAACCAGACACGCCCTCACTCGCCAGCAGCAGCGCGGTATTCCACCAATGATCATTGAACTTTTGATTAATTACGGTGCTTGCGAGAAAGCGGGGGATGGCACCAGCAAGCATTATTTTGATAAACGCTCCAGGCGGAGACTGGAAGGTTATGCCGGCAAGTTGGCCCGTCTATTAATGGAGTATTTAAACTGCTATGTCGTCGTGTGCCCCGAAGGAAGGGTCATTACTGCTGCCTATCGAACCGAGAGAATCAAACACTGAGGTTACAGACCCTTACTTAATTGGAGAATAAAAAAAGCAATGGATAACATCGCAAACAAATACGCATCGACTATTTTCAATGCCGCAGTGTCTGTCATCAAGATTCATGGGGTAGGCGGGAAAAGATGGAAGCGAAATGTAGCCAAGGGGAGCCGGATAGGCCCTTGGATGCAAGGGGAATATGAAATCATTGACGAGCTGTCCTGGAAAGCTAAGCAGCCATGCCTCTACCTTGTCGGGGCAAGTGATTCAACCATCAAGTATGTTGGAATTTCACGCAATGGACTCAAGCACCGTTGGAGAACGTCCCCGGCGTTCGATATGGAAACTGGCCTAAAATTATCGGCCAATCAATTATTCCACAGCCAGTGCTGGAAGCATATTGAGGCAGAAAGCTGCTCGACTCCCGGCTTGTCTTATGAGGTTCGAGCGATTACTGCGAGCAAGCTCAATTCCATACTCGAACAACTTGGCGAACCACTTTCGGCATTTTGCGTGCTACGCGACGATGAGGAAAGCCTGGTTGCCAGTATCGAAGGATGGCTGTGCAATCGCAGCAGCTCAGCGCTGGCAAGCTGGAACCGAGCGATGACTGGGAAAACCCGGGGGCAGTGCTGACACAGGCGATGGCCTAGATGTATCCCTATTTCGCCTCGTATCCACGTGCGGTCTTGGGGTAAGAACCGTTGGCGTCAATCCAGCATCCGAAAGGATGTTGGATTGCTCGTACCCAATCATTCTGAAGGAAAGGAAAGTAAATGCAGGCTATAAAATTATTGTTGCCGCTGTTGCTGTCGTTGTCCATGAACACACAAGCAGGGGAGAAAGCTGTATACGTTGGCGAAGGTCGCTCCGCGTGCGATTCCGGCTCTATCGATTGCGCAGTCCTCAAACAGAGAAATGAGGAACAGACGCGCAGGGTACAGGAGAGCTATGAAAATGACCGGCGATATGAACGCGAGGAACGCCGTGAAACCAGATATGAACGGGAGTATGAAACAGGTGATTATTGAGCCCGAAAGAATGTACTTTCGTCATAGTACCTAAGTCCAATTGTTTGCTCGGTATAGGGAGGGGTAGAATGGCTTAGCAGAACTTCCAGCTCTATGCAGGCTCGTGGCCAACGCTAAAGGATAACCCGATGGCCGGATAGTTCCCGCCATGAGGGATTGCTCATCCGTGATGAAGAATAACGTTTTATTCGATAGGAAAGAAAGCGTGATCGTTTGGAATGGGGAAAGGGCTTCAAGCCTTCTTGGGGAACTAGGTTTCCGATGTCATTTTCGCAAATCTAAATCTGCAAATTTCTCGATCGCAGGTCCCCAATTGCGCGAAATTTCTATTTCTCTGACGAGAAAGAATGGGGTTACAGCTTACGTTAATCGCTATTCGACTACAGGGCAAGCCTTCCCGACAGTTGGGTTTGACGGGGTTGACGTCATCAAGTTATATCCTCTCGGTCATAAAGGCCTGAATGGGAATCCGGGGATTGCTGGATCTGTCTACCGACATAATCCGTCCCTTAATCCTAAAAAGAATGACGTTCTACTATTGCACGTCCAGAATGAAAAAGCTTTTAGCCAATTATTAGCTTGGTATGGTTCTTAAATGACTTTCTGTAACCGAGGAAGCAACGCTCCATTTTTGCTTCGCTGTACGTATTTTCGTAGATTCGACCAAGCAGGAACTGAAGGACAAGACGGTCGCGCTGACCGCGCAGCGCGACAAGGTGGCCGGCGACGCCGACGTGCAGGCGTACATCAAGACGCGGCGCGAGTTGCGGGATGCCGAGGCCGATATCGAGGACGGCATTGCCGACGAATCGCTCGGGCGCATGTTGAAGCAGGAACTGGCGCAGCTTCGCCAGACCCTGACCGTGAAGGATTACGTGCGCACGCTGGAAAAACTGCGCGCATTGTCGGGGATGAAGCCCTTCGAGGGCGACAATACGGCACTTTCGGGCATGAGTAACGCCGAATCCGACAGGATCATCAGCGAGGCCAAAAAACGGGGCCAGGAGAAGGCGCTGGAGCGCGTATCTGCGCTGGTTGATGGGGATAACCATCAAGACACGCGAAATCATCACAGAGGCCGGTCTGGAGACGCCTGAGACGATTGCGACCTGGGGCGAGAAATATGACCATTATGGGCTCTGAGCTTGGCCGCGTTTTCCGGATACCAACGACCTCATCAAGCCGCCAGCTTTTGTCCGGCAATCCAGGCAGCGTAATGCTGGGCCGGACTGCGGTAGCCTAACGCGGAGTGGCGGCGTTTCCGATTATAAAACCTCTCGATATAGTCGAACATGTCCCGTGTAGCCTCTTCCCGCGTTGCATAATCTTCATGGAAGACGTGCTCGTTCTTCAAGCTGTTGAAGAAGCTTTCCGTCGGCGCATTGTCCCAGCAATTTCCTTTCCGACTCATGCTCGCGATCATGCCGTATTCCTCCAGCAGCGCCCGATAGTCGCCGCTACAATATTGGCTGCCGCGATCGGAATGATGCAGCAATCCCGGCATCGGCTTGCGGTGGAAACGCGCCATGCGCAGCGCATTCATCACCAGTTCCCGCGTCATCCTGCTGTCCATTGTCCAGCCCACGATCATGCGCGTGTACAAGTCCATCACGACCGCCAGGTACAGCCAGCCTTCGCGCGTTGGAATGTACGTGAGATCCGCGGTCCACACCTGATCCGGCGCATTTGTCTGGAATTGCCGGTCCAGCAGGTTCGGTGCCACAGGTAGCGCATGCTTGCTGTCGGTGGTGGCCTTGTAACGCCGCTTGTGTCTGGCACGGATGCCATTGGCCTTCATCAAGCGCCTGACCCGATCCCGACTGACCGGAATGCCCCGGGATTTCAGTTCTACCGTGAGGCGTGGCGATCCGTAGGCTTGCCGGTATTGCGCGTGTACCGAGCGGATCAGCGCCAGCAATTGTTCGTCCGACGGCCAATGTGTCGGCCCGCCGCATTTCTTCCAATCTGCATAGCCGCTGGTCGACACCTCCAGCAACTCGCACATCGCTTGCAGGGGATAGGAATCTCGCTGTCCGTCGATCCAGGCATACTTCACAGCGATTCCTTCGCGAAGTACGCCGTCGCTTTTTTTAGGATTTCGACTTCCATCTTCAGCCGCGCATTCTCCGCCTTCAAGCGCGACAACTCCATCTGTTCCGGCCTCACCGGTTTTCCCACCGCCAGCTTGCCCGCCTTCGCGGCCTTGCGCCAGTCGGCCAGCGTCTGCTCGGCAATACCCAGGTCGCGTGATACTTGCGCCGGGCTCTTGCCTTCCACTTCGACTTGCCGAACCGCTTCCTGCTTGAATTCGACCGTGTAGCTCTGCTTCGGAATCTTGTACATCCTTCTACCTCCAGTGCTCAGTTTAAACTGTCACCGTTGGTATCCGAAATTCTCAGCCAACCTCAAGTGTTTTGATCTGGCTGATCTTGACCCACGACCGTTTTATCCCTTCAGTATCCTGAAGCTCGCAGGTCAGGGGAAACCCTGCCCGCTGAGCCTGGGTCGTCAATGCCATGGCAATAACAGTGCCGGAACGTTCATTGAAAACATCCTGACTGAGGATGAGTACTGGTCTCAGCCTTGCCTGCTCACGGCCGCGCACGGGGTTCAAATCTGCCCAGCGGATTTCTCCTCTCAGTATCCGGGCCATGCCGCCAAATCTTCGGACAAGCCTTCCTCAGCCAGTGCACGTTCCATGAACGGGTCGAGCTTTGCACATTCCACTGCCAGCCGATTCTTTTCAAGCCTTTCAATTTTTTCCTCGACCGCTGCTTGAATTGCGCGGCTGCGGTTTGGAAAAACATGCAATTCAACTAGGCGGTCAACTTTTTCCAATGTTTCTTCTTCCAGGGTAATCGCTATCTTTGCATTGCTCATAAGTATCTTTATAGTATGAAAATATATCACACCGGATATGTTGAATGGGTTAAAGTCGGTTATTGATTGATGCTGATTGCTATTACTT
>CAYXQR010000021.1:0-20858 GCA_964466955.1 uncultured Nitrosospira sp.
ACCTTCCGGTATATCAAACTGTCTGTCCGGATCGCAGCCATAGAATTGCTTCGCGAGTCGTGCTTCTTCCGGCCCCAGCGGCTCGCCATGTGCTTCCCGTGTGTCATGCTTATGCGGAGCCCCGTAGCCTATATGACTGCGGACGATAATCAAGGTAGGGCGATCCTGCGTCCGGAGGAACAGTTCATACGCATGTGCCAGTTGGTCCAGATCATTGGCGTCGCCAACTTCGGTCACGTTCCAGCCGTAGGCGGCAAACCGGCCAGCGACATTCTCGGTGAATGAAAGGTCGGTGGATCCTTCGATGGTGATACGGTTGTCATCGTAGACCCAGCAAAGATTCGACAGCTTGAGGTGGCCCGCCAGCGAAGCGGCTTCGCTGCTGATTCCCTCCATCATGTCACCGTCGCTGCAAAATGCATAAACATTGTAGGCAAACAGCTCGAAATCCGGGCGATTATACGTCGCCGCCAGCCAGCGTTCGGCAATCGCCATGCCAACGCTCACAGCTGCGCCTTGTCCAAGCGGGCCGGTTGTTGTTTCGACACCCGAGGTCCAGCCGTATTCCGGATGACCCGTACAGCGGCTGCCAGCCTGGCGAAACGTTTTAAGGTCATCCAGTGAAACAGCCAGTCGATTTGTATCCTCGTAGCGAGAACCCGCGGCTTTGACGCCTGTCAGATGCAGCAGACTGTAGAGCAGGGCGGAAGCATGGCCTGCCGACAGGATAAACCGGTCCCGATTCGCCCATAAGGGGTTATCCGGGTCATAGCGCAGGAAGCGCTGCCATAGACAATAAACGGTGGGGGCTGCGCCCATTGGTGTGCCTGGGTGTCCCGAACGGGCCTTTTCTACAGCATCAATGGAAAGACTGCGCAATGTATTGATACAAATCTGATCGGTTGCTGCCGGTTGAGTCATGCTGTTGCCCCCGGTTCGCAAGACGCGATGCTTGCCTGAAAATAATAGTCACCCTGCCGAGGTGACGCCTTCGTGACCGCTTGACCCGCCTGTATCGCGCTTAGAAACCATGCTCCTCCACGGCTCCGCAACAACGCAGTGGATAAAACGTCTGCCCCGCCCCGGACGCGCCGATACGTGTCACGGTTGTCTCCGCTGACTGTAGCGTTGTATCAGTGTATTGGTTGAACTGTCATGCTGTAACCCGGGCGCAGCGGTGTTCATCAGCTCATCTGCGACACGCCGGGCCATTACCTTGCCAAGCTCGACCCCCCACTGATCAAACGAGTCGATGTTCCAGATGACGCCCTGAGTAAATACGCTATGTTCATAGGCCGCAACCAATGCGCCCAGTGTCTGAGGTGTCAGGCGGTCTATCAAAAGGGTATTGGTAGGGCGATTCCCCTCGAAGCTGCGATGCGGGCTTAGCCAGTCGGGCACGCCTTCCGATTTGACCTCGTTCCTGGTTTTTCCGAAGGCCAGTGCTTCAGTTTGGGCAAAAAAATTTGCCATCAGCAGATCGTGATGGTTTCCGACTGGATTCAGCGTATGGCAGAACCCGATAAAATCACAGGGAACTATTCGCGTACCCTGATGGATGAGTTGATAGAAGGAGTGCTGGCCATTCGTGCCCGGTTCACCCCATACGACAGGTGACGTATTGTAGTCGGCGGATGTTCCGTCCAGGGTGACGCTCTTGCCATTGCTCTCCATTGTCAGTTGTTGCAAGTATGCAGGAAACCGACTGAGGTACTGATCGTAAGGCAGCACGGCGAGCGTTGCTGTCCCGAAAAAATTGTTGTACCAGACAGCAAGCAATCCCATGAGCACGGGCAGATTTCTGCCCGGCGGCGTGGTGCGAAAGTGCTGATCCATGGCGTGAAACCCTGCCAGCATGTGACGGAAATTCTCCGGGCCGATGGCAATCATGGTCGAGAGACCGACCGCCGAGTCCATCGAATACCGCCCTCCTACCCAGTCCCAGAAGCCGAACATGTTGTCGATATCGATACCGAATTCGGCTACCTTGTCCGCGTTCGTGGATACGGCGACAAAGTGTTTGCGGACGGCATTTGCGTCGGGCACCCTGTTCAACATCCACTGACGGGCCGCATGCGCATTGGCAAGAGTCTCAGTAGTGGTGAAAGTTTTGGAACAGATAATGAACAGCGTCTCTTCCGCGTCGATATCGCGTGTGACTTCCGCGAGATCCGTCCCATCCACGTTGGATACAAAGTGGAAATCCATGTCGCGCTGGCTGTAGTAACGCAGCGCTTCGTACGCCATCACGGGACCGAGATCGGATCCGCCGATACCGATATTGATTACATTACGGATGCGCTTTCCGGTATGCCCCTGCCATCGCCCGTCGCGCAGCTGGTCAGCGAACGCAGACATTTTTTCGAGCACAGACTGCACTTCGGGGACCACGTCCGTATCATCCATCATGATTCGTTCGTTCTTCGGGGCACGCAGGGCAATATGAAGAACCGCTCGCTGTTCAGTGGAATTGATCCGCTCACCTCTGAACATCGCATCGATACGGTTGCGCAATCCGCATTCCTCGGCGAGTTGCACGAGCAGTCGCACGGTTTCATCGGTAATCCGGTTTTTGGAATAATCCAGGTAGATGCCTGCCGCCTCTACCGAAAGACGCTCGCCCCGTTCGGGATCATCAGCGAAAAGTTCGCGCAAATGTATATCCCTGATTTCCCGATAGTGTGCTTCCAGCGCCTTCCATGCGGGCAATTGCGTGAGCCCGTGCGCATGCGGCGTCATGACGCCTGATCCTCGGGGGCTTTCTGTTGACTTTCGCTGGCTCTTCTTTTCCTCATCCGCCGCCATATCCACATTCCATATCCTGACAAGGCGTATAGAAAAAAGAGACTGAACAGAACAACCGGCGGGTGGCTTGGAATCAGCACGAAGAAAAACAGTGCAAGCAGCAGTGCGGTAACGAATGGCACGCTCTTGCGCAAGTTGATGTCCTTGCCGCTGTAATAAGGAATATTGCTCACCATGGTCAACCCTGCGAACAGCGTGATGCACCAGGCAAGCCATCTGACGCTGGCGCCTGTTATGTCGAAGTCAAGCATCACCCAGATCAGCCCCGCGAGCAGCGCAGCTGCGGCAGGACTGGGCAATCCTTGAAAGAAACGCTTGTCTACGACACCTATATTGGTATTAAAGCGGGCGAGGCGCAGCGCGGCGCAGACACAATAAATGAATGCCGCTATCCATCCCAGCTTGCCCATGCCCTTCAAGGCCCACTCATACATTACCAGCGCAGGCGCAGCCCCAAAGGACACCATATCGGACAGGCTGTCGTATTCAGCGCCAAACTCGCTTTGAGTATGGGTCAGACGAGCTACCCTGCCATCCAGGCCGTCCAGCACCATTGCGATAAAGATCGCGACGGCGGAATGCTCGAACCGCCCGTTCATGGCCTGTACGATGGCATAAAAACCGGCAAAGAGGGCGGCGGTGGTGAACAGGTTGGGGAGCAGGTAGATTCCCCGGCGGCGCAGCTTGGACTGGAGCACGATACGAGAATGAGAATCATGCATCATTGGCGAATCCTGGAAGGAGATCAGGTCAGGTTAAACCGTATCGCTGGATAAACATGGCCGCGTCTTGCAAAAAATTTCCCCACTGGCGATCGAAGGGAGTCGCTTCCTTCAATCGATGAGGAGGCAAGGCGTGAATTGCATTCTGACAAATCGGGACACACGCCGCGGCGTATGCCAAATGGACAGGCAGCACTCGAATACCACGCCTAGTAAAATTATAGCATCGGTATTCGTTTCTGCTCTGGAGCTGGAGAGCCGGAAAGTTGAAGGGCAGGCTGAGCCGCCCTCCCGGTTCTCATGCTGACGAACCTTAGCTCCTTAAAAGGTGGCAAAGAACACAGGCATAGCCACAGACCGGAGATCGAATTGGTCCGTCGCGCCTTATCCGTGGGAAGTCAGTTTTTCTCCTGATCAACCAGCTTGTTCTTTTTGATCCATGGCATCATGTCGCGCAGCTTCGCGCCCACCGTTTCAATTTCATGGGCGGAGGCCAGCCGGCGGCTGGCTTTGAGCATCGGAGCGCCTGCGCGGTTTTCCAGGATGAACTCGCGCGCATATTCCCCTGTCTGGATCTCGCGCAGAATCCTGCGCATTTCCTCCCGGGTGGCATTGGTGATAACCCTTGGGCCTCGTGATATATCGCCATATTCCGCGTTGTTGGATATCGAGTAACGCATGTTCGCAATCCCGCCTTCATAGATCAGATCCACGATCAGCTTGACTTCGTGCAGACATTCGAAATAGGCCATCTCCGGTGCATAGCCAGCCTCTACCAGCGTTTCGAAGCCAGCCTGAATCAAGGCAGTGAGGCCGCCACACAGCACTACCTGTTCACCAAACAGATCGGTTTCCGTTTCTTCTCGGAAATTGGTTTCTATCACTCCTCCGCGCGTGCCACCGTTGGCCGCCGCATAGGAAAGCGCCAGGTCGCGCGCTCTCCCGGACTTGTCCTGATACACGGCGATCAGGGAGGGCACGCCCCCGCCCTGCAGGTAGGTCGATCGCACGAGATGGCCCGGTCCCTTGGGGGCAATCATGATGACATCAAGGTCTTCCCGAGGGGCGACCTGTCCGTAGTGGATATTGAAGCCATGGGCAAACGCGAGCGTAGCACCCTGCCTGAGGTTCGGTTCGATTTCCGCGGAATAGACCGCGGCAATCTGTTCATCGGGCAGCAGAACCATGACGACGTCCGCTTCTTTCACCGACTCTGCCACCTCCCTGACTGCAAGCCCGGCCTTTTCTGCCTTTACCCATGAAGCCCCGCTCCTTCTCAGGCCAACGGTAACGGCGACGCCGGAATCGCTCAGGTTATTGGCATGTGCGTGACCCTGGGACCCGTAACCCAGGATGGTCACTTTCTTGTCCTTGATAAGGGACAGGTCGGCATCTTTATCGTAATAGACGTTCATGATTTCCTTTGTGCAAAAAAAATAGATAAGTGCGGATGCGATACCCTCCGGGAAGGTACCTTTACATTGCAGGTCGCGTTCCTAAAGTTTAAGTATCCGTTCGCCGCGACCAATGCCGGAGGCGCCCGTACGTACCGTTTCCAGGATATTGCCACGTTCCATGGCTTCGATGAACGCGTCGAGCTTGGAGCCGGTTCCGGTCAGTTCGACGGTATACGATTTGTCGGTAACGTCGATGATGCGACCGCGGAAAATGTCCGACACACGCTTTATTTCTTCCCTGTCCTTTCCAACTGCGCGTACCTTCATCAGCATCAGTTCGCGCTCGATATGATCGCCGTCGCTCAGGTCCACGACTTTGACGATCTCGATGAGCTTGTTCAACTGCTTGGTGATCTGCTCGACGACATCGTCCGAGCCGGTGGTGACAAGCGTCATGCGCGACAGGGTAGGGTCTTCCGTCGCGGCAACGGTAAGCGATTCGATATTGTAGCCACGGGAAGAAAACAGGCCGGCTACGCGAGACAGGGCTCCCGCTTCATTTTCCATCAGGAGTGAAATGATATGTCGCATTTTTACACCAGGATCATTTCGGAAAGACCCTTGCCTCCCGGCACCATGGGAAACACATTCTCGGTCTGATCGGTTATGAAATCCATGAATACCAGTTTGTCCTTGAGTTTGAATGCCTCCTCCAGCGCGTCCTCCACGTCGCCCGGCTGCTCGATGCGCATGCCGACGTGACCATAGCTTTCAGCGAGCTTGACAAAATCAGGCAGCGCATCCATATAGGATTCCGCATAGCGGTTTCCATGGAAAAATTCCTGCCATTGCCGGACCATACCCATGTAGCGATTATTCAGGTTGATGATTTTTAGAGGCAAATGATACTGCTTGCAGGTGGACAACTCCTGAATACACATCTGGATACTGGCCTCGCCCGTGACGCAGGCTACAGCCTGGCCAGGATTGGCCATCTGCACGCCCATGGCGGAGGGAAGACCGAATCCCATTGTGCCCAGGCCGCCTGAGTTGATCCAGCGTCGCGGCAGGTCGAATTTATAGAACTGGGCCGCCCACATTTGGTGCTGGCCGACGTCGGAAGTAATAAACGCATTACCTTTGGTTACCTCGTATAGTTTTTCGATAACTAGCTGAGGTTTCGTAACAGAACTGGCACGATCGTACTTCAGGCAGTCTCGAGCGCGCCACTGATCGATTTGTGCCCACCATGCGTCCAGTGCTGTCTGATCGGGTTTTTCCTTGCGGATCTCGAGCAACTTGATCAGTTCAGCCAGGACGTCCGCCACGTTGCCTACGATGGGCACGTCCACCTTGACACGCTTGGAAATGGATGAAGGATCGATATCGATGTGGATGATCTTGCGATCCTCGTTATAGAAATGCTTGGGATTGCCGATCACGCGATCATCGAAACGGGCGCCGATGGCGATCAGCACGTCGCAATGCTGCATCGCCATGTTGGCTTCGTAGGTTCCGTGCATTCCCAGCATTCCCACGAAAAGGGGGTCGGTGGCAGGGTAGCCTCCTAATCCCATGAGGGTGTTGGTGCAGGGGAAACCCAGCCTTCGTACAAGCTCTGCCAGTTGTGCCGACGCATCGCTCAGAATGACGCCGCCGCCTGTGTAAACCATCGGTCGGCGGGCATTCAGGATCAACTGGACAGCTTTCTTGATCTGTCCCGCATGGCCCCGGGTGACGGGATTGTAGGAGCGCATGGTGACTTGGGCCGGATAGACAAACTCGGTTTTCTGCTGGCTCACATCCTTGGGAATATCCACCAGCACCGGGCCTGGTCGTCCGGTGGATGCGATGTAAAACGCTTTCTTGATTGTCGTCGCAAGTTCAGCTATGTCCTTCACTAGGAAATTATGCTTGACGCAGGGGCGTGTAATGCCAACGGTATCCACCTCCTGAAACGCGTCCAGGCCGATCGCGTGGGTGGGTACCTGACCGCTGATGATGACGAGCGGAATGGAATCCATATAGGCAGTCGCGATTCCGGTAACCGCGTTTGTTACCCCGGGGCCTGACGTAACCAGGGCTACACCGACCCGGTTGCTGGAGCGGGCGTAGCCATCGGCGGCGTGTACCGCGGCCTGTTCATGACGCACCAGGATGTGCTTGACCTTGTCCTGCTTGAACAACTCGTCATAGATGAACAGCACGGCGCCTCCGGGGTACCCAAAGATGTGCTCCACCCCTTCTTCCTGCAAACAACGCACCGTTATCTCGGCGCCGGTCAATTCCGTGCTCATGCTTTCCTGAGTTTCCAGAGTTGGATGATGTTGAATATCGGCCAAAATTTCCTGATCTTGAATCGAGGCTGAGCCATGAATCGCGGATGGCCTTCGACATATTCAGTGATCGTGGATGAAGCAGACGATATCAGGTTTTCCACGTGCTTCGGGTGCACCTTTTATTATTTATTTCATTGTGCAAGGGAGCAATCAGGATGCAACCTATTAATGGTACAGGCTGAGCCATCAGCCGGCGATGAAGAGAATCAATATAATATCTCTCAGTTTTTTTGAACGCCCCCTTTTTCTTCCGCTTTTCTGTACGGGCAGGCGGGTTTGATGCAATCCGCGTATAGCGAAAGGGAATGCTCGTGAATGGCAAAACCACGATCCTTGGCAATCCTGATTTGACGCTTCTCTATTTCAGCATCGTAAAACTCTTCCACTCTTCCGCATTGAAGACAGACCAGATGATCGTGATGGCTGTCACTGGCGAGCTCGAATACGGCCTTCCCGCTTTCGAAGTGGTGGCGTTCGAGCAAGCCCGCCTGTTCAAATTGGGTCAGCACGCGGTATACCGTGGCCAGACCGATGTCTTCCCCTTCACCGATCAGGGTTCGATAAACATCCTCAGCCGAGAGATGGCGGATCGGGCTACTTTCAAACAAACCAAGTATTCTAAGGCGCGGCAGCGTGGCCTTCAAGCCCATGGTCTTAAGATTGTTCGGTGTGCTCATGGCGACATCCATCCGCTAAGTTATTTGCTGTATCATATAACGTTAGGTTGGCTTTGGAAACACGTTGCCGCGATGCACGCAAGAATCCTCACGTTGTTTGCTTTGCTGTGGCTCGCGGGATGTTCATCGGTTCCATCTTTGCTGTATAAGATCGAGATTCAGCAGGGCAATGTAATTACCCAGGAGATGGTGGACAAGCTGAAGCCCGGCATGACCAGGTCTCAGGTGCGCTTCGCACTGGGATCGCCCATGATCAGCGATGCCTTTCACGAAAATCGCTGGGACTACATATATCGCTTTGATCAGAGGGGAAGACTGGTCGAGCAGAGAAACCTGACGGTATTTTTCGAGAACGACCAACTGGCGCGAATCGCCGGTTCGTTCGCCACGCCAGCCTCTTTTCTGCAGCTTCAGCCAGTCGCGCCGGCCGGGTCACCGGTAGCGGCGGACCCTGTTCCATCCGGTTCAGTCGATACCGGCAGTCAGATGATGGAGCAACCTGGGGAATCTCCTGCACCCGTTTCAGATGGCGGGGAGCCCTCCAGCGAGGACCCGATTGTGAGTGTGCCGCCTCCTGCGGCCGATCTGTCCGCCTCCGGCAGTGCTCTCGTTCCACATGAGGACTTGAATAGCATCCGTGAAACTCCTGAAACAGCCATGCCGAAACAGCCGACTCCCAGGCTGGCTCCCTCGCCGGCAACCGATACGGGCTTTGGCGGAGCGGATCAGATGAAAGAATAGATTGTTCGCATCCAGGGAGATGCCGACAAGAATAACTCGACAAGGAAAAATGACGAATTGAACATAGCGATTGCCGGAAGCTCTGGCCGCATGGGACGGGCTCTGCTGGAAGCGGTGACGCGGGCGCCGGACATGCAATTGACGGCCGCCCTGGACCGGGCTGGGAGCCCGTATCTGGGGAAAGATGCAGGTGAACTGATCGGCGCTCCGTGCGGCATAAAAATTACCGACGATCTGTCTTCGCTGCAGGGCAGCGAAGCGCTCATTGATTTTACCCGCCCGGAAGGTACGCTGATGCATCTTGCGGTATGCCGCGAACAGAACATCAGGATGGTGATCGGTACTACCGGGTTTTCCCCGGAACAAAAAGAAGAATTCAGAGCCGCGGCTGAGAATATTCCGGTCGTTTTGGCGCCCAATATGAGTGTGGGTGTGAATATCACCCTCAAGCTGCTGGACATGGCGGCTCGGGTGCTGAGTGAAGATTACGACATGGAAATTATAGAGGCGCATCATCGGCACAAGGTCGATGCGCCATCTGGCACCGCGTTGCAGATGGGTGAGGTGCTGGCAAAAGCGCTGGGGAAGTCGCTGCCGGAAATTGCCGTATACAGCCGCGAGGGAAATACGGGAGAGCGTGTGCCCGGAACGATCGGCTTTGCCGCCGTGCGAGGCGGAGATATCGTTGGCGACCATACCGTGATGTTCGCGGGGACGGGTGAGCGCATCGAAATCTCGCATAAAGCGAGCAGCCGCGCCACCTTTGCGGAAGGGGCATTGCGCGCCGCACGCTTTCTCAGGGAGAAGCAGAACGGTCTGTTCGATATGCAGGATGTGCTCGGACTGCGTCCATAATTCTTTGCTTCCGTCGAAGTAGGAATACGCAATCGTACGCTTTCGCCGGAGAGCAGTGACGCGTGTATCGTTTTGCTGCCGCCCATTCCCTTCCCTGAGCTTGCTGTACTGAAAGTCTCTCGACCGCCCATGCGCGCGCCTGTCTTTCCCCCTGTTTCATGCTGCGATTCGTTGAAGCATGATCCTTTTGGACGTATAATTCGGCGGCTTGGATCAGTCTGCGCAAGTCTGTTCCATTTCCTTGCCCGCATTCCCCAGGAGCCTTCCCGTGTCACAACATTCGCATGCCGTTCTCGCGCTCGCCGACGGCACCGTTTTTCGCGGCCTCTCCATAGGCACGGAAGGCATCTGTATCGGGGAAGTGGTATTCAACACTTCCATGACCGGTTATCAGGAAATTCTCACTGACCCGTCCTATTGCCGTCAGATCGTGACGCTGACTTATCCTCATGTGGGCAACACCGGCACAAATCCCGAGGATGCGGAATCAGGCCGGACTGACCGGGTCCATGCGGCCGGCCTGGTGATCAGGGATCTGCCGCTGGTGTCCAGCAACTGGCGCCAGACCCAGACGTTGCCTCAATATCTCAGGCAGCAGGGAGTGGTGGCGATTGCCGAGATCGATACCCGCAAGCTTACGCGTATCCTGCGGGAAAAGGGGGCTCAGGCCGGATGTATTATGGCTGGCTTTCCGGACGCTGCGGAAGCATTGAGACAAGCCCGTGCTTTTCCCGGACTGGCAGGAATGGATCTGGCCAAAGTAGTGAGCTGCGTACAGCCATACGAATGGGATGAAGGCGAGTGGAAATTGGGGGGAGGTCATCGGGTCCAGGAAAATCCACGCTTTCACGTAGTTGCACTGGATTTTGGAATCAAGCGGAACATTCTACGCAAGCTTGCTCAGAAGGGTTGCAAGGTAACGGTTTTTCCGGCACAGGCGACGGCTGGCGAGATTCTGGCCGTGCGGCCCGACGGAGTATTGCTCTCGAACGGACCGGGAGACCCCGAGCCGTGCGACTATGCCATTGCCACGACGCGCAAGCTGGTGGAAAAAGATATTCCCATTTTCGGCGTCTGCATGGGGCATCAGCTTCTGGGGCTGGCCAGCGGCGCCAGAACTGTAAAGATGAAGTTCGGCCATCATGGTGCCAATCATCCTGTGCAGGACCTGGACAGTGGAAGAGTCATGATTACCAGCCAGAACCATGGCTTCGCGGTCGACACCGATACATTGCCGCAGAACGCGCGCATTACCCATCTATCCTTGTTCGACGGCAGTTTGCAGGGATTTGAACTGGTCGACCGCCCGGTATTCTGCTTCCAGGGTCACCCTGAAGCAAGTCCGGGGCCCCACGATCTGGACTATCTATTCGATAAATTCGCGGGATTGATGGAGAGGAGAAAGGGACGCGCTTCATAGATCATCTCAAAAGGGGTTTCGAGTTATCTGAGTGCGTTGACATCGCTCCATGCTCCACTGCAACCATGCCTAAACGTAACGACATTAAAACCATCCTGATTATTGGCGCAGGACCTATCGTGATTGGTCAGGCGTGCGAGTTCGACTATTCCGGGGCCCAGGCATGCAAGGCTCTGCGGGAGGAGGGGTATCGCGTAGTCCTCGTGAATTCCAATCCCGCCACCATCATGACCGATCCGGAAATGGCCGATGTGACGTATATCGAGCCCATCACCTGGCACATGGTGGAGAAGATCATTGCCGCCGAGCGTCCGGATGCGTTATTGCCGACCATGGGAGGACAGACGGCGCTCAATTGCGCGCTGGATCTGGCAAGGAACGGAGTGCTGGAAAAGTATGGCGTCGAACTGATAGGGGCTTCGCGCGCAGCCATCGACAAGGCCGAAGATCGTGAGAAATTCAAGCAGGCGATGACCCGGATCGGCCTGGGTTCCGCTCGTTCGGCGATTGCTCACAGCCTGGAGGAAGCGCTGCAGGTGCAGGCCATGGTGGGATATCCAGCTATTATTCGTCCATCGTTCACACTGGGCGGCAGTGGCGGCGGCATCGCGTACAATCGCGAAGAATTTCTGGATATCTGCGAGCGTGGACTGGAAGCTTCGCCTACCCGTGAACTGCTGATCGAAGAATCGGTGATCGGCTGGAAAGAATTCGAGATGGAGGTTATTCGCGACAGGAAAGACAATTGCATTATTGTTTGCGCTATCGAGAATGTCGATCCGATGGGAATACATACGGGCGATTCGATCACCGTCGCGCCCGCGCAGACCCTGACAGACAAGGAATACCAGCTCATGCGGAACGCATCGATTGCGGTATTGCGCGAAATAGGGGTGGAGACGGGCGGCTCCAATGTGCAGTTCGCTATCAATCCGCAGGACGGGCGCATGCTCGTCATCGAAATGAATCCCCGTGTTTCGCGATCGTCCGCCCTGGCTTCCAAAGCGACCGGATTCCCCATTGCAAAGATCGCGGCCAAGCTCGCGGTAGGGTATACGCTGGATGAACTCAGGAATGATATTTCCGGTGGCGCCATGCCCGCGTCTTTTGAACCTTCCATTGACTACGTTGTTACCAAGATACCCCGGTTCGCGTTCGAAAAATTTCCCCAGGCAGATGATCGCCTCACTACGCAGATGAAATCGGTCGGGGAAGTAATGGCAATCGGGCGTACTTTTCAGGAATCGCTGCAAAAGGCGCTGCGCGGACTTGAGATTGGCGTGGATGGCCTGGATGAAAAGACGACGGATATTGAAACCATTGCATCCGAACTGGCAGACGCCGGGCCGGAGCGGTTCTGGTACATCGCTGACGCGTTTCGCTGCGGCATGACGTTAGATGAAGTTCATGAGCATACCCGGATCGATCCGTGGTTTCTCGCGCAGATCGAATACCTCGTGGGCTTGGAGCGATCCGTCCTGGGTAAGGCGGCGGATGAACTCGATGCAAACGAATTGCGCAAACTGAAACGCAGCGGCTTTTCGGATCGCCGTCTGGCAAAACTGATGAATACCACCCAGGAGAAAATCCGTGCTAGGCGCCATCAGTTCAATTTGCGTCCGGTTTATAAGCGTGTGGATACGTGCGCCGCGGAATTTGCTACTCACACCGCTTACATGTACTCCACGTATGAGGAGGAATGCGAGGCCCTGCCCACCAGCAACAGGAAAATCATGGTGCTGGGAGGCGGGCCGAACCGTATCGGCCAAGGCATCGAGTTTGATTATTGCTGTGTTCATGCGGCACTGGCGCTGCGGGAAGATGGTTTCGAAACCATCATGGTCAACTGTAATCCGGAAACCGTTTCCACGGACTACGACACATCCGACCGGCTTTATTTTGAGCCCCTGACCCTGGAAGATGTGCTGGAGATCGTCGCACTGGAGAAACCCTGGGGTGTCATCGTCCAGTACGGCGGTCAGACTCCGCTTAAACTGGCGCGCGAACTCGCAGCCAACGGTGTCCCGATCATAGGCACCAGTCCGGACATGATCGATTGCGCGGAAGACAGGGAGCGCTTTCAGAAGATGCTGCATCGGCTTGACTTGAAGCAGCCGCCTAATCGCACCGCGCGCAATATGGAAGCTGCCATTGCCGCTGCCAGTGATATCGGCTATCCGCTCGTGGTCAGGCCCAGCTATGTTTTAGGCGGCCGTGCAATGGAAATCGTTCATGAGCAGGCGCATCTCGAACGCTATATGCGCGAGGCTGTAAAAGTCTCCCACGATTCTCCCGTGCTGCTGGATCATTTTCTGAACGATGCGGTGGAGGTGGACGTGGATGCCGTATCAGACGGGGAAGCCGTGCTGATCGGAGGTATCATGGAACATATTGAACAGGCCGGCGTCCATTCGGGCGATTCCGCCTGTTCCCTGCCGCCGTACAGCCTGCCCCCCCTCCTGCAGGATGAACTTCGCCGGCAGACTTCGGTCATGGCGCGGGCGCTCAAGGTGATAGGGCTGATGAATGTTCAGTTCGCGATCCAGAACGATACCGTGTACGTGCTGGAGGTCAATCCAAGGGCATCCCGTACCGTGCCTTTTGTTTCAAAGGCCACGGGGTTGCCATTGGCGAAGATTGCGGCGCGCTGCATGACAGGCGTAACTCTCGCCCGACAGGGAGTAGCGAGAGAAGTCGTTCCTGATTATTACTCGGTCAAGGAAGCAGTCTTTCCTTTTATAAAGTTCCCGGGCGTGGATACCATACTCGGACCAGAAATGAAGTCAACCGGGGAGGTGATGGGTGTAGGGCAAACCTTTGCGGAAGCTTTCGTGAAATCCCAGTTGGCGGCGGGAGTAAAACTTCCGCTCACGGGTAAAGTCTTTATCAGTGTACGGCAGTCGGACAAGCCACGCGTGGTGGAAATAGCCCGTAATCTTGCCCGGCTGGGATTAGCGCTTTATGCTACACGGGGGACGGCTGCGGTACTGGCTGCCGCCGGACTTGCCGTTACGCCCGTAAACAAAGTGGCGGAAGGACGGCCTCACATCGTGGACATGATCAAGAATGGCGAAATGGATCTGATCATCAATACGGTGGAAGACAAGCGAAGCGCCATTCATGATTCCTACTCGATACGCCATGCCGTGCTGCAGGCCAGGGTGACGTATTACACAACGCTGGCAGGCGCTCGCGCAGCTTGCATAGGCATGGCAAGCATGCAGGAGTTACGTGCCTATGGACTGCAGCAGTTGCATGGAGCGATGAAATCTTCGGCCCTGAATTTGATCTCCGACAGTGCCGACCCACCCGGCATCCGACTGGGGGCGAAGCAGGAAGCAACAGGTAAAACAGAAATCTGACGAGGTAGCGGAAAAGACAATGAGTACGATTCCATTAACGGTAGTTGGTGCAGAAAGGCTTCGTGCGGAATTGCACGAAATGAAAACAGTGCATCGCCCTGCTGTCATTGCAGCCATTGCGGAGGCCCGGTCTCACGGTGACCTTTCCGAAAATGCCGAGTATGAAGCAGCCAAAGAGCGGCAGGGTTTTATTGAGGGACGTATTGCAGAACTGGAAAGCAAGCTTTCCAATGCCCAGATTATCGATCCGGCGTCGCTGGACGCAGGAGGGGTGTGTGTATTCGGTGCCACTGTCGACCTCGAGGATATCGAGAGCGCTACGACGGTAACGTATCAGATTGTGGGGGACGACGAGGCGGATATCAAAGAAGGAAAAATTTCCGTCAGTTCCCCCATTTCGCGCGCTCTGATAGGCAAACATGCGGGCGATGTCGCTGAAGTTCTCGCTCCCGGTGGTGTGCGGGAGTATGAAATCCTGAATGTGAAGTATATCTGAAGGTGCTGCGGGCGGGACGGCGTATCCGTTTCCTTTAAGGTCGGGGCGCCCGGGGATATCAACCCGGATTCTTTATGTGTTCAACGGAGGTTTGCGAGACCTGATGCGCTGCGTACTCGGCGCTTTGTGCATCCGTTTTTCGCGGGACTCCAGAAGGTCGGACGCGGTCTTTTTCGGTCGGGGACGATAAAGTATCAGTATCTTGCCGATATGTAGCACCGGAGCCGCCTCGAGTTCCTGGCAAATTTTTTCCAGCAGTTCATTTCGCACTTCCCGCTCGTCATCTGACACCTTGACTTTGACGAGTTCGTGACTTTTGAGCCCCTGATCCACTTCATGCAATACGCTTTTCGTGAGGCCTTGAGAACCGACCCAGACGACCGGCTTGAGAGTATGCGCGCGTGCCCGGAGGGCGCGGCGATGAGCGGCGGTAAGATTCAGCATGAATTATCCGGAAAACATCAGTTTACGCCATGAAGCGGGCCAAAACCAGCAAGGCGTGGATGAAGGAGCATGTGAGTGATTTTTTTGTCAAAAAGGCAAAAAAAGAAGGTTATCGTTCCCGTGCTGCATTCAAGCTGATCGAAATCGTCGAACGCGATCATCTGATCAGGCCGGGCATGACCGTAGTTGATCTCGGCTCGGCTCCCGGCAGCTGGTCTCAGGTCGTGGTGGAAAAACTCGGGGGCAAGGGGAGGGTCATCGCTTTGGATCGTCTGGAAATGGCCACTATACCCGGAGTGACGTTCATCAAGGGCGATTTCAGGGAGACGCAAGTGCTTGCTGAGCTGGAGGAAACCCTGGGAATCTCCATTCCTGATCTTGTAATTTCGGATATGTCGCCTAATATAACGGGCATAGGGGTAAGCGATCAGGCGCGGGGCATGGACCTGGCAGAACTGGCGTTGCAGTTTGCAGTGGAACGATTGAACTCTGGAGGTAATTTTCTCGTCAAAGTGTTTCAAGGCTCCGGTTTTGACGAATTTTTACGGACCATGCGCGAGGAATTCCACAGGGTAGTTGTACGCAAACCCGAAGCATCACGCAGTCGCAGCAGTGAAATGTATCTGCTGGGGCTGGGGAAGCGAATGGATGCTTCTACTCGATCCGGGGGCGGTGGTTCGGAGACCGCCAGGAATTGAACTACTATAAATACCGAAATGGGGTTAGAATGAACTATTCAAGAATTTGCAGGCGCGAGCCAAGGAGTTATCTTGAACAATCTCATTAAAAACATGGCCATCTGGCTGGTGATCGCTCTGGTATTGATGACAGTGTTCAACCAGTTCAGCACCCGGCAGTCGGCGCAGGCTCCCATGGAGTATTCTCAGTTCATCGAGGAAGTCAAGCAGGGGAGGATCGCCAAAGTGACCATCGAAGGTCGCACCCTCAGAGGTACCAAGAGCGACGGCAGGCGTTTCACCACGTACACGCCCTCCGATCCCTGGATGGTCAGCGATCTGCTCAAGGCGGGCGTCATTATTGACGCCAAGCCGGAAGAAGAACCCTCCCTCCTGATGAACATCTTCGTTTCCTGGTTTCCGATGCTGCTTCTGATAGGTGTCTGGATTTTCTTCATGCGTCAGATGCAGGGAGGTGGTCGCGGCGGCGGAGCTTTTTCCTTTGGGAAGAGCAAGGCGCGCATGCTGGACGAGTCCACCAATCAGGTCACTTTCGCGGATGTCGCGGGATGCGAGGAAGCCAAAGAGGAAGTCTCGGAACTGGTCGAATTCCTGCGGGATCCCAGCAAGTTCCAGAAATTGGGGGGACGTATTCCCCGAGGCGTGCTGATGGTGGGAAATCCCGGGACAGGTAAGACGCTGCTGGCGCGCGCCATCGCCGGCGAGGCCAAGGTACCGTTTTTCAGCATTTCCGGATCCGACTTCGTGGAAATGTTTGTCGGCGTCGGTGCGGCCAGGGTGCGCGATATGTTCGAGCAGGCGAAGAAGCATGCGCCCTGCATTATTTTTATCGATGAGATTGATGCGGTCGGACGCCAGCGTGGTGCCGGCCTCGGTGGGGGCAATGATGAGCGTGAGCAGACCCTCAACCAGCTGCTTGTGGAGATGGATGGTTTCGAGGGCACAGCGGGTGTGATAGTCATTGCCGCGACCAACCGTCCGGATGTGCTCGACCCCGCACTGCTGCGTCCCGGACGCTTCGACCGCCAGGTGACCGTGCCGCTGCCTGATATTCGTGGTCGTGAACAGATACTGCATGTACATATGCGCAAAGTGCCGATCGCGCCGGACGTCCATGCGGAGATTCTCGCCCGGGGCACGCCGGGGATGTCGGGTGCCGATCTCGCCAATCTGGTGAATGAGGCGGCGTTGTTCGCGGCGCGGAGCAATAAGCGGCTGGTTGACATGGAGGACTTCGAGCGCGCCAAGGACAAGATTTTCATGGGCGCGGAACGCAAGTCGGTCCTGATGCCGGAACGAGAACGACGCAACACCGCTTATCATGAATCCGGACATGCCGTTGTAGCGCAATTGCTGCCCAAAACAGATCCGGTGCACAAGGTCTCCATCATTCCGCGAGGCCGCGCGCTGGGCGTCACGATGCAACTGCCGACCGAAGATCGTTTCAGCATGGACCGCGAGGAAATTTTGCAAAGCATTGCGGTCCTGTTTGGGGGGCGCATAGCGGAGGAAGTTTTCATGGGTCAGATGACAACGGGCGCCTCTAATGACTTTGAGCGCGCGACCGAGATGGCAAGACGCATGGTAACGCAGTGGGGCATGTCGGATTCCCTCGGCCCCATGGTCTACGGGGAGAACGAAGGCGAGGTATTCCTGGGTCGCTCCGTCACAACCCATAAGAATGTCAGTGAAGCAACCATGCAGAAGGTGGATATCGAAATCCGCCGGATTATCGATACCCAATATAGCCTGGCACGCAAGCTGATCGAGGAAAATCGGGACAAGATCGAGGTCATGGCGAAAGCCTTGCTGGAGTGGGAAACCATAGACTCGGAGCAGATAAACGACATCATGGAAGGCCGGACGCCCAGGCCTCCAAAGCCTAACAAGAGCGCCCCGCCACCTCCGAAGGATACCGCGCCCCCTGCGGCGCCGGAGCCGACGGTGACTCCTGCCCAGGAGGTTTAACTGCAGGCTGGTTGATCGGAATGTACATTAATAAGGCGGGCTTTTGGCCCGCCTTTTTTCTGACCGGTTGTTTCGTATCCTGAATGAATTTTTCCGTGCCTTTGCGACCATCCGAGCAGTTTTCGCTTTTCCGTCCGCTGGTAATGGGTGTTGTCAACGTTACTCCCGACTCGTTTTCGGATGGAGGCCTGCATGCAACCACAGAGCGTGCGCTTACTCATGCGAAGCATTTGATCCGGGAGGGTGCTGACTGGCTGGATATCGGCGGTGAGTCTACGCGACCCGGCAGCATCCCGGTCGATGTGGAAGAGGAACTGAGCCGGATCATGCCGGTTGTGAAGGAGCTCGTGTCCTTGAATGTTCCGCTTTCTGTTGATACTTCCAAGCCGGAGGTGATGCGGGCGGCGATAGCCGCTGGCGTGAGCATGATCAATGACATTACTGCGCTGAGAGCGCCCGGCGCATTTGAGGCAGTCGCCGGCGGGAAGGTTGCGCTTTGCCTCATGCACATGCAAGGCGATCCACGCAGCATGCAAATCAATCCCCGTTACCGGAACGTGGTGTGGGAAGTAAAAACTTTTCTGCTTGAGCGTGTACGCATCGCGCTGGCTGCGGGGATTTCACGGGATCGGCTGGTCATTGACCCCGGTTTTGGATTTGGCAAGACATACGACCATAACGTCGAATTGCTGCGCCACCTGGATGAATTTTCCGATCTCGGGGTCCCGTTGATGGTGGGGCTGTCGCGCAAGTCCATGTTGGGAAAAATCACTGGCAATGATGTGAAAAATCGTGTTCATGCCAGCGTTGCGGCAGCTTTGCTGGCTGCAGCTAAAGGCGCGTCACTTATACGCGTCCATGATGTAAAGGCTACCCGGGATGCGCTCGCCGTTTATAATGCGATATGCGGGTAATTGCTCCCCCTGACACCGCTCGCCCGGTACGACATGATCTCAACTGGACTTCAATATGTGAACACATTAGGTCCATGTGTTGCCCGTTTTTCGCTTCGGTACGGGGTAGCCATTTTGGTCTATTTACTTGAGTCGGTCATCTCGTCAATACTTTCCAGTTGCTCAGACCAGACGCAGGGGCGCGAACGACTCTGCCATTTTTACTATTTTGACAACAGGACCTGCAATGAAAAGAAAATATTTCGGCACCGACGGAATTCGCGGCCGGGTCGGGGAGCCGCCCATTACGCCGGAATTCGTGATGCACCTCGGTTATTCCGCAGGCAAGGTATTAACTTCGTCGGACTGGCACCTATCCAGAGGCGAGCGTCCTGCTGTATTGATCGGCAAAGATACCCGCATTTCCGGCTATATGCTGGAGTCGGCGTTGCAGGCCGGCCTATCCGCCGCAGGGGTTGACGTGCTGCTCTCGGGCCCGATGCCGACGCCAGCGGTTGCCTATCTTACCCGTGCATTACGATTGCAAGCCGGGATCGTAATCTCGGCTTCGCACAATCCTTTCGAAGACAACGGCATCAAGTTTTTTTCGGCGTCTGGCACGAAACTGCCCGACGCGATCGAGCATGAGATAGAAGCAGGGTTGAATACGCCTATCAAGGCAATGCCATCGGTGCAACTTGGAAAGGCCCGGCGTGTCAATGATGCGCGGGGACGTTATATCGAATTCTGCAAGAGTACTTTTCCCAATCACCTCGATTTGCGCGGCTTGCGTATCGTGGTGGACTGCGCTCATGGAGCAACCTACCAAATTGCCGGTCACGTACTGCATGAACTGGGTGCAGATGTCGTGGCCATCGGGGCCCAGCCAGACGGCCTCAACATTAATCAAGATTGCGGCGCGACGCACAGCGCCGCGCTGCAGGAAGCCGTTACGCATTATCAGGCGAATATTGGTATCGCGCTGGACGGAGATGGCGATCGTGTAGTCATGGCGGATGACACCGGCAGGCTTTATGACGGAGACCAGCTGATCTACGTCATTGCCCGGCATCGCCAGCAGAAAGGGCTGCTCAAGGGGGGGGTGGCAGGAACGCTAATGACGAATCTCGCAGTGGAAAACGGGCTGAAAAAACTGGGGATTCCATTCGCGCGCGCCAATGTCGGCGATCGCTATGTGCTGGAGCTACTACAGAACAAGGCGTGGCAACTGGGGGGAGAAGGCTCCGGACATATTATCTGCATCGATAAACATACCACCGGGGACGGTATCATTTCTGCATTGCAGGTTCTTCATGCCGTGCGTGATTCCGCTGCGAGCCTGCCAGACCTTGCCCGTGATGTCACATTGTTTCCGCAGCAACTGATCAATGTGAAAGTTCCAAAAGGATTCGACTCACGCGGCAACGTGGAGATCAAAGCGGTTCAGGCGGAAGCTGAGCGCGACCTCGACACCTCTGGCCGGGTATTGCTGCGCCCATCGGGTACCGAGCCATTGCTGCGTGTCATGGTCGAGGGAGAAAACCATCAGAAGGTTGAATACTGGGCTGAGAAAATTGCCGATGAAGTACGACAGGCAGCCGAGCTGAGCGTAAAGCCTTCGGGACAGGCCATAGCGCATCCTTGATCGTTAACCTTCATCCTTAACTGCGTGCGTGGCTTTAGCCCTCCGGCCTGCGCAACAAGTATTGGTTACGGACATGGAATTGTAATAAAACAGTAATATGGATGACCTAAGGAAGCGCTGAACAAATCCTCGCTGAGCGCGTTGCTGTTAAAATCGGGATGATCATAAGGCGCGCGACGCAGGTCGTAGCTGGGACTACGATGCCAAGGAGAGCAACGCCATGGCGCCCGGAGCGTCGCCCGAGGGGCCCCGCGAAGCGGGGATCGGGCAGCGGAGGGGATGCCAGGCCGCGCCAAAATATACATATGGCGCCAACAGCCCGCTACGGGGTCGCATCTTCCTCTGGAAGATACTGCTTCGCCCTGCGCGGTCTGCCCGATTTTACCGCAACCCGGA
>CAYXQR010000022.1:0-8003 GCA_964466955.1 uncultured Nitrosospira sp.
CGCCAACGACATTCCGCCGCGCATTGCCGCATTCAACAGGCCCTCCTCTGGCATGAACCGTTTCAACGCACCCATCATGCCATCCTCGGTTACAGCATTTGCGTACTTATGCGCATAGGGCATGCAGGGCATGAATGAAAAGTTCTCATAACGATCCGGATGGGCCCGCATATGATCACAAATCAAGGCAATGCGATCATGAGTGGTGCACATGAAAGACCTGATGTCTTCATCATGCGCATCCGTAAGCACGTCAATGATTGCTTCGATTTCCTGAAAGCGCATGGATTGGGCGCGCGCTTTCTCTTCCGACATGTGATTGACGCCAAAAAACTGATTGTCGCCAAATAACAAACGATCCATGTATCAGCTACTCCAGTTAATAGTCCTGTCAAGACGCAGCGGTTTTATGCCTGGCAAAGAAAAATCCTTTCTTCTTGGCCGGCTCCTCCGCTGCTGATTCGTGGCCGAGAAGCGAAGGCCCCTTGGCTGCATCTGCAATGATCATCGCCATCACCGAGTCTGTCAGCGCAGCAGTCTCAAATGAATTAATGTTATCGGCACCGCGCTTCTCTTGAATACAGCTTACAAAATAAGCCAGTTGAGCCGAATATTCCTCCCCGCGGAGGTAAAACCATACGGGCTCAGTCAGATCCGTCGTGTAGCGGACGTTCCAGCCCCGCTGATAGCCCGCGGGAATATGAGCGTCATCCCGCAGGTATACCTGACACTCCTGCCTATCCGCGTAGATACGGCCTTGCCTACCCCAGATCGTAATCTTCGTGGTCATCTTTCGAAAGGACTCGTCGCTCCAGTTCACGGATATCTGGGCACTGCGCCCCCCCTCGTAATACAGGGTCGTGAACACCTCATCATCGGTATCCTTCGAAAATATCTTGTTCAGCAAGGAGCCGCCGACCCCCGCTGGCGCGCCCAGATACCAGTTCACCAGATTAAGTGGATGCGCCGCATAATCGTATAAGCATCCACCCCCTGTTGAGCGCTGGGTGCGCCAGGTCGAACCCTTCGGCTTTAAAACCACCGGACCGTATGCCTCCGCCAGTATATGCGTTACTTCTCCGATGGCTTGCGTATCCAAGAGACGCTTTACCTCCTGAAACGCTGCTACAAAGCGGTTATGATAACCGACCTGATTGACTAGATTCTTTTCCTTCGCGAGTGCAGAAAGCTCTCTTCCTTCCCTCGCGGATAAACAAAAAGGCTTTTCGCAGAAGACGTGCAGATTTCTGTCCAGTGCAACCCTAACCATGTCCGCATGCATGCTGGATGGGGTAGCGATGATGACGGCATCAAGCTCAACCTCGCTTAGCATGATGTTGAAATCGGTATAGACTGAAATGCCGGTATACTTTTTGAGTACATCCAGCACATATCCCGCAGCGTCGCATACCGCTGCAACTTTCACATGTGGGTGAGCATTGATCATCGCGTGGTGCGACAAACCCATCTTCCCCAACCCTACCACAGCAAGGCGAATCATAATATTAACTCCTGCGCAAAATCATCCGTACAAAACTTCATTCTTGATCATTTCAAACGCGACTTTCCCTTTTTCCAGCAGCTCGCGATTTGGCGGACGGTGCTGAGCCGAATCGAGATACCGTAAGGCTTCTGGTGCGGTCAACCGGGGTTTGTGTTCGAATGCTCCTACTTCCAGCAGATAACGATCGACATCCAGCAACTCATCCTGATAGACAGAAATAGTAGGAATTCCCAGTACAGCCATTTCCCGGGTCATGGTACCGCCCGCACCGATGAATAAATCGCAATGAGGTGCGATATCGGCAATATCGAGTGCGCTGCTAATCACATTTATGCCTGAGAACTCGCTACTCTGATAATGAACCCCTTGCTCCTTGCCTCTAGGCAGCAGAACGATATCCACCTCGTCCTTCATTCCTTTCAGGAGATCATCCAGAAAATTGCGGCTCGCCTTGTAATACTGAGCGGTCCACGGCTCTGGTCGAACGTAAACAACCTTTCTGGAATTTACATTTTTGACACTGCTACCATTACTCGTCAATCGGGAATCCAGTTCCCACAAATAGAGACCTTCCTTTACGCCAGGATAATGGATCACTTTTTTCGGATTTCCCCATTGCTTTTTCAGTTTTTCCATGCCGAGAAATTCCGGCACCATGATTCTTCTGGCACAAATAAATGCGGGAATGTTACCCATGGCGTGCTCATTGTCGTTCATGTAAATAGAGCGCACGCCGAGCAATCGCGCGGCGACTGGAGAATGAAACGAACTCTGTGAAATCGCCACGTCGATTTGCTGGTCCGCAAGATATTGCCGCAACTGCATTACACGTACCGGAAAACCTAACAATTTTGCAGACAGCTTTCCGCCGTAATGAACACCGACCACCTTATGCTTGAATCCATGAAGATCCAGCAAGTCGATTGTGTTTGCAAGGGGTCGCGATGTAATTATTATTTCATGCTCTTTTTCCAGTTCACGGATCAGTGGCGCGAACATGTTGATATGAGGCGAGTTGGTGAGTTCGAACCAGATGCGCATCTGCTATTCCAGTTTAGCGATTAACAATGTCTTATGATTTCTGCATTTACCATAGCGCTTTCCATCCTCAAAGCCATTTCCTAAAGATGGCATCCTGGAGATTGCTCATTGTGCTAGTCGAGTTCCGGCTTGAAATGATTCTCACATGTACTGTTTTCCAAAGTAACACCCTACTTCACCTTGATCCGCGACAAGCGGACATCAGCGAAATCTGCATGAGTATCTTTGCGACTCGCCCAATCCGGCTCATTTCCGCCAAAGAAAGTGCTAAAGAAAATGCCGTCTATTTTCAGACCAGGAATATCTCGAAAGCGAAGGTCACATTCATCTACGACTGGCGTTCCATCAATCCAGACAGTCATTCTTCCATTACTTTTACCGGGCTGATTCAATTCCATATAGTGGCTTATTTCCGTCCACTTGCCCGGCTTGAATTTCCACGCGCCGTCTCCAAAGACGGTTCCGTAACTCACACCCTTGTATGTGGTCGAGCTAGTCGGCAAATATGCATATAGAGCACCTTTACCATCCTTTCTCCAAACTACACGTGCCTGAAAACCGTCACGGCCACTCGGGATTCTGCCCGACATAGGCGTGCCCCCATATAGCCCCGGCAATTTTCCACCTCGCACAAAATCGAAATCCTCGGCGAACCGTACCAAATAAGAAAGCAGGAAAGCATCACCGGAAGGCACCTTCACATTTGCAAATCGAGAAGTGAACTGCATTCCGCCCATGGGCGCTAATCCTTTCACCGCAATGCCAGGAGCATAAGACCCCTCCGGGTATCGGACACGAAGAAATTTAGGTATCTGTCCCTCGGGCTCGGAAACAAATGCTATATTTTCTATGCCGAACTGAAATTTCAATTCTCCCCAAGGTAAAAAAGATTTTGCAAAATCATCATGCCATAGCGTTTCGGTATTTTCTGGGGAAATGTCGGGAGGCGTACCAGGGCACTTTGCGTGGGATGCCTGCCAGGATAAAACCAAAAAAAGCGCTAGACTCCTGAGAAACCAAGTGACGGAACTCATACTCCCTCCTTTAGTTCAAGCAGACGCAAATAATCTGAAATAATGTTTTGACGATCAAACTTTCTGAATTCAGAAGCTATGGTCTGAATACGTTCGCGAAAATCCTTGCTTTTTTCCGAAAGAGTACGCAACCCCTGGACGATTTCTTCAAGCTGATCATGCGCCACGACAACACCTGGAAACTGCCCTGGGAAAAAACCGTCCATGCCAGCGCCTCTCGCCGTCATGATGGGTACCCCTTGCTCCAGCGCTTCCAGGTAAACCAGGCCAAAACTCTCCGGATAACTTGGCATAACCATGGCGCAGTAGCCAGGAAGTAAATTATCGATTTGCTCACGACTCCTCTCTCCGAGCAAATGAACTTTTTGATCCAGAGCATGACTGGAAATCAGATTCGTCAACTTCGTCTGTGCCGCCGGCGAACCAGGCCCAATAATATCGAGCGACCAGTCACCATCCGATTTGTTAAGAATCGCGAACGCCTCGATCAAGCGGTGCAGATTTTTCAGTCGCCAAATATCCAATCGGCAGATTGTAACGAAACATCGTGCGTTGACAGGGCTTGATCTGATTGGAGATAGCGTCTCTACACTGATGTACGGGATGAGATGCCCTCGATTTTCTGGTATCCCAGCGGGCTGCAGCAGGCTTTCTGTGAAGAGACGGCTGCACCAAGGGGTGGGAAACACCAACGCCTTCGCTTCTTGCGCGATATTCCGAAAAATCTTCCGATAATGTGGCTTGATCCGAAATATCTTGCTGTCGGTATTACCCATGAAACATGCGATATATGGAATACCCAATCGATGCCATAGTTTCCAGCATAGATAACCCTCAATCGTAAATTTATGACCTACAATCATATTAGGACATAGCTCCGCTTCTTCCAAAAGACATGCAAGTCGGCGCGCAAGCCGATCAAGAAAAGTGGATTGCATAAACCCAAGAGCAGGTGCAAAGTACTGTATTGTCCAAATATTACCGTCCTTTCTGACGGCTTCATCCATCGGGTTGTTCACGCGATTTATCGAGATTACGATATTGCACGCGTAAACGGAAAGTCCTTCCACCAGTCGCATGACGACGGGTGTCTTGTTTGGACGAAACGCATCCGGATAATCTCCGCAAATATGCAGGACGCAAGGCTGCCTCATCCAGCGACTCGTGATTTCGGCAGTCGTCGATAATTCTTCATCTCAGCGTCTGCTGATGAATCCTCTCTGACGCGGTCCCAGCACAGGCTTAACGCCCAGACGAAAGTCAGAATATTCGGACTGGTAGCGATAGGCCCGGGTTCAGTCAATCCATAAGCCATCATATAAATAACCACAAATGCCGAAAATGGCTGTGGATGGGTAATATAACCAATAATCTGGCGCAGGAAGGCCATAAGAACCAGCGCCAATCCCACCACACCGGTCGTGACAAGGGTTTGCAGATACAAATTATGGGCCTGGCTGACGGTAAAACCCCAGAAATTCCGATAAACCTCAGGGAGCAATATCTTTGTGGAGCCGTAACCATAACCCAGCAATGGACGTTCCAGAAAGGCATTCCACGTTGCATACCAGATATCCGTACGTCCCGTTAGCGTTGTCATCTCGCTGATTCGTCCGGTTCGTGTAACGTATCTCATGAGTTCCTGCCATGGGACGTCCATATTCAATAGCACCAGGCTCGTGAAACCGGCAGCAACAGCCACGATAAAAGCGCTTACTGGACGTCGGCGCAGCAGGTAAAATCCAAATGCGGCAATGAGGGCAAGCGTGGAAGTTCGGCTATCAGACAAGACAAGGCAACTCACCGCGAGACCTGTCGGTATCACGCAGCGCCAGCTATAGATGGGCAATCGGTGTGCGACCACCAGTACCCCAACGACGAGTATGGCCAGGGAAGCTGTACGCCCCAAGCCATTCGGCGAACCGGCGATTCCCGCGAGACGGATCGCCGGCCCGGTCTCCAGCGCCGTCATTCCCAGCCCCATTGCAAACATCGCCAGCGAGATAACTAACATTATCGACATGCCAACAAGCAGGCTGTACAAAATTTGTTGCCTGGTAAGGTGCGTTGCTGCGCATACGGAAATGGCACAGTAGGATACCGCCGCGACCCCTCCTCCAAAAGTAAATGCGGGTGTCAGGGAATAGGCCGTGCTGCCTAGAGCAAGCAGCGAAAAAATAGTGAGCCACTTGATATCGCCCTGGAATAAACTGGCTACGAACCCGCGGGTGGAGATAAATGCGATGAGTAGCGCAGAACACCATAAGCCCGCTTTCAACAGGGTCTGAGCGTCTAAACTTTGATCGGTTAGTTCACGCTTGCGGAACGTTGCGTCGATCAGAAATACCAAAAGAACGAAGAAAACGAGAAGCGCCCACTGGCGCCCCTGCGTAGCGTAATAGACGACAATGACAAATCCGGTAAATGCAGCGAGGATCAAAACGACCGCAAGAAAAGAGAAACCGGATTGAAACCCCAGGAAGGGAATAAACAGTCCAATGAATATGGCAAACCCGGCCGCGAGCGCAAGAAAAGCGCTGTTTCGCGATCCTCTCGCCGGGAACCGGACCAAGCCCTGCCCAGAACGTGCCCGGCCGGCGGCCTGCATTGCATTAATATCGAGGCTCTTCATCACAGGGTTCGCCGGTCAGAGACTTTTCTCAGCAACCAGAACGCACTCGCACCAGCCAGACCCCAGCCGATCACTAGTGCTATTAATGCTCCATTTACCGTCCAATACGTGACCAGCCACGGCGTCAACATAATCACCAGCCCTGCCGAAACCGCACGACCATAAAATAACCAGTCGGGACGCCGAAGTACATAGAGACCTGTTTCCAGTGGTTGTACCAGAATCATTGCCAATATTGCCACACACCAAAGCTGGACAGGGACGGAGGCATCAGCGTATTTTTCGCCATAAAAAAAAATAAGTAGTGGCTCCGAAAAAAAGCCAACCAGGCCCAGATAAGGTAGCGCAAGAATGAGAAGCCATGCCCATGACCGCCTGATAACCCCCCACATTCCCTCCATGCCGTTGTGGGAAAACGCCCAGCCGGCTCGTGGCTTGTCGACGCTGTCAATCGCCTGGATCAACGTGTTTACTGGCTGGATAAGATTGCGGGCCGCTGTGTAAATACCCAAAGCTGCGGGACCTGCCAAGGTTGCCAATATTGCCTGGATGGCAAATGTGTACCCAGAATAAGCGAGGGAGGAGGCAGCCGCCCATCGACCGAAGCGCCACAGCGAAGCCATGCTCCAACTGCCACCGTTATTTCTATCGCCACCTCTTCCTGTTGTCGGCCAGATACTGACCTTTGCGAAAAGTGTGCTGACTGTAGCTGCCAATGCCATTAGTATTGCAAAGTCCGGCAGTTCCCATTTATATCCGGTGTAATAAGCTCCCGTTCCTGCCATAGTGAAAACCAGTACGTAGAGTATTGCCATCAACAGCAATCGGTACATGGAAGATGACATGATGACCACCCTCCGCACGTATTCCATGTAGTACCATGGCACGAGCAAAACGGCGACAAGCAGCAGACTGCTTGATATCCATTCTTCCCAAACATATTCGGCGACAACATAGGTACATAATATCAGCGCCAATGTTACACTCGTGACCCAACCCTGAATTTGACTCCAAAAACCCAGGCTTTGTTTGAACACGCCATACTTGTCGCCTGAAGTCATCATAGGAACAGTAACGAAGGCTCGCTGAAACCCCTGAAGTACCTGTAGCAAAGCTAGCGCGAAGCTCAATACTCCCCACTGTTCCTTGGGAAGGATGCGAGCTGCGTAGATATAAATAAGAAAATTGCTTCCCGATATGAGTGCTTGCTCGACGAGCGCAATATAACGGGCAGACCTGGCGCTTGCACCGAACTGGTTCTGCCCAGCTGCCGTATCTGCTGTGTCATTTTCCAGTGAAGAATTTGGGTCTGAAGTAGTTCCAGGCTCCTTACTTTCCATGAAGGGCCATATTATCTATGTATGCAACTCGTCAGATCGTTTGCAGTGCAGACGCGACAAGCCGGATGTACAATAATAAAAGCCATCAGGATTGAATTTCGCGCCCTATGAGCAGATGCCTTGACTCTGGCGAAATGGCCTGCATCAGATCCACAACAAATCTGTCATGCAACTCATATGCTTTTTCAGTTTCATTGGAAATAGATGAAATCCTGAAGAGCAGACCGTCCGGCACTTTCCCCCCCAATCCCTCTCGAATTGTTGCAATCTTCTGCTCAAGGTTGCTGCGAACCGTGTGATCCCCCAACCTGATCCAATAGGTAATGGGCTCCCTGCGGTTTTCCGCTACGGCGATCAGACGGGTTACCGGTATGGAAGCTTCTAACGCATTCAATTCCCCTTTAGTGCTTTTCTTGATTTGAAAACCCTGCGCTGGATAACAAACTTCTGGA
>CAYXQR010000023.1:0-11464 GCA_964466955.1 uncultured Nitrosospira sp.
CGCAGCAATGCCGAACAGGAGCAGATCCATGGATAAAGTCCGCATCGGCATGATGGGCTTCGGCCGGGTCGGCCGGCAGATCTTCCGGCTGATTCAGCAGGACGATCGTTTCGAGGTGACCGCGGTATCCGACATCGGCCAGCCGCAGATGCATGCTTCGGTATCCTCGGACCCCGTCGCCCAGGGTGAAGCGCTGTTTCGCTCATCGCCACCCGCTTGCAATGCCTGTCATTCGGTCGCGCCCGGGGTGAATCTTGCCGGACCGACGCTGGCGGGACTTGGAGCCCGCGCCGCAGCGATCATCGCCTCCTCCGAATACCAGGGCAGCGCGAAGACACCCGCCGAGTATATCCGTGAATCCATTACCCATCCGAGCGCGTACCTCGTTCCAGGCGCAATGTACTCCGCCAACAACCAGTCGTTCATGCCCGACAATTTTGTGACCGATCTCGAACCGGCGCAGATCGACAGCCTTGTCGCCTACCTCGAAACCCTGAAATAGGAGATGCCATGCGCTACCGCTCACAGTCAATCGCCTACTGGTATTTTGCTGTCGCCATGTGCCTGTTCGGCCTGCAGCTGGTGTTTGGTCTGCTGACCGCCAGCAAATACCTCGGGCCGGACCCGCTCCTGGACATTCTGCCTTTCGACAAGACCAAGGCCATCCATACCAACCTTCTGATCGTATGGGTGCTGACCGGCTTCATGGGCGCGACCTACTACGTGGTGCCCGAGGAATCGCGCAGCGAAATATACAGCGTCAGGCTCGCCTACGCGCAACTCGTGGCGTGGACGCTGATGGGCGTGACCGCGATCGTCGGCTATCTGTTCGGCTGGACGGCGGGCAACAAGATGCTGGAACAGCCTTTTCCGCTAAAAATCGTCATTGTCGTGGTCATGCTGGTTTTTCTCTACAACATCCTCATGACCATCAAACGCGCAGGACGCTGGACCGTCACGGAAGGCGTCCTGCTTGCAGGCCTTGGATTGGCCGCGGTGCTTTACCTGCCTGCACTGCTGGAATATGACAACTACACGGTCAGCATTTTCTATCGATGGTGGACGATACACCTGTGGGTGGAAGGTGTATGGGAAATGATACAGGGCAGCCTGCTGGCGTTCCTGCTGATCCGCCTGTCGGGCGCCGACCGGGAAGTCATGGAAAAATGGCTGTACGTCATCGTGGGCCTGGTTTTCCTGGCGGGCATACTGGGCACCGCCCACCACTATTACTGGGTCGGAGTGCCGTCATACTGGCTGCCTATCGGCGGCTTCTTCAGCGCGCTGGAACCGCTCGCCCTGCTGGGCATGGCGATGTATGCCTATTTCGCCATGCGCCGCGCAGGGTTCTCCCATCCGAACTCTCTCGCCGTCCACTGGACCATCGGCAGCGCGGTGTTCACGGTCTTCGGCGCAGGTTTGCTTGGCTTCGCCCATACCTGGCCCAGCGTCAACAAATGGACGCACGGCACGCTGATCACTGCGATGCACGGGCATGGCGCGTTTTACGGCGCCTACGCAATGATCATCATGGCTGTCATCACTTACGCCCTGCCCCATCTCACCAGCAACCGCAGGGCAGAAGACAGCGGAGTCGGGTACTGGGCCTTTTGGTTGCAGGTGATGGGCATGTTTGGCATGACCCTTTCCTTCGGTACGGCGGGGATCGGCCAGGTCTATCTGGAACGGATCCTGGGACTGGGCTACCTCGATACGCAGCTCAAGCTGCAGGTGCACTTCCTGATGCTGATCGCCGCGGCCTCCATCTTTGCCATCGGGGCGGCCCTGTTCATCTGGAATTTCTTCCGGACCCCGCCAAAACCGGCGGATTCGGCTGATCTCGTACCGGCAACCACCCCTGATGCCCAGGCCCGCTCCAATGAAGCCAGTGGAGGATTCATTCATCAAAGGCAATGACTTGGGAAGCAACCGCGAAGGCATACGGCCGCCTGGCGAGGAGGCGCCTTACTATCTCCCGCTGGGGGAGGAAATCAGCGTCTTCACGCAGTGCCACCAGCGCAGCCTTGCCGTGATGCTGAAAGGCCCGACCGGCTGCGGCAAGACCCGCTTCGTCGAGCACATGGCATGGCGACTCCGACGACCGCTGGTCATCGTATCCTGCCATGATGACCTGACCGCGGCTGACCTGGTGGGCCGCTTCCTGATACGGGAGGACAGCACCGTGTGGCAGGATGGCCCGCTCACCCGCGCCGTGCGCATGGGCGCGATCTGTTATCTGGATGAAGTGGTGGAAGCAAGACAGGATGCAATCGTCGTCATTCACCCCTTGACCGACTACCGCCGCCTCCTGCCCGTGGACAAGACCGGCGAACTCATCGAGGCACCGCCCGGCTTTCAACTCGTGATTTCCTATAACCCCGGCTATCAGCATGTAACCAAGGATCTCAAGCCCAGCACGCGGCAGCGTTTCGTCGCGCTCGACTTCGATTTTCCACCAGCGGAGCGCGAGGCTGAGATCGTCATCCATGAAAGCGGGGCGGAGCGCGGCACTGTGCATGATCTGGTGGCCCTGGCAGGCCGTATCCGCAATCTCTCCGAGCGCGGCCTGGCCGAGGTGCCGAGCACCCGCTTGCTGATTGCCACCGCCCGCCTCATCGCCAACGGCATTGACCCGCGGCTCGCCTGCCATGCCGGCCTGATCGCTCCGCTATCGGATGATCCTGTCCTTGTAACGGCGATGCGCGACCTGACCGATGCGGTGCTGGCGGGTTAATGGCGGACCCGTCTTCCGGCAGCACATGCGGCCTTTGCGGGCAACTGCCGGCCCAGGCCCGGCAGCGCCTGATGCAGGCATGATCGGGTATCATGGCCGAACCTGAGGAAGTCCTCATCGATGCGGCCCGCCACGCCACTGTCTTTGTTTCACGGTTGTGGCACGGCGCCCATCCCCGTGAAGAAGCGGATGTTACGCTGACTGCCTGCAGGCAGCGCCTGGAACTGCTGCTGGCGGCCGCTTTTGGCCATGACATCCCTGTGCGCGTGGCACAGCCCCCGCCGCCGAGATCGGGGCTATCGCGCCTGTTCAACCGCGCACCCCAGCACCTGATCGAATCCGGGGCGCTGCCTGCATTCGACAGCGCGCAGATTTTTCTGCCGCTCAGGCTGGTCTCGGGAGGATTGCCTTCTTTCAACGCGTTCCGCGTACTCGCGCTGCAGCAGGCGGGACGCAGACGCCGCCGAATCTGCCATCCCCATACGCGGATACCCGCTGACGCCATTGCCCGCGACCTGTTTCTGATCAGCGAAGCGGCGGCAGCCGACCATGCGCTTGCCCTGGAGTTTCCCGGACTCTCGCAAGACCTCGCTGCCCTGCGCAGTGCGGTCTTGCCCGGGCGGCCGCAAGCCGCGGTACTGAATGTCCCGGAAGGCGCCGTGGAAGAGCTCTACCGGCGCGTGCTCCGCTCCCCCCCTGACGTCATTCCCTCTCCGCTGGTTCTGGCGCAGACGCCCGAAGATTCCCTGACATGGGCTGCTGCCACCGCCGGCCTGATTACAGGCGCTTCTGCCGCCCCGAAAGCAGCAGGCGGTTATCGCGGGATCGCCAGGGATTGGTGGCTGGGCAAGGCGATGCCGCTGGCCTCGGCATGCAGGCAGGAACCGGATGGAGAGCCCGCTCCCGTTCCGCAGAATGCGCCGAGCAGCCCACCGCGCACGGCCCAACTCGCGCGCAGACCGGACGTGCGGGAGAAAGAAAAGGATGAAGATGACCTTGAGCAAGGCATGTGGATGCTGCAAATGGACGACCCCCAGCAGCATGTCGAAGACCCCGCTGGCATGCAGCGGCCTGCCGATCGTGACGACCACGCGGACGCTGGCGACCTAGCGGATTCCCTGGCCGAACTGCCCGAGGCACGGCTCGTTTCCTCGCCACAGCCCGTGCGCGAGATACTGCTTGGCGATGACCCGCCCGGCCGACACAGGCCGCCGCTCCCGGCAATCACTGGCGGGACTGGAGGCATCGCCTACCCGGAATGGGATTACCATACTGCCAGCTACCTTCCAGCAGCGGCTATCGTGCGGCTCCGGACGCCGCTGCCGGGAGCACCGGAATGGGCGGAGTCCGCGCTGGCACGGCATGCCCTGTTGCTGCGCCAGGTCCAGCGTCGCTTCGAGGGGTTGCAGCCGAAGCGCATCCGGCTGAACCGGCAGTCGGAAGGCGACGACATCGACATCGGTGCCTACGTGAATGCCCGCGCGTCACAGCGGGCGGGCCTGCCGCTGGAAGACCGCCTGTACCAGTCGGTCAGGGCCGCGCGCCGTGACATTGCGATTGCGCTGCTCATCGATATCAGCGGGTCCACCGACGGCTGGGTTACCCGCGACCTGCGCATCATCGACGTGGAGAAGGAAGCGCTTCTGCTCGTTTATCATGCGCTGAGAGCGCTCGGCGACTCGTTCTGCATCCACGCATTCTCGGGCGAAAGCGCGCAGAACGTGAGCGTCTGGCCCATCAAGGATTTCGACGAGAACGATGCCAATCTGGTGCAGCGTCGCATCGCCGCACTGGAACCCCAGCATCATACCCGCGCAGGCGCGGCCATTCGTCATACCACCGCCTTGCTTGCCGCATGCCATGCACGGCACCACCTGCTCATCCTGCTGTCCGACGGCAAGCCGAACGATGTCGATCACTACGAGGGCCGCTACGGCGTCGAAGATATGCGCCAGGCAGTGGTGGAAGCCACGCTGCAGTCCGTCCACCCATTCTGCATTACCGTCGACCGGCAGGCGCCCCAGTATCTTGCACGCGTGTTCGGACCCGCCCATTACGCGGTCCTGCAGCATCCGGAGCGGCTGCCGGTCGTGCTGGTGGACATACTCAGGAGATTGATCAGGCAATGATCAAAAAAGCAGCGGGCCGTTGCCGGTTGACCCGGCGCCCCGCCTTTCCCTGATCCGACGAGAATGACGCGCTGGATCTTCTACGGCGCTGAAAATCGAGACAAAGCGGAAAAAATGCTTTTCGGCCGGCCCTGGGCGATCGAAAACGGGATCGTATCCCTTTTCAGCTCAGCTCACGATTTCGGCTTGTATCCCAGCGTTTCCATCGCCGGCACGATGGACTGTTTGACGTGTTGATATTCTGCCCACGGCTCGTTGCCTTTGTCCAGGCGCTCGTGGATATTGCTGGCGGACCAGCGGTCGCTGGCCGCCAGCAATTCCAGTTCATCCCAGCGGAGGGGAACAGATACGCCCAATCCGGAGCGGGCACGCACCGACCAGGCAGCGACGGTCGTGGCGCCGAAACCGTTGCGCAAGTAGTCGATGAAAATCTTCCCCACCCGGTTACGCGGACCGCTTTTGGCGGAAAAACGCTTGGGGATGGTAGCGGCCAGGTGCTGGACAATGGCTTGGGAAAAACCTTTTACCGTCTCCCAGTCCCGCAGCCGGCGTATCGGCACAACGATGTGCAAACCTTTGCCGCCGCTGGTCTTGAGAAAGGACGTCAGGCCCAGTTCCTTGAGAAACACATGGACAAGCTGCGCCGATTCCTGGATGAGGGACCATTGCACACCCTCGCCCGGATCCAGGTCGAACGTCATCCTGTCCGGCCTGTCGATCCTGTCTTTGGTAGCGTTCCAGGTATGAAACTCAATCACGTTCATTTGGGTGGCGGAGAGGAGACCTTCCGCAGTGACGACTTCAAGCAGCGGCTCATGATCGCGGTCGAGGGAGGGATCGAGTTGCTCCACACCCGCCATGGTCTCCTTTTCCCAGTGCTTCTGGAAAAACAGCTGGCCTGATATTCCTTCCGGCGCCCGCACCAGGGAAACCGGCCTTCCCTTGAGGTGCAGCAGCATCAGGGGCGCGACCAGCGCATAGTAGCGTATGAGGTCGATCTTGGTGAAACCACTGGAAGGATCGATTACTCGGTCGGGGTTGGTGATCTTCAATGATCCGGGTATCCTGCTACCAACGCTGGCTGAGTCAGCCGGTTTTGCCGCGGCGAGATGAACCGGTTTTTCCCGGATAATGGCATCGGCCTTCTTGTCCGTTCTCAAGCCGCGAAAAACGGAATGACGGATGTGCCCTCCCCGCGTCCAGTTTCCGAAGGAAACTTCGGCCACGAGCTTTGGCTCCACCCAGTGGGCTTTCCTGCCGATTTCGCTGGCCGAGTTGGCGAACGGGCTCTCCCGGGCGGAAATGCTGTCAAGCCTGGCCTTCAGATCCCGCAAAGTCCGGTCGCTGAAGCCCGTCCCAACGTTGCCCGCATAACGGAGTTTTTTTTCTTTCTTGTCCCTGCCCTCCATGTCGTACACCCCCAGCAGTAGAGAACCGATGCCGGCACGCGAACCCTTGGGGTCGGTATAGCCGCCGATGACGAATTCCTGGCGTTGCGTGCATTTCAGCTTGATCCAGTCCGGGGACCGCTGTGAGACATAGGGCGCGTTTCTCCTTTTCCCGATAATGCCCTCGAGCCCCAGCTTGCATGCCGAGGCCAGAATGTCGCCGGGCGGGACATCGAAATTATCGCTCAGACGTATTTCATCCGGCAGCGGGGCCTTCAGAATGGCCTGAAGAAGTTTTCTGCGTTCAATCAGGGGGACCTTGCGGAGATCGTGCCCGTCGTAAAACGGCAGGTCGAAAAGGTAATAGACGATGACTCCGGTGCGCGAACTGTCGAAGGCATTCTGCAAAGCCTGAAAGTCGGGAGTGCCTTTTTCGTCCAGCACCGTGATCTCGCCATCGAGCCAGCCCGGCTTGAGTTTTATCCGGCAAATGGCCTTGACCAGTTCGGGCAGCTTGTGCGACCAGTCGAGGCCGCTCCGGGTAAAGAACTGGACCTTGTCACCCTCTATGCGGGTCAGAATCCGGTAGCCGTCGAACTTGATCTCATAGATCCACTCATCCGCGTCCTCCGGCGGGCTGTCCACCAAGGTGGCCAACTCGGGCCGCAGCGTGTGCGGAAGATCCGCCGCGATTGCCTGACCCGGCAACGCGCTTTTTCGCGGGGCAGCAGCTTTGCTTCCTCCACTCGCTGCAGGGGAAGTGGCCGAGCCGGCCGGCTCATCGGCCTGGGGAGGCTCGAGCCCGGCAACGCTCTCCGGCAGTTCATCCACCACACTGTATTCACTGGCCGAACGAACGTATTCATCCTTTTCCTTGATGAGCAACCAGGGTTCCTGCTTTTTTTCCTCGTCGCTTCTCATGCGAACCAGCGTCCAGTTTCCCTTCAGCTTGTGTCCGCGCAACTCGAATTTCAGTTTCCCGCTGTGATAACCCTTGCGGGGTTCATCCAGCGGGAGCCAGATCCCCTTGTCCCAGATGATGACCTTGCCCGCGCCATACTGCCCACGCGGAATCTCGCCCTCGAAACGGTTATATGAAATGGGATGATCCTCGACATGCACCGCCATACGTTTGTCATGGGGATCGAAGCTGGGGCCTTTAGGAACCGCCCAGCTTTTCATCGTTCCATCGAGCTCAAGCCGGAAGTCGTAGTGCAGGCGGGATGCCCAATGCTTCTGCACCACGAACGACAAACCCGTTTCAGCCTTCCGGCCGCCTTTGAGCCCGGCAGGCTCGGGCGTAATGGAAAAATCCCGCTTTGCCCGGTAAGGCTTGAGTGAATCGGTTTTTGCCATGGCTCGGAAGCATCCGTATCTAATGCAGATTCCGCTTTTCCATCAGCAGTGCGCGTCCGCTACAGTGAGCAAAGACCAGATCTTCGATGCGAGAATGAAGACTGGTCCGACCCCGTGAACCCCATCGATCCCGGGCTGAAATCCGTCCGCAGTTCCCATCCTATCCTGTCCGGCGTTTGCGCATGCTTCCCCCTTGGGCGGATGCACTGCTCCGGTCCGCCTTTGAGGATTTCCTGGGGGCAGCCGACTCGCGGTCTCCCTTCTCCCCGTTCTTCTTCAGGCTGCGCTGCAGCAGTTCAGTGAGATCCACGATCTGCGCGCCGCGCTGCGCCTCCATCTCTTCCGGCTGCGCAACGGTCTGCACGTCGCCCGTTTCGACCTTCTCGCGCACCAGCTTCATGATTTCATCCTTGAATGAATCGCGAAACTCTTCGGGATTCCATTTGCCGCTCATATCCATCACCAGTTGTTCCGCCATTTTCAGTTCTTTTTCGGTAATGCCCGCTTCCTTTGTTCCCTCGGCGGGCAGGCTCAGCTTCTCCCAACCGCGTATCTCGTCACCCCAGCGCAGCAGATTCAGCACGAGTGCCGGCCCCGTCGGAATGAGGGCCGCAAGATGCTGCCTGGTTTGAATCACAACGCGGGCAATGCCGATACGTTCCGTTCTCAGAAGAGCCTCGCGCAGCAGCGCATAGACTTTTGCCCCCTTGTTGATAGGAACGACGTAATAAGGACGATCAAGGTACACGAAAGGCACCTCGGTGGCCGGCACGAATGTCTCGATCTCGATTGTCTGGGTGGTTTTGGGATAGGCGGCGGAAATCTCTTCCTGGCTCAGGACGACATACTGGCCATCCCCGTATTCGATGCCCTTGACGATGTTCTCCCTGTCAATCTCTCTGCCCGTTTTTTTGTTGATGCGCTTATACCCGACCGGGTCCATGCTGCGCTTGTCCAGCCAGTCGAAATCAAGCCCCTGATCCGACGTCGCGGTATGCAATGCAACAGGTATGTGCACCAGGCCGAAGCTGATCGCGCCCTTCCACAAAGCTCGGCTGGATGAAGCAGAAGTAGCCATAGGTTGATTGCTGGAAACAATAGTAAGTCAGGCTGCGGGACACCCCGTATTCTGACCTGTAGGCAGTACTCCCGTAATTCCCGCCCCACGTCGCCATACCGCCTGCAGTTCGGCTGCAGTTCCCTCAACAGCGAAAATGATACGAATCCATTTTCCTGTTGCATATTGCACCGGATGAACATGGCTGTATGTGCGATTGCGCACTCATCATCTGTGTCCTTGCGTACGGAATGCGCGGCGAACGGATGAGATGATATCGATTCCCACGACCCGTGGACGGCCTGCTCCACCTAATGAAGTCTGACGTCGCATTGTTTTTTCTGATGCCCAAAGCCTGTTTTCCGGAGAATTCGGCCCCTTATGGATTACCTTAGTCTTTTGCAATGGCCCGCAATGGTTGTCAACGTATCGTCGGTCTGGTTGCTGACCTATCAATCCAAAAACAGGCGCCACTGGGGATTTCTCCTTTCCCTGTTCAGTAACGTGATGTGGATTGCATGGGGCTGGCACGCTCAGGCGTACGCTGTCATCGGCCTCCAGTTTGCCTTGGCCGCCCTCAACATTCGTGGCGCCAAAAAAACCGATTAGGCATCTTTGCACCCATCCCTCTCGCGGCATCGCCGGCGACCGCTGTGGATCGCTCCATCTTCGCCTTCCCTCTCCCCCCGCTTTGTCCTCATCGACCCGCCGTGAATGCGCACTTGCCTATTGCCTGTTAGCAAAAGGGTTTTTCAATCCACTGCCGTGATTTAGGATATGATAGCCCGTAGTCTGCAAATCCAGCTTATGCACACACTCTACACCTATTGCATGCTGTTCCCGCGGCGCACAGCCTATGTTTTGATTGCGCTGCTGGCGGCCGGCCTCGCCGAAGGACTCAGCCTTACCGCCCTTCTCCCTCTGCTTTCGATCGCCGTAGGCGATCCCGCCAACTCCGACATCGGACGGCGCATCGTGGAGGCGCTCCAGAGTCTGGGCATCACCCCGACCATCGGTGTCATGCTGCTGATCATCGTCGGCGGCATGGTCGTAAAAAGCATCATCCTGCTGCTGGCCAACCGGCAGGTCGGCTACACCGTCGCCCATGTCGCCACGGCGTTGCGTCTCGAATTCATCGATGCGCTGCTCGCCAGCCGCTGGCAATACTATCTGCGTCAGCCCATGGGCTCACTTGCTAATTCGGTCGCGACGGAGGCATACCGTGCCGCCCAGGGTTTCGAGCACAGCGTGACGGTCATCGCCCTGGCCGTGCAGGTGCTCGTCTACGGCACAGTGGCGATGTTCGTCTCATGGGAGGCCACCCTTACCTCCATTCTGGTGGGCATCGTGATGATGCAGACGCTGCATCAGCTGATCCGTGCCACGCGCAAGGCCGGCACCCGTCAGACCCAGTTGCTGCGCCACCTGCTATCCTACCTTTCCGATGTGCTTGGATCGGTAAAATCGCTGAAAGCCATGGCGCGCGATAACGTTGCCGAGGTCATCCTGCGCGATCAGACCAGGCAGCTTGAAAAAGCCACGCGGCGCGAGATCATGGCGCGCGAGGCACTGATGGCCTTGCAGGAGCCCATACTGGCCACGCTGATGGCGATCGGCCTTTATCTTGCTTTGGTCACTTGGGAACTGTCTCTGCCTGCGGTGATGGTAATGGTATTCCTGCTCACCCGCCTGCTGAGCCTGCTGAACAAGACACAGCGCAAATATCAGAACCTCATGGCGCAGGAAAGCGCCTATTGGGCGCTGCGCAAGGCGGTGGAAGAAGCGCGCGCCGCAGCGGAAAGGACGACGGGAACCCGCCAGCCCACCCTGGAGAAAGGGATTACCCTGCAGAATGTGTACTTCGATTATGGCTCCAAGCCGATCTTTCACGGTCTCGATCTTAAAATCCCGATCAAATCGTTCACCACCATTGCGGGGCCGTCCGGCGTTGGCAAAAGCACGTTGATTGACCTGTTATGCGGCCTCGCGGACCCCCGATCTGGAGAAATACTCATCGATGACGTGCCGCTGAGCGAGATCAACCTCCTTGCATGGAGACGCATGATCGGCTACGTATCCCAGGAAAATGTCCTGCTTCACGATACCATCCTTAGCAATATACTGGTGGGCGCGCCTGAACTGACGAAGGCAGATGCCGAAAGGGCCTTGCGCCAGGCCGGGGCGTGGGATTTCGTAAGCGTGCTGCCTGAAAAACTGGACACGGTGGTGGGTGAACGCGGCGGTCTTCTTTCAGGCGGCCAGCGCCAGCGCATTGCGATCGCACGGGCGCTGGCCCATCAGCCGCTTTTCCTGCTGCTGGACGAGCCAACCAGCGCGCTTGATCCCCAGAGCGAGCAACTGGTGTGCAAAACCCTGCAGCAGTTGGCGAAAGACCTTACCGTCGTTGCCATATCCCATCAGCCAGCGCTGATCAATGCCGCGGACAATATCTATATCCTGGCGAAAGGCAAAGCGGAGCGCTACCGCTTTGAAAACACGGACGAATGCGAGGCACAGATGCCGCCCATGCCGCAAATGGGAGCCACCTTGTTTTCGCGGTAACCTGCAAAACCCCGGGAAAGCCGCAGCCGCCAGATACTTGCTAAAAGACCACTTTCCCGGCCGGATAGCAGTTATTTCCTGAAGATGAAACAGGTTTCGCCCCAGTTCCGGGTCGTGCTGGATTGAACGCTCAAACCCGCTTCCTTCATCAGCCCGATGGCCTGCTCCTGTTCCTCGTTCGTGCCGAGTTCAACGATGACCGACTTCAGGGCGGGATTTCGCAGGACATGATGCGCCC